>CAVINS010000051.1:0-26041 GCA_963643925.1 Bacteroidaceae bacterium
GCTCGGTGTACTGTGCAATGTCTCCACCTTCCATCAGAGCCTTGAAAGCAGCCATACCTAATTCAACAATCTGCTTTTCTGCATCGCTAGATGCCTTGAAAGCATCAGGAGCCTCAGACTCAGCAGAAGCAGCCGAACCGTCTGAAGATTTCTTTGAACCACAGTTAACAAAGCCCACAGCAACGAGGGCAACGAACGCTAAATAACATAACTTTTTCATGTCGCTTGTTTTTGTTTTAGTTATACTTAAAATGACTATATCCCGTATCACGTTCCATACAGATGGATACAAATACGGCGCAAATATAACAAATGCAAATGGAATCAAAAAAAAAAAAACGGATAAAATACGCAAGAATGTGAAATTAGTCCACGATGCTGTCCCGTTACATCAGGAATACACGCGTTATGCAGGGACATTTCCAAATTATTTGTAGCTTTGCTGATGAACTAAAAGCATAGGCATCATGAGACTATTACACACAAGTGACTGGCACTTGGGACATATACTATATAATAATGAACGCGCGCGCGAGCAGACGGACATGCTGCGCCAGATGGCGGACATCGTGCGGGAGGAACAGCCGGACCTGTTCCTGCTCTGCGGCGACGTGTACCACACGGCACAACCCTCGGCCGCCGTGCAAAAGATGTTCGCCGAGGGGATGATGCAAATTCACGAGGCTTGCCCGGAGATGCGCATCGTGGTGACGGCCGGCAACCACGACAGCGCCTCGCGGCACGACATCTTCCACACCCCCTGGCTCCGCCACAACGTCATCACCGTAGGGGCCGTGGACAAAGACGGCCCGGAGAACCTCATCATCGAAGTTCCTGGGAAAGCCTTCGTCGTCGCTGTGCCCTACTGCAACGGGCGCAGCATGCCGGAGGGGCTGTTCCAACAGCTCCTCGATGCGGTGGAACGGCGCAACACGGCCCAGCTGCCCGTCGTCATGATGGCACACACCACCGTGGACGGCTGCATCCGAACGGGGCACGACAACGCCACCGAACGCGAGGTGGGCGGCATTGAGTCGCTCTCCATCAGCGAGCTGGGCAGCGGCTACGACTACCTCGCACTGGGACACGTCCACTGCAAACAGTTCGTCCACACGGGTCATCACAATGTGCGCTACAGCGGCACTCCCCTACCCGTCAGCTTCGACGAGGACTTTGAGCACACGGTGAGCATCGTGGAGATTGCCGTCCACGGCGACCGCCCCATGGTGAAGGAGATTCCCATCAGCAATCCCTACCCGCTCGTCACCCTGCCCCGTCCGGGCGAAGCTTTCTCCACCTGGGACGAAGCACGCGCTGCCCTGCAGGAGTTCCCCAACGACAACCCCGCCTACATCCGCCTCAACGTGGAGGTAGACGACTACCTACCGGCCGAGGCCAAAGGCGAGGCGGAACAGATAGCGAAGGAGAAGAGCTGCCGGTTCTGCCTCATCAACGCCGTGCGCAAGGTCAATGCCGACGCTGCCGACGCACAGGCCCTATCGGTACAGGAGTTCCGCGTGACCCACCCGAAGGAGATTGCCAAGCGCTATCTCGAGAGCGAAGGGGTGACTTTCGACGAGGAGATGGAGGCCGTCTTCGACGAGGCCTGCCGACTGATTGACGAAGAAGAACGCATCTAAAGAGACCGAACCATGAAAATCAAACAGCTTCACATACACAATATAGCATCCATCGAGGATGCGAAGATTGACTTCGATGGCGCACCGCTCGCTCAGAGCGAGGTGTTCCTCATCACCGGCAACACCGGCTCTGGCAAGTCCACCATACTGGACGCCATCTGCCTGGCCCTGTTCAACGACACCCCACGCATGCACCACACGGAGATGGAGGGCAATACACGCGATGGGGATAACCAGGTGGGCATAAAGGACACCCGACAGATGCTGCGCAAGAACACCGCCGAGGGTAACATCACACTGACCTTCGAAGGCAACAACGGCTGCCCCTACACTGCCAGCTGGACCGTGTACCGCGCGTACAAGAAAGTGAGCGGCAGACTGCAACCGGCGGGTTGGGAACTGACAGTGACCAAAGCCGGAAAGGAGCAGACCTTCAGCAAGCAGGCGGACATCCGGCAAGAGATTAGCGAAGCTGTGGGGCTGACCTTCGAACAGTTCTGCCGCACCACAATGCTGGCACAGGGCGAGTTCACCCGCTTCCTAAACAGCAAGGACGATGAGAAAGCCGCCATTCTGGAGAAGATTACCGGCATGGACATCTACTCGAAAATAGGAGCGAAGATCTATGCAGAGACGCAGCGGCGCAAAGAATCGTGGATGACAGCCAAGAACAAAGCCGACGCCATCGCCGTGCTGACGGACGAGGAGGTGGAGGCTCTAGTTGGCGAGATGAAGCAGTTGCAGCAAAGCTATGCGGAGATGAAGACCCTGAAAGAACAGCAGCAGGCCAAACAACAGTGGCTGGAAACTGAAGCGGAGAAGCGGAAGAAGGTGGAGGAGACAAGAGGAAGCCTCGCAAAAGCACAGGGCGTGGTGGAGAGTGAGGAGTTCCGCCGCTGGGACACCATCGTCAACCAATGGAACGAGACGATAGAGGCACGCGGCTGGCTGAGCCGACAGAAAGAGACGATCCTAAGGATGGAGCGACTGAAGGCAGACAGCAACAAGTTGTCCGACCGGCTACGAAACCTGCAGGCAGGAGCCGCATGGGCAGAGCAACAGAACGCCCGCACGGAGCAAGAGATGGCGGAGATGGATGCTTACCTGGAGCAGGAGAAGGAGCGGAAAACCGTCTACGAACAGGCCGACTCCGTCGCCATCCATCTGCAGACATTCATCGAGAGTCAGCAAGAGGCTGCCGACAAAGCGAAAGAGGTGGCCCGGCTGCAGGCGAAACTGCAGGCAGCACAGAAAGGGATGGAAGAGGCACAAAAGGCCGAAGCCGAGAAGAGCGAAGCCTATGAAGAGCAGAAGCGTTCGTTGGAGATGCGAGAAGCGGAACTGACCGACATGAACTTGCCGGCACTGCGACAAGAGAACGACGCAAAGAAAGAGATACGCCGACGGATAGAACTGACGCGGGAACATTACGCCCGACTGCAGGACATCCGTCAGACACGGCAGCAGAAGGAGACGACATTGAAGCAACTGCAAGCCCGCATCACCGAGGAGCAGACGCAGCTGAACGAGCTCATCCCCGTGGCACGAGCCGCCAAGCAGAAGAAGACAGAGTGCGAGGAGCACCTGAACCGACAGAAGGACACGGTGAACAACTTCGCCAAGGCCATACGCAGCCGCTTGCGGGTGGGCGACCGCTGCCCAGTGTGCCAGGCCGAGGTAACGAACGTGCTCCAAGAGGCGGAGTTCGACGAACTCTATGCCGAGGCAGAGAAGGCGTTCAAGGCAAGCGAGCAGGTACTGGAAGAGCTGACGAACAAATACCGCACCATGGAGGCGCACCTGAAGGTGGACACGGAGACGTACAACCGCGAGAGACGGCTGTTCGACAGCGACACGTCGCAGAAGGCGACGGAGCAGACGATACTCACCGACTACCAGACACTGCAGCTCGACCCGCAAAAGGGGCTGCAGCCACTCGACGAACTGGACCGAGCCTGCGGAGCCGCCATCGCTACCCTGGAGAAGCGCATTGCCGACGGCGAAGCGTTGGACAAGCTCGTGCGTGAGATGCGCAACACTGCGGAGCGCTTGCAAAAGGATGTGCAGCGGCTGACGGAGGCCTCGCTACGGAAGAAGGAGGAGCGGGAACAGTGCGACAGGAGCATCGAACTGGCAAGGAAAGAGATAAGCATCAACGAGGAGCGGGCGAAGCGGGCCCAAGAGGACATTAGTGCCGTCATCAGCCCCGCACTATGGGAGACGGACTGGCGCATAGACCCCGCCCGCTTTCAAAAGGAGCTGACAGCGAAGGCGCAGCAATACCAGCGGAGCGTCACGCAACGGCAATCACTCGGCACTGCGTTGGAGCAACAGCGACAGACCGCCACGTTGGTTCGTCAGGCTCTGGACGAGATGGAGCAGACTATTCCACAAGAGCTTGCGGCAATGGGCGTAGAGGCCCCGTCAGCCGCCACGATGGTCGGGCAGCCACACCACTCCGCAACAGGCTTTGCCCGGCAGGCGACAACCATCGCTCCCCACGAGGTGCCGAATCTGTTGAAGTCCGTCAACACGCTGAAGAGCGACGTAGCCGGATGGTGCGCCCAGCAACGTGAAGCGACAACCCAATGCAAGGAGCTGGAGGAGAAGCTCAGCGGTTACTACGCAGCGAACCCAACGTACGACGACACCCTGCTTGCCCAGCTGAACCAAATCCCGCAGAGCGACATCGCCAAGACAAACGAGCGTCTGCAGCGGTGCCGAACAGAAGTGAAGACCCAGGCAGAGATGCTAGCCGCCGCCGAACGGGAGCTGCGAGCACACCTCGCAGCAAAGCCGAAGATGGAGGAAGAAAACGAGGAGACAAAAGCCTTGAAACAGCAGATGATGGAGACGCTGAGCCAACAGATACTCCAGCTGGACAACGACCTGCGACTGCTGGACGAGGAGCGGGGCAAGCTGATGCAACGGCTTCAGACGAACGAGGCGAACAAGAAGAAGCGGGAATCGCTGGGCCTCTCCATAGAGAAACTCTGCGCGGACTACAACCGATGGAACCGGATGAACAACCTGATTGGTTGCTCCACAGGCAAGACGTTCCAGAAAATAGCGCAGAGTTACGTACTGGAGAGCCTCATCCACACCGCCAATGCCTACATGAAGACCCTGACGAACCGCTACACGCTGAGGGTGGTGACAGGCACATTCGTCATCCTGATAGAGGACGCCTACCAAGGTTACGCCTCGCGTGCGGCAAGCACCCTGTCGGGCGGTGAGAGTTTCCTCGTCTCCCTGTCGCTGGCCCTGGCCTTGAGCGACATCGGCCACCAGTTTGCCGTTGACACGCTCTTCATCGATGAAGGCTTCGGCACCCTCAGTGGCGAACCGCTGCAGAGCGCCATCGCCACCCTGCGCACGCTGCACAAGAAAAACGGTCGCCACGTGGGCATCATCAGCCACGTGGAGGAGTTGAAGGAGCGCATCCCCGTACAGATACAAGTGCAGCAGAGCGGCAACTCATCCAGCAGCAAGGTGGTGACGGTCTCTATATAAATAAGGTATACTTCGCCCCACCCAATCCGTCCCGGAGCGGGGATGGAGAGAGTGGAATCTTTGGACGGGAGAACAAGGGGAAGAAGAAGTAAGAATATCCAGTAGACAAGACGCGAAAAGGCGCCGCTTCTTTTCGGGGAAGCGGCGCCTTTGTCTCTTACAAGCAGCCTGCGATTACTTACGGAGACCGAGAGCCTTAACGATAGCACGATATCTTTCGATGTCACGCTCCTTCAGGTAGTTGAGCAACGCGCGGCGCTTACCTACCAAAGTTGTCAATGCTCTTTCTGTGCTATAATCTTTACGGTTCGCCTTCAGGTGCTCCGTCAAATGGGAAATACGGTATGAGAACAATGCTATCTGGGACTCAGCTGAGCCAGTATCAGTGTTAGACTTTCCGTATTGTCCAAAGATTTCTTTTTTCTTTGCTTGATCTAAATACATGATCTTTGAATAATAATTAGTAATAAACTTTTGTTAGCGGCTGCAAAGATAGGCATTATTTCTGACTCACAACACTTTTCGGGAGATTATTTTCACTCGTCCTTCACAATGGAGGTCAGCTGGTGGCGGTTGCCCTCCACGTGGGTGAGGAATGCCTTGGCGCTGCCGAAGTTGAGGTAGAGGTCGAGCCGCACGGGCAGGTGGTTGTCGTCATCGGTCACGTAGAAGGTGATGACCTCTTTCTCTTTCTTCTTTTTATACTCCACCAAAGAGAATACGAGGCAGCGGTAGACCACGCCATTGTCCGCCTTGAAGCGCTCCTTGCCGCGATAGATGAGGATCTGGTCCTCCACCTTAGCACCCGTGGCCATGGGGAAGACGAGTTTGTGACCCACCCTCATGCCGTCAGCAGAGAGGGAGCGTGCACGGGCCAACAGGCTGAGCATGTCGTAAACGCAGCGGTGCTCAGTTGTCTCGGAATATTTGGCCGGCTTGCCCTGCTTCTTGCGCGACTGTTTGATGTGGGTCAGTCCGTCGGCATAGGTGAAGGTCACCTCGTCGAGGGTATACTTCTTTCCCTCCTCGGCTCCCTTGCGGAAGTGGTAGGGAACGAGGTCGGGCGACATGGTGGACTCCAGCGTGTCGCGCATGATGAAGAAGAAGTCGGCCCGTTTGTTGCCCTTGGTCTGCAGGTGTGTGCGCAGGGCAGGCTTGCCTTGGTAGGTAGTGGCCACGGTCTTCATGTTGGCCGTGCCAGCCTTCACCCACACGAATTTCCAGTTGAAATGCAAGTCGTAGGTGAGCGACTCGCCTGCCTGCATGGCCTTGTTCTCCACGCCGTGTTGGGCGTAGGTGACGAGTCCGCACAGACACATACAGAGGGTCAACCAAATAGTCTTCTTCATCACTTGTTCTTATCTTTTAGACGTTGTTCGTTGCGGCTATGGGCTGTCTGCTTCTGCTTGTCAGCCTTCTGCTTGGTCAGTTCCTTGGGTTTCTGCTGCGTCAGAGGCGCGGCACTCAGGTCCCAGTCCTGCTCCACCTCCCACATGGCCTTCAGGTCGATTACCTTCGGATAGTAGTAGACCTCCTCGGCCTGGCGCTTCTCCTCATAGAGTCCCGTGTCCCACAGGCCGTTGCCGTTGCGGTCGTAGAAGAGGCGCAGGTAGCACTTACCCGGCTCCAGAAAGAAGAAGTCGGCGCGGTCGTCCTTGATGCGGGCCTGTCGCACGACGGATTCCTTCTGATCGATCACCTGCACCACGATGCACGTGTCGGCGTGGGGGATGTGGACGAACAGGGCGCTGTACTCGTCGAGCGAGCGTACCTTGAACGAGTGTTGGCTGTCGTCGGAAAACTTGCCATAGAGTCCGGTGAAGGCCAGCGAGTCGATGGTGAGCTTGTATTCCTGCTCGGGTCGCCACTCGGCGTAGAGGGTATAGTCGCGTTGGGTGAGTGTGTCCATCTCCAGCTCAAAGGGGATGATGTTCCACAGCGTGTCAACCTTCTGCTCCAGATGCAGGGCGTCGACATTGAAGAACGTCAGTGGCTCTTCGAAGCTGATGTGCACGTTCTTGGAGATGTCGAACTTCGACGGGGCGTCCACCTTCACCTTCAGGAAGTCGATGGGCGGTATGGTATCCGGGTCGTTCGGGTCTTTCTTCAATCGTTTCTTCAGTTGCTTCCTCCACTCGGCCAGCTTGTCGTCGGCGGCCTTCTGCAGCTGTTTGCGTGTGGTCTTGGGCGACAGTTCCAGGGTGTCGGTACGCGGCACGAGTTGTCCCAGCGTGTCGGTGTAGAGGTAGGAGACGCGCATGGCCAACGTGTCGAGATTGTAGACCGTGGAGTCCTTTATCCAATAATGTATGGTATCGTTGTGCAGCGAGTGTTCCAGCACGAAGGCATCGGTGGCGTCGAAGTTGAGACCCTCCACCGCAGGCAGCGTGTCGGCCTGGGCGGAGAAGTAAAACGAGAACTTGGTGGGCAGCAGCCGTTCGTTCTTCACCATATACTGCGTCGTGTTGGTTTCCTTGAAGGCGCGCAGCACGATGTCGTCCGGCAGGAAGTGGGTGTAGTGTACTACTTTCACCGTGTCGATGGTGATAGTGTCGCGCCAAAGGGTATCGTTGCGCACGTCGGGCTTCGACGAGGGTACTATCAGGTCATCGGTGAAGGCTATCATCTCGGTCTTCTGGTCGAAGATGAAGTTTTGGTTGATGTCCGACAGACCATAGATGCGGTAGGTGCCGGGCGCCACACCTCGGATGGAGAAGTGTCCCTTGCTGTCGGTGCGTCCCACGCGCTCGATGGGAATCTTCACGAAGGCGGAGTCCTCGAGGTTGGAGTGGAGCCCCACGAGCATGCCCTTCACGGGCTCCAGGTTGGAGGCGTCGAGCACGGTGCCGGCCACCTGCATGGTGTCGAGCACATCGCCGGTAGAGAAGGTGAACGTATAGTCGCCGAAGGGGTTGCCTTCGTTATTGTCCACGATGGCATCGCCGAAGTCGATGGTGTAGGTGGTGTTGGCCTTCAGGGTGTCCATCAGCGCCACCTCCACCTTCTTGCCGTTGGCCTTCACCTCGGGCTGCTCCAGTTGGGCGGGCGAGATGACGACCTTCTCGCTGGCGTTCTCCAGCTTGATGTATTCGTCGAACTCGATGGAGATCTTCTTCACCTTGTTGTGGAGGGCGTTCATCTCGGGCGTGGTCTTCAGCACCACGGGCGGGGTCTCGTCGTACATGCCTCCGTCGGGTGTGCCGATGCTGGCACACGAGTAGAGGAGCACGAAGAGGGCAGCCGATGCGCCTCCCATCCATTTGTTGCGTATGGAGCGTTTCTTGTTCATGCGTTTATTGGTTGAGCAGCAACAGTTCGTCGATGTACTCACGCGTATTGCTCAGGCGGGGCACCTTGTGCTGTCCACCCAGTTTGCCTTTGGACTTCAACCAGTCGTGGAACAGGTTGGGGCGTGCCTTCACCAGCTCCAGCGGTTGCAGGGTAACGTTCTTGCTGCGTTTCGCCTCGTAATCGGAGTTGATCTCCTGCAGCGTCTTGTCGAGCACAGTGGCGAAGTGTTCCAGCGAGTCGGGCTCCTGCTCGAACTCGATGACCCACTGGTGGCGACACTTGGCGTTGGCGTCCATGAAGACGGGCGCTGCGGTGTAATCCAGCACGCGGGCACCGGTCTCGGCGCACGCCTTGGCGAGGCCTTTCTCGGCATTGTCCACTATCAGCTCCTCGCCGAAGGCATTGATGAAATGCTTGGTGCGGCCGGTGATGACGAACTGGTAGGGCGTCTTGCCGGTGAACTTCACCGTATCACCTATCATGTAGCGCCACAGTCCGCACGAGGTGCTGATGAGCATGGCGTAGTTCTTGTTGAGTTCCACGCCCTCGAGGGGCACTACCGTCGGGTTTGGACGGCCGAACTCCTCCATCGGCATGAACTCGTAGAACACGTCGTAGTCTATCATCAGCGTCATGGACGAGGTGGTGGGGTCGGTCTGCACACCGAAGAATCCCTCGCTGGCGTTGTAGGTCTCCATGTAGTGCATCTTGTCGCTGCGGATGAGCTGTTTGTAGAGCTCACGGTAAGGGGCGAAGCTGATGCCTCCGTGGAAGAAGACCTCCAGGTTGGGCCACACCTCCTCGAGGCCCGTCTTGCCGGTAATCTCCAGCACACGCTTCAGCACTGCCAGCATCCACGAGGGGACACCGGAGATGTTGGTGACGTTGGCCTTTATGGTACTGCGGGCAATCTTGTCCATCTTCACCTCGAAGTCGCTCAGCAAAGCTATCTCCTTCTTGGGTACGCGGATGAGGTTGACCAACGGACTGATGTTTTCGATGAGGATGGCGGAGAGGTCACCCACGAGGGAGTCCTTCACGTTGTAGTTGGGAGCGTGGCTACCGCCCAGGATGAGTCCCTTGCCCGAGAAGAACCGGCTCTGCGGGTTGTTGCGCAGGTAAGCCGCCACGCAGTCCATGCCGCCGGCGTAGTGGATGCGCTTCAGTCCGTCGGGGCTGACGGGGATGAACTTGCTCTTGTCGTTGGTGGTGCCCGACGACTTGGCGTACCATTTCACCTTGCCCGGCCACAGCACGTCGCTCTCGCCGTGGCGCATGCGCTCCACGTAGGACTTCACCTCTTCGTAGGTCTGCACCGGCACGCGGCTCTGGAAATCGCCGTAGGTGCGTATGTTGGCATACTGGTGAGCCGAGCCCCACTCTGTGTCGGTAGCTTTGCCTACGAGGTGCTGCAGCACGTTATGCTGAATCTCTGCCGGATTTATAGAATAAGAATCGATGGCCTTCTGCCGTGAAACGAACAGCCTGCCTATCATTGGAGTAGTATCTATCATAAAAATCTCTTATACAAACTCATTTTTCAGCGGCAAAAGTAGCGTAAAGATTTGGAAATACCTATCTTTACCGGAAAGTTTTAACGCTATACAAGATAATGTACTGACGGTATGAAAATAGGTATCTTAACATCGGGCGGCGACTGCCCCGGCATCAACGCCACCATACGGGGTGTGTGCAAGACGGCCATCAACCACTACGGCATGGAGGTGTACGGCATCCACGACGGATTCCTGGGACTGATAGAGAACGACATGGAGCAGCTGACGGAGCAGTCCATGTCGGGCCTGCTCAACCTGGGCGGCACCATCCTGGGCACCTCGCGCGAGAAACCCTTCAAGAAGCGCGACAACGAGCATTCCGCCATCGACAAGCCCACGCTGATGGCGGAGAACATCAAGGCACGCGGGCTGGACTGCATCGTCTGCATAGGCGGCAACGGCACGCTGAAAACCGCGGCGAAGATGGCCGCCATGGGCCTCAACGTGGTCTCCATACCTAAGACCATCGACAACGACGTGTGGGGCACGGACCAATCCTTCGGGTTCGACACGGCCGTCAGCATCGCCACCGACGCCATCGACAGGCTCCACTCCACCGCCAGCGCCCACAAGCGGGTGATGGTGATAGAGGTGATGGGCCACAAGGCAGGATGGATAGCACTCTACAGCGGTATGGCCGGAGGCGGCGACGTGATTCTGATTCCCGAGCTGGCCTACGAGATGCAACCCGTGTACGACACCATCATCGGCCGAGGCAAGCGCAACAAGCCCTACAGCATCGTGGTGGTGGCGGAAGGCCTCCCCGTCAGCACACCCACCAAGCAGCGGGCGGGAGAGTTCATCGCACGACAGATAGAGGAAGCCACGGGGTTCGAGACGCGCGAGATGGTGCTGGGCTACATCCAACGGGGAGGCTCGCCCACCTCGTTCGACCGCAACCTGGCAACCCGCATGGGAGGCCACGCCGCGGACCTGATTGCCTCGGGCGAGTTCGGCCGCATGGTGTCGTTGCAGGGCAACAGCATCACCTCCGTCCCCCTGGAAGAGGCCAACGGCAAGCTGAAGCTGGTGCCGACGGACCACGAGCTCATCGTGGAGGGACGCAAGATGGGGGTCTGTTTCGGATAGGTGTAAAGATAAATGCCCAGTTAGGAAAAAATATTTTTCTGACTGGGAAAATAGATTTTCCTAACTAGAGAGATAAAACCGCCACTCCTCGACCAACCACTCAAGCGAACCGGAGAACCGATTGAAGGGGAGGGTCTTCGTCACGCCACGATACCATCGTCTTCCCGAAGAGCCCCATACGCTCCTCAGTCAATCACCCAACGGTTGTTGTGGGCCTTCGTCCGCTTGGGGTCGTAGCGCAAAGCGGCAGCGTCGGGAAGGTCTATCACATACTTCTTCCCGCTCTTGTTGTGGAGCGTATACTCGCGTAACCAAGGATTCGCCTCCTTCAGCTGGGCCACCGTCAGGCCATGCTGACGGGCGTAGACGGCCAGGTCGGCAATGGAGGAGGTGACCGTCTCCTGCTTGCAGGGTATTTGCGGGTAGAGCTGTTCGCGACGCAGGGCAAAGCCGTAGCGCACGGGGTCGGAGAAGACCTCCTTGATGGCCATGATACGGAACATGTAGCGGGAGGTCTCGGGCACGAGCCAGAGGTCGGTGGCCTTCTCAGCCCGCTGGCGATCAAGTTCTTGTGAGATGCGGCCCTGTCCGGCATTGTAGCTGGCGGCCACCGTCAGCCAGTCGTGATACTTGGCGTAGGCGGACTTCAGGTAACGGCAGGCGGCACGGGTGGCTTTCTGCAGATTATAGCGCTCGTCCACATTGGCGTTCACCTCCAGCCCGTAGCTCTTTGCCGTGGCCTCCATGAACTGCCACATGCCGCTGGCTTTCACCGGCGAGCAGGCCAGCTGGTCGAGGTTGCTCTCTATCACCATCAGGTATTTGAAGTCGTCGGGCACCCCCTCGGCCTGCAGGATGGGTTCCACTACGGGGAAGTAGCGGTTGGCCCGCTTGATGAGCAACATCGTGGTGGAATGCAGATAGGTGAAGGAGGAAAGCTCGCGGTCCATCCGCTCGCGCATGTCCGCCCGGGTGAGGTCCACCAGCTCGCCTGCGAAGGTGACTTCCGTAGGCACGGCAGGCGAGATGATGCAGAAGGGCAACTCCGACTTGGGCGAGCTGCCCGGCTCGGGGTCGGTGGCCGATTGGAAGAGCGGGATGGCAAATCCCAACGCAACGCCTCCCAACAGCGGGAGCGCAGAGTGTATCAGTTTATTCTCCATAAGTATATTATTTTTTACAGGCGGCCGTACGGAGCGATCCACATCCGGTTCTACGTCAGCCGGCAGACGTCCCACGGAGGGGACGGAATCAGCGCACCGGACGGCCGGCTCAGGTTTGTATCAGTATCAACAGAGGGCAAAAATAATACACTTGGCGGTAATAACCTCGCATTTTCTTGATTAAGCTGTATTTTTTCCGTTCCTTTGCAGAAAAATTACAGTCGGCGTACACAAGCATGAGTCCTATAAACTTCACGCACATACTGAACCAAACGGTGGATGCGCTTTCGGAAACTTCATCGTATCAAGGATTGTTTCACCAACACAAGGATGGTGACCCGCTCCCCTCGGCCAAAGCGCTGCAGGAGGCTATCGAGCTGGCCCGCTCCATTCTGTTCCCCGGATATTACGGCAACTCTACGGTCAACAGCCGCACACTGAAGTACCACATCGGTGTGGCCACGGAGCAACTGTTCGACCTGCTCGCCGAGCAGATACAGGCAGGCCTCTGTTTCGGTTGCAGCGAGGAGGAGGAAGACGAAGCCCGACAACTCACCATACGCGAGGAGGCTGTACGCCTGGCGGCACGCCTCATCAGCCGGCTGCCGGAGCTGCGAAGCACGCTGGCCACCGACGTGGAGGCAGCCTACAACGGCGACCCCGCAGCCACCGACTTCGGCGAGGTCATCAGCTGCTACCCGGTCATCAAGGCGCTCACAAACTACCGCATAGCCCATGAGCTGCTGTTGCTGGAGGTTCCCCTCATCCCGCGCATCATCACCGAGATGGCCCACTCCGAGACCGGCATCGACATCCACCCGGGAGCCGTCATCGGACACCACTTCACCATCGACCATGGCACGGGCGTGGTGATAGGCGCCACCGCCATCATCGGCAACAACGTGAAACTCTACCAGGGCGTGACACTGGGTGCAAAGAGCTTCCCGCTCGACGAGAACGGCAACCCCATCAAGGGCATCGCGAGGCACCCGATACTGGAGGACGACGTCATCGTCTACTCCAACGCCACCATCTTGGGACGCATCACCATCGGACGGGGCGCCACCATCGGCGGCAACATCTGGGTGACGGAGAATGTGCCTGCCGGCGCACGCATCGTGCAACGCAAATAAGAACGACCGACATTGTTTATATATTGAAGAAACGAATCTGTAAAACTATATGGAAGAATTTGAGTTAATAGCCAAGACCTTTCAGGGATTGGAAGGAGTGTTGGCAGAGGAACTGACCGCCTTGGGAGCCAACAACATCGAGATAGGCATCCGCATGGTCTCATTCACGGGCAACAAGGAGTTGATGTACAAGGCAAACTTCTGTCTGCGCACGGCCATCCGCATTCTGAAACCCATCAAACACTTCACTGCCAACACCGCCGACGAGGTGTACGAGGCTGTGAAGGCCATCGAGTGGGAACAGTATCTGGACACGAAGAAGACCTTCGCCGTCGACTCGGTGGTTTACTCAGAAGAATTCCGCCACTCGAAGTTCGTGGCTTACCGCGTGAAGGACGCCATAGCGGATTACTTCAACGAGAAGCATGGCGAGCGACCCTCGGTGCGCCTCAACAACCCCGACCTGAACCTCAACATCCATATCGCCCAGAACAGATGCACCCTGTCGCTCGACAGCTCGGGCGAGTCGCTCCACCGCAGAGGCTACCGCCAGGAGGCCGTGGAGGCTCCCCTCAACGAGGTGTTGGCCGCCGGCATGATATTGCAGACGGGCTGGCGCGGCGAGTGCGACCTGATAGACCCCATGTGCGGCTCGGGCACCATACCCATCGAGGCAGCACTGATAGCCCGCAACATCGCTCCGGGCATCTTCCGCAAGGAGTTCGCCTTCGAGAAGTGGGCCGATTTCGACCAGGAATTGTTCGACTCCATCTACAACGACGACTCGCAGGAGCGGGAGTTCACGCACAAGATCTATGGCTACGACAACAACCCGAAGGCCAACACCATAGCCACCCACAACGTGAAAGCGGCAGGACTGTCGAAGGACATCACACTGAAGGTGCAGGCCTTCCAGCAGTTCGAGGCCCCCACAGAGAAGTCCATCATCATCACCAACCCGCCCTACGGCGAGCGCATCTCCACCGACGACCTACTGGGACTCTACCAGATGATAGGCGAACGGCTGAAGCATGCCTTCACCGGCAACGATGCGTGGATACTGAGTTACCGCGAGGAGTGCTTCGAGCAGATAGGCCTGAAACCTTCGGAGAAGATACCCTTGTACAACGGCGCGCTGGAGTGCGAGTTCCGCAAGTACCAGATATTCGACGGTAAGTACAAGGCGTTTCGCCAAAACAGCACCGAGGAGTTCAAGACCAAACGCGACGAACTGCCCTACAAGAGTCGTGTGAACCGCCACAAGGACGACGGCGAACGCTCATCCTTCGGCGACCGCCGCAAGCCCCGCTTCGACAAGGAGGGAGACGATGAGAAACGCTCTGCCTTCGGTGAGAGACGCAGCCGCTTCGGCAAGGAGGAGGGCGACAAACGTTCATCCTTCAGCGACCGTCGCAAGCCCCGCTTCGACAAGGATGGCGACGGCGAGAAACGTTCTTCCTTTGGTGAAAGACGCAGCCGCTTCGGCAAGGAGGAGGGCGACAAACGTTCATCCTTCGGCGAGAGACGCAGCAGCCGCTTCAGTAAGGACGGCGACAAGGGTCACTCCTCCTTCGGCGACCGCCGCAAGCCCCGTTTCGACAAGGACCGCGAAGAGGGCGGCAAGCGCTCATCCTTCGGCGAGAGACGCGGCAGCCGCTTCGGCAAGGAGGGAAACAGAGACCATAAACGTACATTCAGCCGCAAGGATGGAGACGAATCTCTCCCCAAGCGACCCATAAACAATGGAGACGACAATCATGAAGTGGAAGACTAACGCACTATTCATCTTGTTTACGCTGGCAACTATGGTAACCACGGCACAAGAGAAGAAACATTTCACTCTGGACGACCTCATCCCGGGAGGCAGCAACTACTACAACTGTTCCATCAAGAATCTGCCCGGTGTGCAGTGGTGGGGCGACGTGTGCATCAAGCCCGACGTGGAAGAGGTGAAGGCCGTAGACCCGAAGACAGGGAAGGAACGGACCCTATTCACCTTGGAGGAGATAAACGGAGCCCTGAGCACCACCACCCTACCGAAGGGTGAGAAGGCACCCACGCTCTACCATTTCTACAACTGCAGTTTCCCCTATGCGGACGAGCCCATCATGCTCGTGCCCTCTACCTTATATTATATATGCATAGACTTCGAGGCGAAGAAGGTGGTTGGTGTGACGCCCCTGCTGCAGAAGGCCGACAACATCGTCTTCTGTAAAGAGGGCAAACGGCTTGCCTTCACGGTAGACAACAAGTTGTACGTGAGCGCCATGCAGGAGCCAGGCACCACCCTGACAGCACCCGTCTGCGTGGCCGGAGCCGACGAGGCACCGGAGAGCGGCATCGTCTACGGACAGTCGGTCCACCGCAACGAGTTCGGCATCGACGGAGGCATCTTTTGGGGACCGAAAGGCACCCTGTTGGCCTTCTACCGCATGGACCAGAGCATGGTGACAGACTATCCGCAGGTAGACATCAGTCCACGCATCGCCACCCTAGTGCCGGACAAATACCCCATGGCGGGCATGACGAGCCACAAGGTGACCGTGGGTGTGTACGACGTGGAGAGCGGACGCACCGTCTACCTGCAGGCAGGCGACCCCACGGACCGCTACTTCTCCAACATCAGCTGGAACCCCGAGCAGACGAAAGTCTACATGATGGAGTCGGTGCGCGACCAAAACGAGATGCAGCTGGTGTGCTACGATGCCACCACCGGCAAGCGTGAAGCAGTCATTTACGAGGAGAGCCACCCGAAATACGTGGAGCCGCTACACCCTCTCACCTTCCTGCCGTGGGACAACACGAAGTTCATCTTCCAGAGTCAGCGCGACGGATACAACCACCTCTACCTGATGGACCTCGCCAAAGCGACTGCAGCCGAGGAGCAGCACAACGACTTCGGCAGCACCTATAGCGAGCACGTGGCAACCCGCCAGTTGACCTCCGGCGACTGGGTGGTGCAGGAGATTGTCGGCTTCAATGCGAAGAAGAAAGAGGTCATCATCGCCAGCACGGAGATTTCGCCTCTGCAGACCAACGTCTACGCAGTGAACACCGTCAACGGCAAGCGCCGTGCCATCGGCAACAGCGACGGTGTGCACACGGTGCAACTCTCGGCTTCGGGACAGTACCTCATCGACCGCTACACCACACCGGACGTTCCGCGCAACATCGACCTGGTGAGCGTGGCCGGCAACAAGGCCGTACACCTCTTTACAGCCGACGACCCCTGGAAGGAATATGAGTTGCCGCAGATTGAGACCGGAGCCATCAAGGCCGCCGACGGAGTGACCGACCTCTACTACCGTCTGCTGAAGCCGACGAACTTCGACCCAAACAAGAAATACCCCGCCATCATCTACGTCTACGGCGGCCCTCACGCACAGATGCTCAGCGCAACATACCGCTACGCCGCACGCGGCTGGGACGTCTACATGGCGCAACAAGGCTACGTGATGCTGACGGTGGACAACCGCGGCAGCATGAACCGCGGACTGGCATTCGAGAACTGCACCTTCCGCCACCTCGGTACCGAGGAGATGAAGGACCAGCTGAAGGGCGTGGAGCTGCTGAAATCCCTCCCCTACGTGGATGCCAACCGACTGGGAGTGCACGGATGGAGCTTCGGCGGATTCATGACCACGAACCTGATGCTCACCTACCCCGATGTGTTCAAGGTGGGCGTGGCCGGCGGACCGGTCATCGACTGGAAATACTACGAGGTGATGTACGGCGAGCGCTACATGGACACGCCGCAAGCCAACCCCGAAGGATATAAAGAGGCGAACCTAAACGAGAAGGCTGGAAACCTGAAGGGCCGGCTGCAGATTATCTACGGAGGCAACGACCCCACGTGCGTGCCGCAACACACCCTCTCGTTCATCAAGGCGTGCATCGACAACGGCACCCACCCCGACCTCTTCGTCTACCCCGGCCACGGGCACAACATGATGGGCAAGGACAGGGTGCATCTGCACGAGCACATCACCCGCTACTTCGAGGACTTCCTGAAGTAACGCGGACACCGAGAGAAGACAACAAACAATGAAGATTACATTAAAACCAGCATAACAATGAATATCATATTATTAGGATCGGGCGGACGCGAGCATGCCCTGGCATGGAAGATTGCCCAAAGTCCCAAAGTGGAGAAACTTTACATAGCACCGGGCAACGCCGGCACAGCACAGGTGGGTACCAACGTGGACATACCGATGAAGGAATCGTTCGACGCACTGAAGCAGTTCGTGCTCGACAACCACGTCGACATGGTGGTGGTAGGTCCCGAGGAGCCGCTGGTGCGAGGCGTGTACGACTACTTCAAGAACGACACCGCCCTCAGCCGGATCCCCGTCATCGGCCCCTCCAAGGCAGGTGCCGTGATGGAAGGCAGCAAGGAGTTCGCCAAGGGATTCATGCAGCGCCACCACATCCCCACAGCCGGCTACAAGAGCATCACGGCAGCCAACATCGACGAAGGCATCGCGTTCCTGGAGACCTTGCAGGCGCCCTACGTGCTGAAGGCCGACGGACTCTGCGCAGGTAAGGGCGTGCTGATAGTGCCCACCCTCGACGAGGCAAAGAAGGAGCTGAAGGAGATGCTGGGCGGCATGTTCGGCAACGCCTCGGCCACGGTAGTCATCGAGGAGTTCCTCAGCGGCATCGAGTGCTCGGTGTTCGTGCTGACCGACGGCCGACACTACAAGATATTGCCCGAGGCAAAGGACTACAAACGCATCGGCGAGGGCGACAAGGGCCTCAACACCGGTGGCATGGGCTCCGTCTCACCCGTCCCGTTCGCCGACGCGACGTGGATGAAGAAGGTGGAGGACCGCATCATCCGCCCCACCGTGGAAGGCCTGGTCCAGGAGCACATCGAGTACAAGGGCTTCATCTTCTTCGGACTCATCAACGTGAAGGGCGAGCCGATGGTCATCGAGTATAATGTGCGCATGGGCGACCCGGAGACGGAGAGCGTAATGCTCCGCATCAAGAGCGACCTGGTGGACCTGTTCGAAGGCGTTGCCACTGGCACACTGGACCAGAAGACCCTGGAGGTGGACCCACGCACAGCCGTGTGCGTGATGCTGGTTTCCGGCGGTTATCCCGAGGCTTACCACAAGGGCTACGCCATCAGCGGAACGGAGAAGATAACCGACAGCATCGTGTTCCACGCCGGCACCGCGCTGAAGGACGGACAGGTGGTGACCAACGGCGGACGCGTGATAGCCGTCAGCTCCTACGGAGCGAACAAGGAGGAGGCCCTGGCCAAATCGTTTGCCGGAGCCAACCTAATAGAGTTCGAAAAGAAATATTTCCGTCGCGACATCGGTTTCGACCTGTAACAGACAACTAACGTTCAAGAAGCGACGACGGCGACCGGCATCGGCCCCCGACCCGCAGCGACAGTGAATGAGCAGAAACAATAACTTACAGGAGAAGGTGACAACCGCGCAGGCTACCCTCACGGTTGTCATCATCGTCGTGTCGGCGCTATGGCTGATGGGCAGTTTCACGTCCATCTCCGAGGTCAGCAGCAGCAACATTTGGCAACAGGTGATGGAGGTGGTCAAGGGAGCGTTGCTACGCGACATCATCGGCTACGTACTGTTGTGCATCGCCACCTTGCAGATGGTGCTGCTCAACAACACCTTCGCCCTCATCCGCACACACACGGGCTTTCACCTCACCCTGTTCTTCCTGTTTGCCGGGCTACTCTCGCCCCAGACGTTGGCTGTCACCAGCGCATTGGTACCCTTCATGCTGCTGAGCATACAGAGTCTGTTCCACACCTATCAGGACCGGGAGGCAATGGGCTACGCCTTCCAGTGCTGTATGTTTCTCTCCATAGGCAGTTTGTTCTTCCCGCCCATGCTCTTTTTCATCCCCCTCTTTTTCGGGGCGATGATAAACTATATGGCCATGACGCCCCGCACCTTCATGGCGAGCCTGGCGGGGTTGCTCACGCCCTACTGGCTGCTCTTCGCCTACGCCTTCTGTACGGACCGGATGCACATCTTCGCCACGCTGTGGAACAAGCTGGTGCCCACGTTGCCCGACTATTCAGCGCTCAGCCTGGTGGACGAGCTCTCGCTGGTGTTCATCTGGCTGGTGACCATCGTCAGCAGCATCAACTGCGTGCAGCAGAACTTCAGCGACAAGATTCGCACCCGCTATCATTTGGGATTCCTCATCATCCTGCAGCTGTGGACGTCGGTGCTCATCATCCTTCAGCCCAGCGACTATCAGGCGCTGTTCCCGCTACTGTTCATCGGCAGCAGCATCCTTGGCGGACATTTCTTCACGCTCTCCCACGGCCGTTGGACCAACGCCTTCTTCATCCTTTGCGCATTGCTGTTTATCGCCCTCGTCGGATTTAAAATATGGACACACTCATCCAATTTCTGATTTCATACGGCCACATAGGCATGTTCATCGGAGCCTTCCTGGGCGGCTCCGTGGTACCTTTCGCCAGCGAAGCGGTGCTGATAGCCCTCTACAACGTGGGGCTCGACCCCGTGATGCTCATCGTCTCGTCGTCACTGGGCAACACGTTGGGCAGCATGACCTGCTACTACATGGGCCACCTGGGCCGTATGGAGTGGATAGAGAAGTACATGAAAGTGTCGCCCAAGAACATGGAGAAGGCGAAACGCTTCATGGGAGGCCGCGGTGCCTGGATGGGATTCTTCTCGTTCCTGCCCGTCATCGGCAATGCCATCAACATCATCCTCGGTCTGATGCACGCCAACGTGTGGATCACCATCATCTCCATCACCCTGGGCAACATCGTCCGTTACGGCATCTTCATCCTAGGAAGTGCCGGTGTCCTCACCCTGTTCTCATAACTTATCACATTCCTTCTTGACGGTTGGAAGTTCCATTCTTAACGATTGGAGCTTCCCTTCTTATCGATGCAACAGTCCTGACCCCACGATGTAAGAACCCCATCGTAATGATTGCATGGCAACTGTCGTTCACGTGTACGGCAATTGCCATCCAGTTGTACGGCAACTGCCATCCACGTGTTTGACAATTGCCGTACACGTGTTTGACAATTGCCATACACCGAAAGAATGTGGACATTTACATCGTAACAGTCTGGTTCCGACACCATTAAGTAGTGATTCAACAAACGTGTAAAAACGAGTGTTTAGAAGGCGAAATAAGAGGCTTTTGCAGGAAAGCATCATTGGTGACAACATTCGGGAATGGAAGGAGTGGCGATTACTTCCGCACGACCCGAGAATGTTAAAACTGCGAGAAAGTTTGTTTATCTGCATGAATTGCATCACCTTTGCAGCGTTTTGTTTCCGTCACATCGTTCGGATGGGTCGGAATGAAAAGGGAATCGGGTGAGAATCCCGAGCAGTCCCGCTGCTGTATGTTCCGCGAAAACTGACTGCAACATCCACACACCACTATCGACCAAGCGTCGATGGGAAGGTAGCAGATCGGCAGGAACGAGCCAGAAGACCTGCAAAACACGAAGTCATGATGCCGAATCCTCGAGGAAAGGAACGACATCCCGCAAATGTAAACGAAGATACTATTCGGAACGTGAACCGCTCAATCCGGCAGCGACGGTGCTATACGTATGCGCTAACCGCTGGGCGTGCGAACGATTCTATTATTAACATGCAAAAACAGTAAAAAGAAGATGAACAAGTTTTTTAACAAGTACTGGTTGTTTGCTGCCGCACTGGCTATGTTCAGCGCTTGTAGCGACGATGATCACGATGACAACGGAATGAAGGAACCTACAAAGACCGTAGGCGCCTACATCCTGAACACAGGTAACTGGGGCGCGGGCGACGCCAAAATCTGCTACATGGACGCCAACGGCACGGTAGGCTCGGACATGTATGCAGCCGCCAACAGCGGCGATGCGTTGGGCGACCTCGGACAAGACCTTATTCTATATGGCAGCAAGCTCTACTGCACGTTGAGCGGCAGCAAGAAGGTGGTGGTGATGAACAAGAACTGCAAGAAGCTCTACGAACTGGCCACACCCGCCGAGTCACGCTACATGGCAGCCGCTGACGGCTATGTGTTCGTCACCTGCTACGATGGCAAGGTGTACCAGCTGGACACCCTGAGTCAAGCGATGAAAGGCAACGTGGAAGTGGGCGCTTACCCCGAAGCCATCGCAGTAGCCAGCGGCCGTCTGTTCGTCAACAACTCCGGCTACGGATCGGGCAACACCGTATCTGTGGTGGACATCGCTTCCATGACCAAGATCCGCGACATCGAGGTGGAGCTGAACCCTTACACGATGTGCAAGACCGCAGCTGACGGAAATGTTTACATGGTGTCCAACGGCAACTACGCCGGCAGCTCGAAACTGGACCCGAGCAAGTATATCTATGCTACACTGCAGTGCATCGACCCCGCCACCTTCAAGGTGACCAACCTGGGGAACGCCTCCTACATTGCCTGCGCAACGTTCGGCAACTACAAGAACAAGCTCTATGCCACCTACGGTGAGTACTACAGCTCGAATCTGGACGCCGACCACCAGCCGAAGTCATACGTATACGACCTGATCACGGGCAAGACGACAGACTTCGTGGACGTGAGCGGATTCACCAACTGGGGCGCTCCCAACGTGAACGGCATCGAGGTAGACCCCATCAGCGGCGACGTGTATGTGATGACCGCCAACTATGGTGAAAACGGAAAGATCACATCGTACACCTCAACGGGAACATTAAAGAGTAACTTCTCTTCAAACGGATGCTATCCTTCGAAGATTGTCTTCGACATGGAATAGCGGACGCGTGCTTACATTTAGATTAATAAAAGCCAGCAGCCTTGCTCTCTGCACACCGCGGAAGGCAAGGCTGTTTGGGTTGTATGAAGAGGTAATTTGTACAAACACGAAAAATTATCGCCAAAAAAGATTGTACATCTTAAACTAATCGTTACTTTTGTAACGAGCTAAGGCCAAGGGCCGCCCGTGCAAGGGAAACCGACCGCCGAAAGCCGTATGTATTAACCTATAACATCATACTATCATGGACAAAACGATTACATTCAACGAACTGAGAAGAATAAAAGATTCGTTACCCGACGGAAGCATGCGTAGAATTGCCGATGAACTGGACTTGGAGGTAGAGACCGTCTGCAACTTCTTTGGTGGACAGAACTTCAAGCAAGGCAAGAGTGTAGGATTCCACATCGAGCCGGGTCCCGACGGCGGCATCGTACAGTTGGACAACACCATCGTGCTGGATAAAGCATTGGCAATTCTAGACGAGGTAAAAAAGAAAGAAGAGGCCGAACAGGCTTGATTCAGCATACAAACGTATAATGTATAGCCTGCGCCGCGGGTGGTCATCCCCCAACGGGAGCCCGCAGAAGCGGCAGTGTGGGGATGCGGGTCGACATAGGGCAAGAGAAGCCCTTCAGACAACCGCTCCCAACAACAAAAGAAAAAACAACTCATCGGAGACATCGCCTAGCGAGTCCCGCAGAAAACGGCAAGCACTTTTCATTAGTGTTTTGACAGTATTGACGGAAATGCCCAAGGTCTCAGCAATCTCGGCATTTCCGTTTCCTTTTAACGCCAGTTCTATGATGCGGCGCGACTGTGGCAGCAACTCCTCGACTGCCTTACGCAGCAGACGGAGTGTCTCCTGACAGGTGACCTCGGAGAAGAACGCATCCGACTCCACAGCATCCGGTGATTACGGTTGCCAAAGCAAAAGTCAAAGGAGACAAGACCATTGAGGTGATGTTCCGCATAATCATCCTCAAGGGATACCATATATATAAGGAGATTGGTAAAGGCAATCCTTACATGCCGCTGAAGGTCACCTTCGACCTGCCCGATGGATGCAAACTGAAATCTGAAACTGAAATGCCCGCAGGCAAGCCTTACGGCGACAAGGGAACGACAATGTACGAAGGCAGCGTCACCTTCATGAAAGAAATAACCTATACAGAACAACCAGCCTCCATCTGCACCACGGTGTTCTACCAGTGCTGCGACGCCAGCTTCCGCTTCCCCCCCAAGACAAGCGCATGGGCATAATGGTTGAGTAAATTCTCTCTCTTCTATTTTTCCAGTAGGCTCCCTTCACAGGGAGCCCACTTTGCGTTCGGGCCTCAAATATAATGGAAGTTTATATTGCTCAAAGAGAGAAAGAAGAAACCATTCTGATTCCAATTGTGTATTGGAAATTATCAGACCAAAATTAATCTCCATAAAAGGCAAAGTTCTCATATTTAATATTTATCTTTGTCAGGTAATCTATTTCTTCTCTAATTTCTTTATATTATTATGAGACTCAAAAAGAACTTACGCTTAGGACTTTGTGGAATTCTGACATTGTTCGCCTCTTGTAACACAAATGAGAATCTCACGGATACAAAGTCACCATTTCTAGTTGACGGCTTATCCGTTTCGGAAGAACGGCAGATGAACGAAGTAGACACGCAGATACCTGAAACCTACCTTTCTGAAGAGGCAAAAAAACTAAGAGCCGCTTCAATTGCCCTATCGGAATATATAGTATTGGAGAATAATCAGTATAAATTGGACATTTCAGAACAAGATGCTCAGAAACTAGGCATCACATCCAATTTATACAATACAATAAAAGATGAATTAGCATCAACAAACGCAATTGTCCAAAAAACAATGGAGAATGGCGACTCTATAGAGATGTGTGATGTTCAAGCTATTTCCAAAGCTTATAGAAACGGCACATTGGGAACCAACGACAACACAAATAAGTATACGAGAGCCGCACTTCTATCAGGTTTTATAAAAACGGATGGACAAGAAGATGGTACCGCATACTTTAAAACAGAATATGGCCATAAAGGATGCACTTATAGGAGGATTTACGAAGTCAACTAAGAAAATAATTTTTCCCAGTTAGAGAAAAACATCGGGCTGACTGGAGTAAAAAGCATCAATAATCGCGAGAAAGTTTTGTCGGTTAGGAAAGTATCCGTAACTTTGCGCCCTAAATGGACAAGATTTTTATTGTATAACAAACATATTTAATTACAAACAAAAATGATTATCGTACCAGTAAAAGAAGGCGAAAACATCGAAAAAGCGCTGAAGAAGTTCAAAAGAAAATTCGAGAAAACCGGCGTTATCAAAGAACTGAGAAGCAGACAACAGTTTGATAAACCGTCAGTTACAAAGAGATTGAAGAAAGAACGCGCTGTCTACGTACAGAAGCTTCAGTTGAACGAAGAATAATAATTTTCGCATTTTTCTTTGAGTTATTGAATTTATTCCATACATTCGTTGCTGAAATACAGAAGTGACGTAGTATGCTGATAAATCTCTTTCTAGAATACCTAAGAACGGAGCGCAACTATTCCGAATATACCATCCAGGGATACGGAACAGACCTGCGTGAATTTGAGATGTTCTTTACCGAAACAGACCAGGACTTACAATGGACATCAGTAGATGCCGATGTAATCCGCAGGTGGGTAATACACCTGATGGACACCGGGAAGAACGGTTTAGGAAGAAAATCCAGTTCGGTCAACCGAAAGCTGAGTAGCTTGCGCTCATTCTTCCATTTCCTGCTCCAACGGGGATACGTAAAAGTGGACCCCGCGAGCACAATAACAGGACCCAAGAGATCGAAGGTTCTACCCTATTTCTTAAGGGAATCGGAGATGGACGAGCTACTGGACAAGACAGACTTCGGTGACGGATTCGAGGGACGACGCGACAAATTGATAATAGACATGTTCTATTCAACCGGCATGCGACTGTCGGAACTCGTCGGACTGACGGACGGAGACATAGACTTCTCGGCGAAAAACATCAAAGTAACCGGAAAGAGAAACAAGCAGCGACTAATCCCCTTTGGAGACGAATTGCAAGAAGCAATCAACGCCTACAAAGCCAAGAGAGACGAAAACCTGCCGGACAGAACAACGGGGGCTTTCTTCCTGAAAGCGAACGGCAAACCAATAACGAGGTCACTTGTATATAATATAGTAAGAAAAAACCTCTCGAAGGTGACGTCGATAAAAAAGCGGAGCCCACACGTGCTGAGGCACACCTTTGCCACAACAATGCTGAACCATTCGGCGGAGTTGGAATCGGTGAAGGAACTTTTAGGCCACAGCAGCTTGAATGCGACGCAGATTTATACGCACACAACTTTCGAAGAACTAAAAAAGATTTATAAACAAGCTCATCCTAGAGCGTAAAGTCAAAGGAGGATTATTATGGAAGTAAGAATTCAATCGATTCATTTTGACGCAACAGAGCAGTTGCAAGCTTTTATCCAAAAGAAAGCTTCAAAATTAGAAAAATACTGCGAAGAAATAAGAAAGGTAGAGGTGGTACTGAAAGTCGTGAAGCCTGAAACATCCTTAAACAAGGAGGCAGCCATCCGGGTATTCGTCCCCAACGACGAATTATATGCGGAGAAGATTTGCGACACATTTGAAGAAGCAGTGGATACCGGCCTGGATGCTTTAGCCAAGCAGCTGGTCAAATACAAGGAAAAACAGCGCGGGAAATAAAAAAAACCGCAAAAGTTTTTGCAGTTAAAAATAAATGCCTAATTTTGCAGCCGTTTCGACGACAGCCGATTCGGCTGCAATGAGCAGAGCGCCTCTTTAGCTCAGTTGGCCAGAGCACGTGATTTGTAATCTCGGGGTCGTTG
>CAVINS010000052.1:0-25552 GCA_963643925.1 Bacteroidaceae bacterium
GATATCCCCAATGTATGAACCCCGTCGTAACAGTTGCAGAATGCCGTTGTGATGATGCGAGAACGTGGGTTTACAGGATGTACGGCAACTGCCGTACACGTGGATGGCAACTGCCGTACACGTGAATGGCAACTGCCGTACACGTGGATGGCAATTGCCGTACACCTGTTTGACAATTGCCAAAGCATAAAGTAAGCTAAAGCTTTCGCACCTTTACGACTAATTCCTCACATCGTGATGTATATATGTAAAAGTGGACCCGATGGCACTCACGGGACCTTCGGGCCAGAGAGAACGGCTGGCAACGTAGAACCCTCAGCGAACCCCACACCACAAGCGATGGGGATAGCAACTAAAATTCATCCAGTTGTGACGATGAGAACCTTCAACCGGAAATCTCTCCTCAGCAGGTTTCCTTTTATACTTTACTACTTTATCACTCCAAATTCCGGAAGGCCCAGAAATATGGTACTTGTTTTCCTGCCGGCACATCGATAACCCAGACTTCTTTTCCGTCCACATTCACCGGATAGAGTTCACAATGAAGTGCCGGCGAAATTTCTCCTATAGAGCCCTGAATAGCCGAACGTTTTGAATTGTCAATGGTAGAGCCTTTGATAACCCCATGGTCATCTACACCAATCAGCACATATCCACCGGAAGCAATTGCAAAACTGCACACTTCCTCCGTAAGTTCACGTACTTTCTGGGGCACAGAAATCTTGAAATCCACATTGAAGGACTCGCCCCGTTCTGCCATTCTCTTTATCTCTTCAACAGTAATCATATCTGATTGGTTTTGCTTTACAGATGCAAAGACAAATAGTTTCCAATGGAATTCCAATGGAAAATTGGAAAATTCCAATAACTATACCAAACCATTCATTTCGGCATACGCAAGCACAACGGCAAACACGGATGGGCACATAAGTGAGTGCTTTAGGCAAAGCGGAGAACATCAGTCTACTGTTTAAAGAAATGATAATATCGGGGCTTCTTTTGAATGAGACTGAGAAAACCATTACTTTTGCACGATTTTTCGTGACGAGGGGAGAATACTTCACGGTATCAGGGCCGCGCGTTGAGCGACAATGCGACAAGGTGTGATACGGAGGGAGACAGAGAAGCCCACGACACGAAGAGAAAACTTGAGGAAGAAGATGGAGAAGTTTAGTTGGAAAGGTCACGCCTCCATGTTGGCGGCGAACATGATGTGGGGACTGATGTCGCCCATCTCGAAGTTCGTCATGTTGGGAGGCATCGTCACCCCGTTGGTGGTCACCAACCTGCGTGTGGGTGGAGCTATGGTACTCTTTTGGTTGGCTTCGTTTCTGCAAAAGCCAGAGCATGTGCCGTCGAAAGATCTGGTGCGGCTCTTCGTTGCGGCACTGTTGGGCATCGTCTTCAACCAAGGGTGTTTCATCTTTGGTGTGAGCCTCAGCTCGCCTGGCAATGCCTCCATCATTACCACCAGCATGCCGCTGTGGACCATGGTGCTGGCGGCACTCATCCTGAAGGAGCCTATCACCAGCAAGAAAATCCTCGGCATCGCCGCCGGTGCGGGAGGTGCACTGCTGCTCATCGTGGGCAGCAAGAGCGGCTCGTCGGTACAGTCCGCCGCCAAGGACACGGCCATTTGGGGCGACCTACTGGTGCTCACCGCCCAACTGAGCTATTCGCTCTACATCGTGCTGTTCAAGAATTTCGTCAACCGCTACTCGCTCATCACCATCATGAAGTGGATGTTCACCTTCGCGTTCATCTGCATACTCCCCTTCTCGGTACACAACTTGGCGGACACGCAGTGGGCATTTCTCCCCGCCAAGCAGATCTACGGGTTGGCGTTCATCGTCGTCTGCGCCACGTTCTGCTGCTACATGCTGGTGGTGGTAGGTCAGAAGACACTCCGCCCAACGGTGGCGGGTATGTACAACTACATACAGCCCCTGGTGGCTTGCATCGTCGCCGTCTGCTGGGGCATGGATACCTTCAACCTCACCAAGGCCGTGGCCGTGGTACTCATCTTCAGCGGAGTCTACCTGGTGACAGCCAGCAAGAGCCGCAAGGAGATGATACAGCGCGAGGGATAACGGGTGCGAACCTCACGGCTTGTTTCAGCCCTCCGACAGTCTGTCACGTTCCATCCGTGAAAGAGCGGGATGACATTGTCATATATAAAAATAGAATTCACAAGCGCATCTCACAGAAACAGCTCGGCATCTCATTCCCGTGAGAAGCCGAGCTGTTTCTGTGAGATGCCTTCTCAAAAATTTGAGATGCCTTGCGGCGGAAGGCATGTTGTAAGGTCCTAAGCGAGACGCGGCAAAGCGCCGAATCACTTGCCAGTGCTATGAATCTGCAAGCCCTCCACCTGGATGCCCTCGGGCGTGTCAGTGGTGATTGTCAGGCGATATTCGCCCCAACCATCGGACACGCTGAAGGGGAGCGTCACCTCCTGGCCGGAAGTTACAGTCTTGTTGAGCACCACGGGTTGCTCGCCGGTCAGTTTCGTAAGTTTCACGGTGAGGCTTCGGCCTTCGGCACCGCGGGTGCGGAAGCTGAGGTTATAGTCCCCGGTGATGAACTGCAGCGAGCGGTAGACATTTTGGTTGGCACCGCTATTCTGGTCGCCACCGAAGGACAGCAGCGTGGTACCGTCGTTCAGCACGAAGCCGTGGTCGGTGGGACGGAAGTCTTCGGCCTCGATGCGCGGGTTCCAGCGCAGAGTCTTGTCGCAGGGCATGTCCAGCGTGTACTGTTTGAAGAAGTTCCACATGGTCTGCGCCGAGCTGCCTGCCTCGGTGTCGGGGGTGAAATCACCGTGTCCCATAGTGTCAATCTCGTAGAAGATGACGGGGAAGCCGCCCTCACCTGCCTTATAGACGTTCTTGGTGTACTTGCCTTCCACCACCGTACGCTCCGGCACGGGGTTGGCACCATTGTGCGCCACCATGTTGTCAATGATGTTCGGCACCAGCGAATACTTCACGAAGGAATCCTGCTTGCCATGGATATGGAGATAAGGCACAGGTCGGGAACCGGTGTGGTGGAGGTGGAATTCGTTGATTGGATAGCCGCTGATGGAGGCGTACGCGGCGAACAGGCGGCTGCAGGTATTCGCCATCACGAAGGTCATCATACCGCCGTTGGAGAATCCGCAGCAGTAGATGCGGTTGCGGTCGACACTGCACTTCGAGCAGACATCCTCAATCACCTTCTGCAGGAAATCCGTGTCGAAGTTTTCCTCGCCATAGGAGCTCCAACCGGGGGCTTTCACACCTCCCAGTCCGGGGAAGGGAGTCATCTTTCCTTGTGGATAGGCCACGATACAACCTTCCCTGTCGGCCACATCGGTGCGGAAGGGGCTCTTGTGGATGCACTGTCCGCCGGCTCCGTGGAGCGACAGCACCAAGGGGGCGGGGTCGGTCACATTGTCCGGTACGTAGAGGATATACTCACGGGTTTCGTCACCAATGGTGATGGTGACTTTCTGGTCGATCTTCGCAGCGTGCAGTAGCAGTGCGCCACACACGGCAAGTGTTGTAAAGAATACTCTTTTCATCGTCTTATGATTTTAGATTATTATTTTTCTTTGCCGACGGGGTTTTGCTTCTTTTGACCAGGAAGATTCACCTGGGCCAGAGAGAGGGAGAATCCCGTCCGGACAGAGCACAAAGGTAGAGCATTCCCTACGCCCTCTTTTTCCCAATCGTTCCAATCTCTTTCCGGTTTATAACATCGCCCACCGACTTCGGGACATATCTTAACACTTTCCGTACAAGCGCGGGCTTCAAGTCCCGAGAATGCGTGCGTCCTTCATGCGTTGGCGGCCTATCCGGGTGATGTAGTTCTGCAGGCACTGCGGGGAAGGCACCGGGCGAGCAGGGTTCATTCCAGGCTTGACTCTTGGATGTGCTCGTAGAGGCGACGGTAGAAGGGGTGACGGGTGAGCGTGGGCACGTCGCCGATGATGATGAGCTTCATGCGGGCACGGGTGATGGCCACGTTCATACGACGCAGGTCGCCCAGGAAACCGATGTCGCCATGGTCGTTGGCACGCACCAGACTAATGAGGACCACGTCGCGCTCCTGCCCCTGGAATCCGTCGACGGTGTTGATGGTGACGATGCGCCGGTAGGGAGCGAAGAAGGGGATGGAGTGGAACCGGCGGTGCAGGTAGCGCACCTGGGCCTGATAGGGCGAGATGAGTCCGATGTCGATGTGCTCGTCCATCATGCGCTGGCGGCCTATCTTGGTGATGTAGTCCTGCAGGCGCTGCAGGGCGAAGTCGGCCTCGGGCTTGTTCACCCGGCCGAAGTTGGTCTCCACGAACTCCTCGCGGGTCTCCAGAGAGGAGGTGTCCACCCACTCCATGGGGTTGTCGTAATCCAGAATGCCACGGTACTTCACCGAGGGGTCGGAGCGGAGCTGTCCGTGATAGAACCACTCGGAGGAGAAGCGCATGATGACGTCGTTCATGCGGTACTGTATGGTGAGCAGACTGACGGCGCGCGGCTTGTTCTCCACGATGCATTGCATCAGGGTGACGCCCAGTCCGCCCTTCATGGCCTCGGGCGAGGTGACGACGGGCGGCAACTGGCAGTGGTCGCCTGCCAGCACCACACGATCGGCCTTGCGGATGGCTATCCAGCAGGCGGCCTCCAGGGCTTGTGCGGCTTCGTCGATGAAGAGAGTACCGAAGTGCTGACGGAAGAGGATGCGATGGGCGGCACCGGTGAGGGTGCAGGCTACAACACGGGCCTGACTGAATAGCTCGGCCTGGATGCGCATCTCCAGCTCATCGGCACGGTCGCGCAGGGAGCTGATCTTCTGGTGAAGATTGTCAGCACTGCCTCGGCGCTTGCTCTCGTAGAGTTGGCGGATGGCCTGTCGTATGCTGCGCAGCAAGGGATAGTCGGGGTGTGCCTCGAAACGCCGTTCGTAGGTGAAGGAGAGCATGCGGTCGGTCACCCGCACGGGGTTGCCGATGCGCAGCACGGGGATGCCGCGCTCCACCAGTTTCTCGGATATCCAGTCCACCGCCATGTTGCTTTGGGCACAGACCAGCACCTGGCTCTCGCGATGGAGCGTCTCGTAGATGGCCTCCACCAGCGTGGTTGTCTTGCCCGTTCCTGGAGGGCCATGCACCACGGCCACATCCTTGGCCCACAGCACCTTGTTGACGGCCTGCTCCTGCGAGGCATTGAGCCAGGGGAAGCGCAAAGGGGCAAAGGCGTACTCCGACAGGGGACGCGACCCGTGGAAGATGTCGCGCAGTTCCGCCAGTCGACCTTTCCCATCCTCCATAGCGGCCTTCAGTGCGGCGAACATCAGACGGAAGGTGTTCTCGTCGAACGCCAGCTGCACCCCAACCCGCCCCCAACTCTGCAGCCTAAGCAGCGTATCGGCACCGGGAACGATGACCACCATGCGGTTCTCGTCGGCGTAGCTGACGGAGCAGGGCACATTCAAATACTCCTTCTGACGACCCTCGCCGTCGGTGGTGAAGAAGGTGACGGGGCGGCCGTACTCGAAGGAGTGTTCCTCCTCGAGGTGCTCCGTGCGGTAGACCTCCACTACATATTGGTTGAGGGAGTTATAGTAACCCCGTCCGATGGAGAGGGGATACCAGCAGATGCCCCGGCGAATCTTCTTCTCCAGCCCCATGGAATCCTGTTGCAGCAGGTACTGTTCCTTCTCGTAGTCGTACTCTGTCTGCAGCAGTTGGTATTGCTGTTGAAGAATCAGTATTGGCGATGCGGGCATGTGCGTCTCTTGTGTTTATTCCCGAAATATGTTATTTACCAGCTTCTCCAGTGGTCTGTTCGCGGAGCATCTCTGCCCTCGATTTGCTCTGCGTCACCAGATAGACACCGGCGAAGATGAGCACCACAGCCACACCCTTCATCCATCCGAAGATGGCCAGGCCCATGGCCACGGAGGCCAGCGTGCCGATGATGGGCTGCACGTAGTTGTACATGCTCACCACAGTAGGCCGCAGCACTTTCTGCGCAATGATGAGCAACAGGAAGGTCATGAAGGTGGCACCCACCACCACGAAGGCCATCTCGCCCCACGTGACGGCACTCAGCTGCTCGAAGGGCGTGGAGGTGACGTCCTTGTAAGAGAACGGTATGAAGATGATGGCGGCGTAGGTGAACATCCACTTCATGCAGGTGACGGGCTGATAGCGGCCCACCACCCCTTTGAAGAAGGTGAGGTACGAGGCGAAGCTCACCTGCGAGATGAAGCAGAGGATGTCGCCCCACACATTGCCCTTGCCGGTGTCGCCGCCGTGGTTGCCCATCACCAGGATGAGCGCACCGATGGCTCCCAGGAAGACACCGCCCACCTTCTTGCCCGTGATGGGCTCGTGTAGATGGATGGCCGCCAGCACCATGGTGGCGATAGGTACCATGGTGGAGATGATGGAGGCGTCGATGGGCGAGGTCATGGAGAGTCCGAACATGAAGACTCCCTGGTTGAAGATGATGGCGAAGAGGGCGGCGAAGAAGAGCATAAGCATGTCGTGCGGCTTCACCTCCTCGCGTTTGAAGAAAAGGGAGGCCGTCCAGAAGCAGAGGGCGCCGCCCACCATACGGAACGTGGCCAGCGTCAGTGGCGACACGTACTCACTCATGATATCCTTACCGATGGGGGACATCAGTCCCCAAGCCACGCACGTGATGAGCATGCACAAATGGCCCGTATAACTCTTATTCTTCATTTTTCTTTCGGTTGATTCCGGTCGGCAAAGTTACGAAGGTTTTGCCATCCGCCCGAAATAATAACATTCTTTTTATATATAGGTATAAAAAGAGAGCCGCGGATTTGGCGCGCTGACGGGGAATCCATACCTTTGTGGAAACGATTCACAAACATGGAAGTCATGAAGAAACAGGCTGATTACATCCAACGGATAGAGATAAAGGCGTTGTGGGGACGCAAGGACCGCAGCATCGTGTGGGACCTGCGACCGGACGTGAACATACTGAGTGGCATCAACGGCATCGGCAAGAGCACCATCCTCAACAAGTCGGTGCGCTGGCTCAACGCACAGGTGACAGGGGAGATAGACGGGCGTACCAACGACCCGAACGTGCGGCTTACTTTCGCCCCAGCGGACGCCACCTGCTTGCGCTACAGCGTGATACGCAGCTTCGACCGCCCACTCATCAACTCCAGTCTGATGGAGAAGATGGTGGACAAGAACGTGGGCACGGAGCTCGACTGGCAGATCTACCAGCTGCAACGGCTCTACCTGGACTACCAGGTGAACATCGGCAACCGCATCATCGAGCTGCTGCAGAGCGGTGAGCCGGACGCACAGCAGCGCGCGGCGGAGGTGTCGGCCCCGAAGAAGAAGTTCCAGGACCTGATAGACGACCTCTTCAGCGAAACGGGGAAGAAGATTCTGCGCAAGAGCAACGAGATAGCCTTCGAGCAGGTGGGCGAGACGCTCTACCCCTACCAGCTGTCGTCCGGCGAGAAGCAGATGCTGGTCATCCTGCTGACGGTGCTGGTGCAGGACAACCAACCCTTCACCCTCTTCATGGACGAACCGGAGGTGTCGCTCCACGTGGAGTGGCAGCAGCGGCTCATCTCACTCATACGCGACCTCAACCCACGCACCCAAATCGTGCTGACCACCCACTCGCCCGCCGTCATCATGGACGGATGGATGGACACCGTCACCGAGGTGAGCGACATCCTCGTTCCTGTGGAGAAGTGAAGCCCAGGCACCTCTTCCTCTCAAACAGTAGCCGACAGACGTCCGCATTTTTCTTAATCAGAACAAGGCGTGGAAGCTGAGCGACAGAGAAGAAGAGGGAACCCCAAAAGACAGGCAATACATTTCCCTAGTTAGGGAAATTTATTTTCCCAGTCAGAGAAAAATATTTTCCTGGTTAGAGAAAAATATCCCCCTGGGCGGGAGACTAAATCGCCACAGAGCAAAGAGAGGACGAACGACGAGCTGTCTGTAATAAGATTTCTATAGAACGGAATATAACGATGAGCAAACGACTGATTGACAACATAAACTCGCAATACATGGCCGCAGCCAACCAACTGCGGCCCAAGCGGGCACAGCGGAAGATCATAGCCTACGTGGAGAGCTACGACGACATCTTCTTCTGGCGCACTCTGCTGAGCGAGTTCGAGAGCGACAAGTACCGCTTCGAGGTGATGCTGCCCTCGCACGACACACTGGCGAAGGGCAAGAAGAGCGCGCTGATGAACACCCTGGGCGACGCTCTGGGCAAGAGCATGATAGCCTGCGTGGACAGCGACTACGACTACCTGTTGCAGGACACCACGCACACCTCGCGGCGCATCAACCGCAGCCGCTACGTGTTCCAGACCTACACCTACGCCATAGAGAACTACCAGTGCTACGCCGAGAGCCTCCACCAGGTGTGCGTGATGGCCACGCTGAACGACCGCGAGGTGGTGGATCTGGCAGCCTTCATGCGGCTCTACTCGCAAATAGCCTACCCGCTGTTCATCTGGTCGGTATGGTTCTACCGCAAGCACCGCTCGAGCCAGTTCTCGCTGCTGGACTACTGCAACGTGGTGAAGCTGGAGAAGTTCAGCATAGCCCATCCTGAGGAGTCGCTGGAGAAGATGCGACACCACGTGGACCGCAAGATGAAGAGTTTCCGGGCCCAGTACCCCAACGCCGGTCGCGAGATAGACCAGCTGCGCGCGGAGCTCACCCGACTGGGCGTGACGCCGGACACCACCTACCTCTTCATCCAAGGCCACCACATACTCAACAATGTGGTGATGAAGATACTCGGCCCCATCTGCGCCCGTCTGCGGCGCGAGCGGGAAGACGAGATTACCCACTTGGCGGAGCACAACGAGCAGCTGCAGAACGAACTGACAGCCTATCAGCACAGCCAGGCCTCGCCGGAGTTTATGTTGAAGAAAAATACCGCCTACAAGGAGGCTCCGCTCTACCAACTCATGCGAAGGGACGTACAGGCGTTCCTCGACTCGCTGGAGGACAAGAAGGACAGCGCCCCGAATCCGAAAGAGTCTGCCAATAACAGGCGAGCAGCCTCCGGCCCTCCACCCCAAGCGTAAACCGGGCGCTGAGATGAGGAGTAGGCGAAACTGACATCGACTCAAAGCAAGGCCGTAACATGAAGCGCCAGCTCCCCGTAAGGCCCTCAATCGGGCGTAAAATTGAAGTTTAACCCACAAAAGAGGTCTAGTTATCTGGAGAATTTGTACTTTTGCGTTTAGATTTGGACAAGCATGGACAAACAAGACGATTACAAGTTACTGAACTCGATACAATATCCGGCGGATCTACGGAAGCTGCCGGTGGGGAAACTGCCGGAGGTGTGCAAGGAACTGCGGCTCGACATCATCGACGAGCTGTCGTGCAACCCGGGACACTTCGCAGCCAGCCTAGGCGTAGTGGAACTGACTGTGGCTCTGCACTATGTCTACAACACACCCTACGACCGCATCGTGTGGGACGTGGGGCACCAGGCCTACGGACACAAGATTCTGACAGGGCGACGCGAGGCCTTCGCCACCAACCGCAAGTTCAAGGGCATACGTCCATTCCCCTCGCCCGACGAGAGCGAATACGACACCTTCACGTGCGGACACGCCTCCAACTCCATCTCCGCGGCGCTGGGCATGGCCGTGGCCGCCAACAAACTGGGCGAGACCGACCGCCATGTGGTGGCGGTGATAGGCGACGGCGCCATGAGCGGCGGACTGGCTTTCGAAGGACTCAACAACGTGTCCTCCACCCCCAACGACCTACTCATCATTCTGAACGACAACAACATGTCCATCGACCGCAGCGTGGGTGGCATGAAACAATACCTGCTCAACCTCAACACGACGAACTGCTACAACCGCATCCGCTACAAAGTGTCGCAGATGCTCTTCAAATGGGGCATCCTCAACGAGGAGCGGCGCAAGAGCATCATCCGCTTCAACAACAGCCTGAAGTCGATGCTGTCGCAGCAACAGAACATCTTCGAGGGAATGAACATCCGCTACTTCGGCCCCATCGACGGACACGACGTGGGCAACCTGGTGCGCACCCTGCGCGAAATCAAGAGTATGAACGGCCCCAAGTTGCTCCACATCCACACCGTCAAAGGCAAGGGATTCGAGCCGGCGGAGAAGTCTGCCACCATCTGGCACGCGCCGGGCAAGTTCGACAAGGAGACAGGACAGCGCATCGTCACCAACACCGACGGACAGCCACCGCTCTACCAAGACGTGTTCGGCGAGACCCTGCTGGAGCTCGCCCAACAAAACGACCGCATCGTGGGCGTAACGCCCGCCATGCCCACCGGTTGTTCCATGAACATCCTGATGAAAGCCATGCCCGACCGCGCCTTCGACGTGGGCATAGCCGAAGGACACGCTGTCACCTTCTCTGGCGGAATGGCCAAGGAGGGACTGCAACCCTTCTGCAACATCTACTCCTCGTTTATGCAACGGGCCTACGACAACGTGATACACGATGTGGCCATCCAACGGCTGCCCGTGGTGCTCTGCCTGGACCGTGCCGGACTGGTGGGCGAGGACGGACCTACCCACCACGGAGCCTTCGACCTGGCCTGTCTGTTGCCGGTGCCTCACCTCACCATTGCCTCGCCCTACGACGAGCACGAGCTACGCCGACTGATGTACACCGCCCAGTTGCCGGACAAGGGTCCCTTCGTGGTACGCTACCCCAAAGGTCGCGGCACCTTAGAGGATTGGCGTTGTCCGCTCGAAGAGATAGAGGTGGGCAAAGGCCGCTGCATGAAGGAGGGCACCGACCTGGCCATACTCTCCCTGGGCCCCATCGGCCATGCGGCAGAGGAGGCCATACGCCATCTGGAGGCGGAGGGGATGAGCGTGGCACACTACGACCTGCGCTTCGCCAAACCACTGGACGAGAAGTTGCTGCACGAGGTGGGCCGACGGTTCCACCGCGTCATCACCTTGGAGGACGGTGTGAAGCAAGGCGGCGTGGGAAGCGCCGTGATGGAGTTTATGAACGACAAGGGATACTACCACCGCATGCAGCGCATCGGCCTGCCGGACGAGTTTGTGGAGCACGGCAGTCTGAAGGAACTCCACCACTTGTGCGGCATGGATGCCGAGGGCATTGCGAAAGTCGCCAAGGAGCTTTGCCAAGGCGACAACGACTAACAAAAGAAGGAGAAAAAGATGAAGATAATCATAGCCGGAGCAGGTTCCGTAGGTACACACCTCGCCAAGCTCTTGTCCGGAGAGCGACAAGACATCGTGCTGATGGACAAGGACGAGGAGCGACTGAGCAACCTCGACACCAATTTCGACCTAATGACGGTGAACCTGTCGTCCACCTCCATAGCCGGACTGAAAGAGGCCGGTGTGGCCGGGGCGGACCTCTTTATCGCCGTCACCCCCGACGAGAGCCGCAACATGACCTCGTGTATGCTGGCAAGCAACCTGGGGGCGAAGAAGACGGTGGCACGCATCGACAACTACGAATACCTGTCGCCCAAATACCAGGAGTTCTTCCAGAAACTGGGCGTGGACTCCATGGTCTACCCTGAGATGTTGGCAGCCAAGGAGATAGTGGACGCCATCAAGATGAGCTGGATACGCCAATGGTGGGAGGTGCACGGGGGCGAGCTGGTGCTGCTGGGCGTGAAACTGCGCACCACGGCGGAGATACTGGACATCCCACTCTGTAAGTTGGGCGGGCCCAACACACCCTACCACGTGGTGGCCATCAAGCGCGGCAACGAGACCATCATCCCCCGAGGCGACGACTGCATACGCAACCTGGACATGGTCTATTTCATGACCACCAAGAAACACATTCCCTACATCCGGCAGATAGCCGGCAAGGAGTCGTACAAGGACGTGCGCAACGTGATGATCATGGGCGGCAGCCGCATCGCCGTGCGCACGGCACAGTTCGCACCGGACTACATGCAGGTGAAGATCATCGAGAACGACCTCAACCGTTGCCACGAGCTGACGGAACAGCTGAGCGACAAGACAATGATCATCAACGGCGACGGACGCGACATGGACCTGCTGATGGACGAGGGCATCAAGGACACAGAGGCTTTCGTAGCCCTGACGGAGAGCTCCGAGACCAACATCCTTGCCTGTCTGGCCGCCAAGCGGTTGGGCGTGAGCAAGACGGTGGCGGAGATTGAGAATCTCGACTACATCGGCATGGCGGAGAGTATGGATATCGGCACCATCATGAACAAGAAGGCGATAGCCGCTAGCCACATCTACCAGATGCTGCTGGACGCTGACGTGGCCAACGTGAAGTGTCTGACCGTAGCCAACGCCGACGTGGCGGAGTTCACCGTGAAGGAGGGCGCACACATCACCAAGCACCTCGTGAAGGACATCGGATTGCCGCGGGGCGTGAACATCGGCGGCATGATACGCAACGGCGTAGGTTCGCTGGTAACCGGTAACACACAAATCCAGGCGGGCGACCACGTGGTAGTGTTCTGCCTGGGCATGATGATAAAGAAGATAGAGAAATACTTCAACTGATGATTAACGCAAAGATTATATGTAAAATCATCGGAATCCTGCTCTTCCTGGAGGCCGGACTGATGTTGCTCTGCGCCGTCTTCCCCCTCTACTATGGCGAGGATGACCTGACGGGATTTCTCTGTGCCGTGGGCATCGCAGCCTTGGCGGGCACGGTGCTCTACCTCCACGGACGAGACGCCGAACGCCGCACCAGCCGCAAGGACGGATACATCATCGTCTCCGTGTCGTGGGTGGTATTCTCACTCTACGGCATGCTTCCCTTCTACCTGAGCGGATACATTCCCTCGTTCACCGACGCCTTCTTCGAGACCATGTCGGGCTTCACCACCACGGGGGCCAGCATACTGAACAACATCGAGTCGCTGCCCCACGGCCTGTTGTTCTGGCGCAGCATGACGCAGTGGATAGGCGGCATGGGTATCGTCTTCTTCACCATCGCCGTGTTGCCTATCTTCGGTTCGGGCGGCATACAGCTGTTCGCCGCCGAGGCCACCGGACCCACACGCAACAAGCTCCACCCGCGCATCGGAGTCACCGCCAAATGGCTGTGGAGCCTCTACCTGGGACTGACGTTGCTGGGCATCGGACTCTACTGCTCCGGCGGGATGACGCTGTTCGACAGCATCTGCCACTCCATGACGACCACCGCCACGGGAGGCTACTCCACCCACCAGGAGAGCATAGCAGCGTTCCACTCGCCTTATCTGGAGTATGTCACCACCGGACTGATGTTCCTCTCGGGCGTAAATTTCACACTGCTCTTCTTCTCGTTGCTGAAAGGCAACATCAAGAAGATGTTGAAGGATACAGAATTCCGTTGGTACGTTAGTTTGGTGCTCGTCTTCACCCTCTTCTGTGTGTTGGTGCTGTCGGCGACTCACCACTACGGGTCATTGGAGGAGACGGTGCGCAAGGCGTTGTTCCAAGTCGTGTCCATACAGACCACCACGGGATTCTCGTCCGACGACTACATGACGTGGCCTCCCATACTGTGGTTGTTGATGACATTCGTGATGTACTGCGGAGCCTGTGCCGGGTCAACGAGCGGTTCCATCAAGTGCATCCGCATCGCCATCCTCTACCAAATAGCGCGCAACCACTTTAAGCACATCCTCCACCCCAACGCCGTCTTGCCCGTACGCATCAACCAGACGGTGATCCCCACCCCGATGCAGACCACCCTGTTGGCCTTCATCGTGGTCTACATCGCCGCCATTCTGGCAGGTTGGATGCTGATGATGCTCACCGGCACCGGTTTCATGGAGTCCTACGGCATTGTGGTATCGAGCCTCAGCAACATCGGTCCCGCCTTGGGTGAATATGGTCCCGCCGCCTCGTGGGCCGCCCTGCCCGACGCCGCCAAGTGGCTGAGTGCCCTGCTGATGCTCATCGGCCGTCTGGAGCTCTTCTCCGTCCTGCTCCTCTTCTCCCCCGACTTTTGGAAGAGGCATTGACAAGCGTGGTGGAATACCATCGGAAACATTTAACGTCCCTTTCATTATCAATCGAAACCGGTGGAGCGAGTGAACCAACGATGAGTGTCCAAAAGATACTTTCTCGTTAAAATAACCGAAGAAACGACCCGCCTATCCAAAATAAGTGACTATCTTTGCAAATCTTTTCAAAAAGGGTGATTATGAAAGGTGTAAAGAGAATCATTTTGGGTTGCGTAGCGTTGCTGTGGTACATAGCAACAGGGACTTCGTCGACCCTCTCTTTCAGCGGCTTACAACACTTCACCCTTACCAATCCCACTGATGACAACAGTTGCATCCAGCAAGTGGAGACCCCACTGGAGCGCACCATGAAGGTAATTTACCTCAACGGCAAGGCCGACCTCAACCAGACCGTCGGCCAGGGGGAAACACAACAAGGGAACAACGGACGCCTTTACTTGGCAAGCGAAGCGGACTGTCCCGCCACGAGCGGAACGGCTACCGACAAAATAAGCTCCAACAGCCATCATCAACAGTTCAACCGACCCTTGGGAACGGACTACTACGTCTATACCCTGCGGAAGATACTGAGATAGAGAAACGACAGGAGGAACCGCATCATATCCAAAGGTGAAGCACCGACGGGAGTCATGCCTCTGCCATCTACACATAGTGTTGTGGGACGGCGCCCATGTATACTACATAAATAAATAAGAAGTAGTATATATATAAATATGTATGTAACATTAACAGAATAAATAGAGTATGTATTTTACACTTTTAGTTGTCGTCATCCTGACGGCTATTGCACTGGTGGCTGTGGCTTTAGGCATAGCCAATGCAATCTCGCCGCGCTCTTACAACGCACAGAAGGGAGAGTCCTACGAGTGCGGCATCCCCACGAGAGGTAAATCGTGGATGCAATTCAAGGCCGGCTACTATCTGTTTGCCATCCTGTTCCTGATGTTCGACGTGGAGACGGTGTTCCTCTTCCCGTGGGCAGTGGTGATTCAGGACCTCGGCGTATACGGACTTTACAGCATCCTGTTCTTTTTGATTGTGTTGGTATTAGGCCTGGCTTACGCCTGGAGGAAAGGAGCATTGGAATGGAAATGAAAAAACCAAATATCAAGTCTATCCCGTATGAGGAGTTCAAGAACAACGACTACCTGGAGCAGATGGTCCAGGAGATTAACGCAAATGGCGGTAAGGTATGGGCAGGTTGCCTCGACGACCTTATCGACTGGGGACGCAGCAACTCCCTGTGGCCACTTACGTTCGCCACAAGTTGCTGTGGCATCGAGTTCATGGCGGTGGGAGCTGCCCGGTACGATTTCGCCCGCTTCGGGTTTGAAGTAGCACGTGCCAGTCCGCGTCAGGCCGACCTCATCATGGTGGCAGGAACCATCACCCACAAGATGGCACCTGTGCTGAAACGGCTCTACGACCAGATGGCCGACCCGAAGTATGTGGTGGCCGTGGGCGGATGCGCCATCAGCGGAGGTCCGTTCAAGAACTCGTACCACGTGCTCAACGGTGTGGACAAGATACTGCCCGTGGACGTCTACATCCCCGGATGCCCGCCCCGTCCCGAGGCGTTGCTCTACGGCATGATGCAACTGCAACGGAAAGTGAAGCTGGAGAAATTCTTTGGCGGAGTGAACCGTAAAGAGCCCAAACCCCAAAAAGACGAAACAGTATGAATGAGATAACAGAAATTCCAGTACAGCAGCTCCACGAGCGGATGAAGCAAATCCGCCACGAGCAACATTTCGACTTCCTGAGAAGCCTCACCGGAATGGATTGGCAGGAGGAGGGATTAGGCGTGGTCTACCACCTGGAGAATACCGCCACCGGCGAGAACACCGTGGTGAAGACACGCACCACCGACCGCGAGAACCCCGAGATACCCTCGGTAAGCGACCTGTGGAAGGGAGCCGAGTTCAACGAGCGCGAGGTGTACGACTACTTCGGCATCCGCTTCACCAACCACCCGGACATGCGACGCCTCTTCCTGCGCGACGAGTGGGTGGGCTACCCCCTGCGCAAGGACTACGACCCCAGCGAGGAGAAGAACCCTCTGCGCATGACCAACGAGGAGGCCGTGGACACCACCAACCGCTACGAGGTTCTGAAGGACGGCAGCGTAATAAAGAAACGTGAGGTCATCTTCGATGACAGTGAATACATTATAAACATAGGACCGCAACACCCCGCCACGCATGGTGTGCTCCGCTTCCGTGTGTCGCTCGAGGGCGAGATCATCAAAAAGCTGGACGTACACTGCGGTTACATACACCGAGGTATAGAGAAGCTGTGCGAAGGACTCACCTATCCGCAGACGCTGGCTCTGACCGACCGCTTGGACTACCTGGGCGCACATCAGAACCGCCACGCCCTGTGTATGTGCATCGAGCAGGCCATGGGTGTGGAGGTATCGGAGCGTGTGCAGTACATCCGCACCATCATGGACGAGCTGCAACGCATCGACTCGCACCTCCTCTTCTTCTCGTGCCTGACCATGGACCTGGGCGCACTGACCGCCTTCTTCTACGGATTCCGCGACCGCGAAAAGGTGCTCGACATCTTCGAAGAGACCACCGGCGGACGCCTCATCCAGAACTATAACGTGATAGGTGGTGTGCAGGCCGACATCGCCCCCACCTTCGTGCAGAAGGTGAAGGAGTTTATCCAGTACCTGCGGCCTATGCTGAGTGAGTACCACGAGCTGTTCACCGGCAACATCATCGCCGACCAACGTCTGAAGGGTGTGGGTGTGCTGAGCCGCGAGGATGCCATCTCGTTTGGCGCCACAGGCGGCACCGGTCGAGCCTCCGGTTGGGCATGCGACGTGCGCAAGCGTCACCCCTACGCCATGTACGGCAAGGTAAACTTCAACGAAGTGGTCTACACCGAGGGCGACTCATTCGCACGCTACATGGTGCGTATGAGGGAGATAGAGGAGAGTCTGCGCATCATCGAGCAACTCATCGACAACATCCCCGAAGGCGACTACAAGCAGAAGATGAAACCCATCATCCGCATCCCCGAGGGCAACTACTACGCAGCCGTGGAAGGCAGCCGTGGAGAGTTCGGTGTGTTCATCGAGAGCAAGGGCGACAAGATTCCCTACCGCATGAAGTTCCGCAGCACGGGACTGCCACTGGTATCGTGCATGGAGACCATGACACGCGGGGCGAAGATAGCCGACCTGATAGCTATCGGTGGTACGGTAGACTACGTGGTGCCCGACATCGACCGATAATAAAGACCATATAAACCTCAACAAAACAAGAACAAAGATATGTTTGATTTCAGTATAGTTACAGGATGGATTCACGGACTGCTCACCTCCATCATGCCGGTGGGGCTGGCCGTGTTTCTCGAATGTCTGGTTATCGGTGTCTGCATCATGCTGATGTATGCAGTGATAGCCATTATCATGATTTATATGGAGCGCAAGGTGTGCGCCGCGTTCCAGTGCCGACTGGGCCCCACGCGTGTGGGACCGTGGGGCAGCATCCAGGTGTTTGCCGACGTGTTCAAGATGCTGATAAAGGAGATTATCACCATCAACCACGCCGACAAGTTCCTCTATAACCTGGCCCCCTACATCGTCATCCTGGCCTCCATCATGTCGTTCAGCTGTCTGCCCATCAACAAGGGCATGGAGGTGCTGGACTTCAACGTGGGAGTCTTCTTCGTGATGGCGGCGTCGAGCATCGGCATCGTGGGCATCCTGTTGGCCGGATGGAGCAGCAACAACAAGTACTCGCTCATAGGTGCCATGCGAAGCGGTGCGCAGATGGTCAGCTACGAGCTGTCGGTGGGACTGAGCATCCTCACCATCATCGTGCTGACGGACACCATGCAGCTAAGCGAGATAGTGGAGCGACAAGCCGACGGGTGGTTCCTCTTCAAGGGACACATCCCCGCCTTCATTGCCTTCGTCATTTACCTGATAGCCGGCAACGCTGAGGTGAACCGCGGCCCGTTCGACCTACCCGAGGCAGAAAGCGAGCTGACGGCCGGATACCACACCGAGTACTCCGGCATGCACTTCGGACTCTTCTACGTGGCAGAGTTTGTCAACCTCTTCATCATCGCCGCCATTGCCTCCACCATCTTCCTGGGCGGATGGATGCCGTTGCACATCGCCGGGTTGGACGCCTTCAACCAGGTAATGGACTACATCCCCGGCTTCGTCTGGTTCTTCGGCAAGACCTTCTTCCTGGTGTGGGTGCTGATGTGGTTCAAGTGGACCTTCCCCCGCCTACGTATCGACCAAATACTGACACTGGAGTGGAAGTACCTGGTACCCATAGGTCTGGCCAACCTGCTGCTGATGGTTATCATTGTCGTATTTAAACTTCACTTTTAATCATGGAAACGAAAAGAAGCTATATAAGAGGCCTGTTACATGGCATCAAGTCGCTGCTCACCGGCATGCGGGTGACGCTAAAAGAGTTTTTCACCCCCAAGATGACCGAGCAATATCCTGAGAACCGCAAGACGCTGCACATCTCCGACCGCTTCAGGGGCACCCTGACGATGCCGCTGGACGAGAACGGCAACCACAAATGCGTGGCCTGCGGACTGTGTCAGATGGCTTGTCCCAACAACACCATCCACATAGAGAGCGAGATGGTGGCTGACGAGGAGACGGGACGCAAAAAGAAAGTGTTGGTGCGCTATAACTACGACTTGGGCGCCTGCATGTTCTGCCAACTATGCGTGAACGCCTGCGCCCATGATGCCATCCGCTTCAGCACAGAGTTCGAGAATGCGGTGTTCGACCGCACCAAGCTGGTGAAGGTGCTCAACCAACCCCAAAACGCTAACAAAAAAGAACAGACAATATGACACTGAATCAAATTGTATTTATCATTCTGGCGGCATTCATCTGCATCTGCTCGGTGTTGTCCGTGACCACCTCGCGCATCCTGCGCGCCGCTACCTATCTGCTGTTCGTGTTGTTCGGGACAGCGGGAATCTACTTCCAGCTCAACTACTCGTTTCTGGGAGCCGTGCAGCTGCTCATCTATGCGGGCGGCATCACGGTGCTCTACGTATTCAGCATCCTGCTGACCAGTAGTCAGGGCGACCGGGCGGAGAAGCTGAAGAACAGCAAGATGCTGGCCGGTCTGATAGCCAGTCTGTCCGGACTCGCCATCTGTCTGGTAGTGATGTTGAAGAATAAGTTTTTGCCCTCGCAGTTCGAAGCGGGAGAGCTGGACGTGAAGACCATCGGCTATGCGCTGATAGGCAGCGACAAGTACCAGTACGTTCTCCCCTTCGAGGTCATCAGCGTCCTGCTGTTGGCCTGCATCGTAGGAGGTATATTGATAGCACGTAAACGATAAAAAGACTGACGAACTATGGTACCAATGGAATATTACCTGGTGGTCTCCACCATCATGATGTTTGTGGGAATCTACGGATTCTTCACCCGACGCAACCTGCTTGCCATGCTCATCAGCGTGGAGTTGATACTCAACTCGGTGGATATAAACTTCGCGGTGTTCAACCGTTTCCTCTTCCCGGGACAGCTCGAAGGGTTTTTCTTTGCGCTCTTCGCCATCGGCGTGTCGGCGGCAGAGACGGCAGTGGCCATCGCCATCATCATCAACATCTACCGCAACATCCGCAACATTCAAGTAAAGAACTTAAATGAAATGAAAAACTAATCGGTTATGGAATATACATTACTTATACTACTGCTGCCAATGCTCAGCTTCCTGCTGCTGGCCCTCACGGGCATGCGCATGAGACACGGCGTGGCAGGAGCCATCGGAACGGCTGTGCTGGGTGTGGTGACACTGCTGTCGTACATCACCGCGGCGTTCTACTTCGGAGCGGGACGCGCGGCCGACGGCCAGTACCCTACCCTGCAGCCCTACAACTTCGAGTGGTTGCCGTTCACTGAGACACTGCATATCGACCTGGGCATACTGCTCGACCCCATCTCCGTGCTGATGCTGGTGGTCATCTCCACCGTGTCGCTGATGGTGCACATCTACTCGTTCGGCTACATGAAAGGTGAGAAGGGTTTCCAGCGCTACTATGCCTTCCTGAGTCTGTTCACCTTCTCCATGCTGGGGCTGGTGGTTGCCACCAACATCTTCCAAATGTACATCTTCTGGGAGCTCGTGGGTGTGTCGTCGTACCTGCTGATCGGGTTCTACTACACCAAGCCCGAGGCTATCGCGGCCAGCAAAAAGGCCTTCATCGTCACCCGCTTCGCCGATCTGGGGTTCCTCGTCGGCATCCTCATCTACGGCTACTATGCAGGCACGTTCACCTTCACCCCGTCGGAGCAGTTGCTCATGTCCGCCGGCATGATGATACCGCTGGCCTTGGGGCTGATGTTTGTGGGTGGCGCCGGCAAGAGCGCCATGTTCCCCCTCCACATCTGGTTGCCCGATGCCATGGAAGGTCCCACCCCGGTGAGTGCCCTCATCCATGCCGCCACCATGGTGGTGGCCGGTGTCTACCTGGTAGCCCGCATGTTCCCGCTCTTCATTGTCTATGCTCCTGAGGTGCTCCACTGGGTGGCCAACATCGGAGCCTTCACGGCCCTCTATGCCGCCGTGGTGGCTTGTGTGCAGAGCGACATCAAGCGCGTGCTCGCCTTCAGCACCATCTCCCAGATAGGCTTCATGATGGTGGCCTTGGGCGTATGCACCTCTGCCGACCCGCACGAGGGCGGACTGGGATACATGGCCGGCATGTTCCACCTGTTCACCCACGCCATGTTCAAGGCACTGCTCTTCCTGGGAGCCGGAGCCATCATCCATGCCGTACACAGCAACGAGATGTCCACCATGGGCGGACTCCGAAAATATATGCCTGTGACCCACATCACCTTCCTCATCGCCTGCCTCGCCATTGCCGGCATCCCGCCGTTCAGCGGATTCTTCAGCAAGGACGAGATTCTGGCGGCGGCCTTCGAGTTCAGCCCCTTCATCGGTTGGACCATGAGTTTCATTGCAGCTCTGACAGCGTTCTACATGTTCCGCCTCTACTACTGCATCTTCTGGGGTAAGGAAAACAAGGAGCTGCACGAGGCGCACACCCCGCATGAGGCTCCGCTGAGCATGACCTTCCCGCTGATGTTCCTCGCCCTTGTGACCTGCGTGGCAGGATTCATCCCCTTCGGTGAGTTCGTGAACAGCAACGGTCAGGCCTACACCATCCACCTGGATGCGCAGGTGGCCATCACCAGCGTCTGCATAGCCCTCGTCTCCATAGGTGTGGCCACATGGATGTATCTGCGTCCGCAGCAGCCCGTGGCAGAGAAGCTGGTGCGCACCTTCAAGAGCCTGCACACGGCAGCCTACCGCCGGTTCTACATGGACGAGGCCTGGCTGTTCGTCACCAAGAAAATCATATTCCGCTGCATCTCCACCCCTATCGCCTGGTGGGACCGCCACGTCATCGACCAGTTCTTCAACTTCATGGCTTGGGGCACAGACGCCACGGCCGACGAGATTCGCGGCATGCAGAGCGGCAGCGTGCAGAGTTACTGCATTTGGTTCCTCAGCGGCGCTGTGATACTCACAGTCCTGTTATTGTTAATCTATTAGAATAAGGTAAAGAAATGAATATACTAAGTTTGTTTGTAGTCATCCCGTTGGTGATGTTGCTCGCTCTGTGGGCGAGCCGCACGCTGAACCAAGTACGGGGAGTGATGGTGGCTGGCTCGTCGTGCTTGCTGGCACTGGCCATCTACCTGACCATCGACTTTCTGGCGCAACGCAACGCCGGTGTCACAGCCGAGATGCTCTATACGGACAGCTATACGTGGTACGCCCCGCTCCACATCGCCTACTCCATCGGCGTGGACGGCATCTCGGTGGTCATGTTGCTGCTATCCGCCATCATCGTGTTCACGGGCACCTTCGCCTCGTGGAAGCTGAAGCCCCTCACCAAGGAGTATTTCCTGTGGTTCACACTGCTGTCCACGGGTGTGTTCGGATTCTTCATCTCCATCGACCTCTTCACGATGTTCATGTTCTACGAGATTGCCCTCATCCCCATGTATCTGCTCATCGGTGTGTGGGGAAGCGGCCGCAAGGAATATGCCGCCATGAAGTTGACCCTGATGCTGATGGGAGGCTCCGCCTTCTTGCTGATGGGTATCCTGGGCATCTACTTCGGCAACGGAGCCCACACGATGAACATCCTGGAGATAGCCGCCCACAACCAGATGCCCCACGCTTGGCAGATGGTGTTCTTCCCACTTACATTCCTCGGATTCGGTGTGCTTGGAGCGTTGTTCCCCTTCCACACATGGAGCCCCGACGGTCATGCGTCGGCCCCCACAGCAGTGTCGATGCTCCATGCGGGCGTGTTGATGAAACTGGGAGGTTACGGATGTTTCCGCATCGCCATGTATCTGATGCCCGAGGCAGCCAAGGAGTTGGGATGGATATTTCTCATCCTCACCACCATCAGTGTGGTGTACGGAGCCTTCAGCGCTGTGGTGCAGACCGATCTGAAGTACATCAACGCCTACTCGTCCGTGTCGCACTGCGGACTGGTGCTCTTCGCCCTGCTGATGATGACCCAGACCAGCTGCACGGGAGCCATCCTGCAGATGCTGAGCCACGGACTGATGACGGCCCTTTTCTTCGCCCTCATCGGTATGATATACGGCCGCACACACACGCGTGACGTACGCCAGCTGAGCGGACTAATGAAGATCATGCCGTTCCTCAGCGTGGGCTATGTGATTGCCGGACTGGCCAACCTCGGACTGCCGGGCTTGAGCGGATTCGTAGCAGAGATGACCGTGTTCGTGGGCTCGTTCCAGAACGCTGACACGTTCCACCGCGTATGCACCGTCATCGCCTGCACCAGCATCGTCATCACCGCGGTCTACATCCTGCGTGTAGTGGGCAAGATACTCTACGGCACTCCGCAGAATCCCGAGCATCTGAAACTGACCGATGCCACATGGGACGAGCGGCTCGCCGTCATCTGCCTGATAGTGGCCGTGGCAGGACTGGGATTGGCACCATTCTGGGTGAGCGACATGATTCACGAGAGTGTAGCACCAATACTTAGCAACCTGTGAACGACGGGCGAGGTAAGTTTCTAATTATTCATCATTAACTGTTCATTGAGTATGAATTACTTACAATTTCTGAATATGGTTCCGGAGGTCAGCCTCGTCGCTGTCATCCTGATACTCTTCCTCTACGATCTGTTCACCGACGGGAAGGAGCGTCGCCGGTTTCACCTGTTGGCATGCGTCCTGATGGGCATCCATCTTGTGGGCAACCTCCCGATAACCGGCTTCGACGATGCCTTCGGCGGCATGTACCAGGCATCGCCCATGGCTCACGCCCTGAAGAGCATCCTCAGCATGGGTACCCTCATCGTGATGCTGCAAGCCAACAACTGGTTGCGCAGCAATGGCACGGTACACAAGCAGGGCGAGTTCTACACACTGCTGCTCAGCACCCTGCTCGGCATGTTCTTCATGATCAGCGCCGGCCACTTCCTCATGTTCTTCCTCGGACTGGAGCTGGCATCCGTGCCAATGGCCTGCCTGGTGGCTTACGACAAGTACAAGCGAAACTCTGCCGAGGCAGGTGCCAAGTATATCCTCAACGCCCTCTTCTCCTCCGGCCTGATGCTCTATGGCATCTCGTTCATCTACGGAACGGTAGGCACGCTTTATTTCCACGACGTACCATCCGGATTGACTGGCACACCGCTGCAGGTGATGGCGCTGGTGTTCTTCTTCGTAGGCCTCGGCTTCAAGATTTCGTTGGTACCGTTCCATCTGTGGACCGCCGACACCTACCAGGGAGCGCCCACCACGGTCACGTCTTACCTCTCCGTGATATCCAAAGGAGCGGCCGCCTTCATCCTGATGGTGGTACTGACCAAGGTGTTCGGACCGATGATGGAGCACTGGCATCTGTTGCTCTACGTCATCATCATCGCCACCATCACCGTAGGCAACCTCTTCGCTCTCCGTCAGCAGAACCTGAAGCGCTTCATGGCATTCAGTAGCATCTCGCAGGCGGGCTACGTGGTGCTGGCCATCATCAACGGCCACGAGGACGGCATGGCGGCACTCATCTTCTACATACTGGTCTACATCGCCGCCAACCTGGCGGCCTTCGGTGTCATCAACGTGGTGGAGCAGAAGAGCGGACGTGTGGAGATGAGCGACTACGAGGGGCTCTACCAGACCAACCCGAAGCTGGCGCTCATCATGACGCTCGCCCTCTTCTCGTTGGCAGGCATCCCGCCCTTCGCCGGATTCTTCAGCAAGTTCTTCGTATTTGCGGCAGCCTTCAGCGGCGGCAACTACTGGTTGGTGTTCATTGCCTTGCTCAACACGGTCATCTCCCTCTTCTACTACCTGAAGATAGTGAAGGCCATGTACATCACGCCCAACGAGCAGCCAATCGCCGCCTTCCGCAGCGACAACTACACCCGTGTCAGCCTGTTGGTCTGCACGGCGGGCATCCTGCTCATCGGACTGTGCAGCACCATCTACGAGAGCCTGCACTACTTTGCCATCCTCTCGTAACCCACTAGCGTACAGGCGCTCATGGGAATAAAAAATTCAGGGGTTCATCGGCCTACGGACATGTCGTCTGCGAGCCAATGAACCCCTAGCTTTTACATCGTCATTCGGAGGGGTATAGTCCCCCTTTTTAGAGACCCTAGGGTCTCGAGCTGTTAAGTATAGGGGCTCGGGCCCGATAGTATAGGGTCATTTTTACTTCACCCCCGGCTTCTTCAAAATCGTATATCCATAAATGGAGCACGAGATGTATTCTCCATTACGATATATCTCCTCCAGCATAACCATGTACTTACCATTGGTATACACAAAGTGCTTCACGGGCAGGTTCTCGATCTGCTTCTGGTCCGCCTCGGGCACACGGAGCTTTTCGCGAAGCACCTCTTTGTCGTCCACATACACCACCACGCAGTTGCTATCATTTTCCACTCGGGTTCTCTGTTCGGGCACACACAAGGTATATCCACGCACTGGAACATCCTGCGTACACGTCCACGATCCAGATGGTTCTGACGTCAGATAATTCACCTCCGTCTTTTCACCAAACACCTTCCGCACCTCCTCATCCGAGGATGTCAGTACCAAGTAGAAATACACCTCTTACGGGACGAGGACTTTCGGGTCAGATTGTTCACTGTATACGCAATGCTAAACACCAACGGCATAAGCAGTACACGAACGATCTGCTCCTGAGGCAGAAACGCGACGAACATGTAAGAGACGAGACATGTGAGCACCTCCACCGGACTGTCACAAATCAACTGGCGAGTCCGGACTAACAAACGGCTAAAGTTTATCTTCTTCATAATCCTTAAATAGCAGATAAATAAACTTAAAAAGTCAGCAAGTCATTGAGCAATAACATATTGCCCAATGCTTGCCCATGTCAGGAAATTCACCTATCTTAGTGGTGCAAAAAACTCAAATAAAGAATATCTGACATGTGGCAAAGTTAAACATTAAATCTGAGAGCATCACTCCATTCGGAGGAATTTATTTCACGAACAAGGCATTTAATGACCTTTCC
>CAVINS010000053.1:0-24144 GCA_963643925.1 Bacteroidaceae bacterium
TCCAAGGTCCGAGCGGATTGTTGCTGTAACAGTAGGCAAGGGTATAGTTGGTCTGGGGCACACCGCACTCGCCCTGATTGGTCCACCGGCTATAGACAAAGACATACTTGTCCTTAATCTTGCGGATAGACGAGGCCTCGAAGAAGCGGTACACCTGGTCGCTGTCCTTGCTGGCTATCATGTCTTGCACTATCTCCGTGCCAGGTCGCACGGTGCTCATGGTTGCAGTATCCAATTCTGCTGCATAGGAATTGCGGAATCCCCAGTATCCGTAGGCTCGTCCGTCGTCGTCGATGAATGTCGCGGGGTCAAATCCGAAGGGTCCCTCGGTCTTGCGCGGGTCGTCCTTGCTCCAGTTGCACACCTCGAAGGGCCCGTCAGGCCGGTTGCTCTTGCACACCATGCTTTGCCGTCCGCCGGCCTGGTTGTTGGGGTAGAGGTAGTAGGTCTTCGTGCCGTCGGCGTGTGTCTTCACCGCCACGTCGGGTGCATACAGCACGTCGCCCTTCTGGTCGGCGTTGAGGTAGTTGCCGTTGGCGTCCTTCTTCGATTCGAATATCACCCCGTCGTAGCGCCAGGCCTGCAGGTCGTCCACGGGGGCGGACCACACCACTTGGTCAAGGCCGCAGTAGGCAGTGCGCAGCATGTCGTGCGATCCGTAGACGTACACGCGTTGTTTTCCCGGGTTGTCCGGGTCATCGAATACGTAGGGTTCGCCATCAGGTATAAACTCCCATAGCGGAAGATAAGGGTTTTGTGCGTTGGCCGTCAGGCAGGCCGCTGCCACGGTGGCCATCGCCACCAGTCGTGTGAGTCTCTTTTTCATGTGTATCCAGGTTTTCTTTTCGATGTAGCAAAGATACACATTATATATATAGGTGCGAGGGGTAGGACGAAAAAACTGAAAGGGGGACGGCCTCACGACCCTCCCCCTTTTCTTGCATATATAATAAAAATATATTTTATTTCTCACTGGCGGGTTTGTAGCGCTTGTTCAGACCCGCTACGATTTCCTCGGTGATGTTATACATCGGGTCGGCATACAGCAGGTTGTCAAGCTGTGTGTTGCTGATAATCAGGCTGTATCCCTTGTCCTGGTTATATGATTTCAGGAACGAGCTGATGGAGTCTCTCAGCTGCAGCATGTTCTTCTGCTGCTCCTGTTGCAGTTCGCTGGCGAGTCTGTTCTGCAGCTCCTGCAGTTCCATCTGCTTCTTTTGCAGGCGTGCCTGTTCGCTCTCGGCTCTCTCGCGTGTGTAGACGTTGTTCTCCAGCTTGCGTTGGAAGTCCTTGGCCTCTGTTTCGAAAGCCTTGGCTTTCTCGTTCACGCTCAGTCTGGCGTTCTCCTCCTTGCGTATCATCATCTCGTTCAGGTCGTTCCAGAAGTTATACTTCGTCAGCAGTGTGTCCACATCCACATAGGCTATCTTCATGCCTGTTGTTGCTGCGGTGCCCTCAGCATTGCTGTTGGCTACGTTTGCGTTGCCGCTGTTGTTGCATTGTGCGAACAGGGCGATGACGGCCATCGCCATGAATGCCTTTAGTGCTCCATTCATTCTTTTCATAAGTTAGCTCTTTTGTTCTATTATGTTTGTTTTTTGTTTATTTCTCTCCAGAGTGGTCACCGCTCGCGCTCCTTCACCATGGGCTGCTTGCGCTGCGCCTCACGGTCCTGTGCCTGCACGCACCCTATCCCTTTCTGCCTAAGGACCTTGCTCCCGCTCACGTGTGTGTTGGGGAACCGTCCGCCCTTCTTGCAGATGATGCTCACCGCCATCAGCGCCACGCAGATAGCAACTATTAACACAGAGATGAGTATTGTTTCGAGCATTTCCACTACTTTTGTGGTTGCAAAGATAAGTGTTTGTGGATACGGCATCTTTATCCCCGTCTCTATTTAACCTATTTTAGCAGACATGTAAACCTAAACATATAAATAACTAAGGAGGAAAAAAGAATTATGAGTACACCTGTAGAATTAAAGCCCGCCAGCGTGTTCCACTACTTCCACGAAGTGTGTCAGGTACCGCGCTCGTCCAAGCGGGAGGAGAAAATCATTGCCTATCTGCGGCAGTTTGGCGAGAGCCACCATCTCGATACACACGTGGACGCCGTCGGCAACGTGCTCATCCGCAAGCCCGCCACCCCGGGCTTCGAGGACCGCAAGACCGTGGTGCTCCAGTCCCACATGGACATGGTGCCCGACAAGAATGTGGGCGTCGACCACGACTTCACCCGCGACCCCATCGAGACCATCGTCGACGGTGAGTGGATGCGCGCCAACGGCACCACCCTGGGTGCCGACAACGGCATCGGTGTCGCCACCGAGCTCGCCGTCCTGGCAGCCGACGACATACAGCACGGTCCTGTGGAGTGCCTCTTCACTGTCGACGAGGAGACCGGCCTCACCGGCGCCTTCGCGCTGCAGAGCGGCTTCATGAGCGGCGACATCCTGCTCAATCTCGACTCCGAGGACGAGGGTGAACTCTTCATCGGCTGTGCCGGCGGCGTGCGCACCGAGGCCACCTTCACCTACACTCCCGTGGCTGTGCCCGAGGGCTATTTCTTTTTCCGCGTCTCGCTCAAGGGCCTCACCGGCGGCCATTCCGGCGACGACATCAACAAGGAGCGCGCTAATGCCAACAAGGTGATGAACCGCTTCCTCTGCCAGCTCGCCGAGCGTTATGACCTCTACGTCTGCTCCATCACCGGCGGCAACCTCCACAATGCCATCCCCCGCGTGGCCGAGGCCGTCTGTGCCGTGCCCATGGCGGACAAGGAGCATGTGCGTGTGGACCTCAACGTCTTCGTGTCCGAGGTGGAGGGTGAGTTCAGTGTCACCGAGCCCACCATCGACATGTCCCTCTCTTCCGAGGAACCGCAGCCCGAGGCTATCGACCGCGACACCGTCCGTCGGCTGCTGCTCGCCGTCCACGGCGTTCATAACGGTGTCTTGGCTATGAGTCAGGACATCCCCGGCCTGGTGGAGACCTCTTCCAACCTCGCCGCCATCAAGATGATGCCCGACCACCGCATCGTCATCACCAGCAGTCAGCGCAGTTCCATTCTCTCCGCCCGTCAGCACATGTCGGACACAGTGAAGTCTGTCTTCCTGCTTGCCGGAGCCTCTGTGGATGTGGGCGAGGGCTATCCCGGTTGGAAACCCAACCCCAACTCCCCGATTCTGCATCTCTCCGTGGAGACCTACCGCGAGCTCTTCCACGAGGAGCCCAAGGTGAAGGCTATCCATGCCGGCTTGGAGTGCGGCCTTTTCCTGGAGAAATATCCCTCGTTGGATATGGTCTCCTTCGGCCCCACGCTCCGTGGCGTGCACTCTCCCGACGAGCGCATGCTCATCCCCACCGTGGACAAGTTCTGGCGCCACCTGCTGGAGATTCTCCGTCGGATCCCGAAGAAGGGCGAATAACATATTCTGGCGCGGTGGGCACACACGGCTTCAAGAGCCGTGCGGCTTGCCGCGCCTTCTTTTTTCTCTGACTGGGAAAAAATATTTCTCTGACTGGGAAAAAATATGGTGAATACATATATTGGAACTAACACCTATTAAAAATGAAAAATATAATTTTGGCAATGATAGACGTGTTGGCTACCATTATCTCCCAAAAATAGGAACTCCATTGCAGAGTTCCTATATCATTGCCAAATGATTTTTACTTGGAAATCTGAAGATATTGTTGTATAATATAAGCAAAAGTGATAATTATAATTAAAATAATATTTGTGAAATGAAACAAAAGTTGAAGATTACACAAAATGAACTTAACACTCTCATTAAGGAGTCTGTAAGAAGAGTAATGTCAACTCTACAGGGAAAAAGTCATATAAACGAGAGATATAGAATTAATGAGATTAAGTATTTCCATCCAAGTGGTACTATTTTACCAAATGGTTCTAACTACCAAAAAGGAGGGTTCTTGAACGAATGCCGTAAGAATATGAATAATTTTGTATTGGATGAGGGGGTTCATCCAGAGCAATATGGTATGGCAAAATATCGAGGAGGAATGATTGTATTTGCAGTGAATGTAAATGCTGTGCAAATGTCAAATAATAAAATTGTTAATGCAATAAGACAATTTGTCGAAACCGCCAAGAATCGTTTTAACAAGGATAAAATGGTTCATAGTACAATAACAAATTTCAATAACGACAATTCTCGAAATAGAGGAGAGTATATTGGTGCATATTCACTTGGCAATTTCTTTAAGGGGAAATATGTAGGCAACAATGGAGAGATGTTTAATGACAAGTCTATTTGTTTTGAAATAAATGGTTTGTCAAGTAAATCGTTATTAAAATTGGCGGAAATGATTGCTGATAGATTTAGACAAGAGACAGTCCTTGTTAAAGACCTTAATCGGAATAAAATATATTTGGCTGATTCTAATGAATCTGATGAAACATTTGAATATGACTTGAATAACGTAAATACAGATGTTTAATTCACTTGGGTCTAAAAGTATATAATTGCCAAAAATATTTCTCTGACTGGGAAAATATATTTCCCTGACCAGAGAAATTTAGTAAGACCAAAAATGAAGTATACCTCGATGGCCGATGAAGTAGTACTTCAAGTGCCGATGAAGTAGTACTTCGATGCTCTTAGACCTATACCTCATTTGACGAAGAGCCCCCGGTGGGGTGCACGATGAAGTTAACAGACCTCTCTATAGCGCCTTGTTTATCTGGTCGATGTAGTTCGTCAGCTCGTCGCGCCCGGTGGCTTTCTCGCTGAGGTGGCGAAGAGGGGCGGCAACTCCTCCTGACTCTCCTGCGGCTTCTGCAGATAGCCGGACACGTTGGCGCGCACCTTGTGGAAGGCGATTTTGTCGGCTATCATGAAGACGATGAAGCACAAGGGCGGGGGCCCCACATTCGTGGCAAGCCCCCGCCCTTGTGTTTTTCAGTAGCCAAACATGGCGGAGCATTGGCTTCAATCTTTTCACTTCAGCCACCCGCAGCGGGAGCCCCAGTCCTCCATCACTTGGTCGCGCCACTTGGCGACGGTGGCGGCACCTTGGCAGCTGTTGCCTTGCGGGGCATACTGGGCCGGGTCGGTGAGGTCGCCCCACCAGGTGGAACCTAGCTTGTAGTCGGTTGAGCAGCGCTGCTTGCCGGGGAAGATGTTCTCCACGTAGAGCTGCCCGCTCTGGTTGGGGAAGCCGGGGATGTCCGCCTCGATGGTGTAGTTGATGACACCAATCTTGTAGGTGGCGTAGCGACACATGTAGCGTCCGTGGCCCAGGTAATAGACAGGCCAACGTTGCTTGTCGACGGTGAGGAAACCCACCTCGTTGTCGGCTCCGGACGACCACTTGGCCTGCACCTTGGGATAGTGGCCCTTCTTCAGCTTGGGACCCTTGAAATGCCACTCCACGATGCCATCGCGCTGGATGGTGTCGGCGGCGGTGGTGGCACGGGTGAAGACACGGCGCGAGCTGTAGGTGATCTTCTCGAACTGTCCGCCCCACGACTCACTCTCCGGATTGGCAGGGTCGCTGTCCATCATGTAGAGCAACGTCGGCGTGTCGCCTAGCTTGGGCACTCCTTTCAGATAGTTATAGAAGTCGGCACCCAGATGGCCCGCTCCTTTCACATAAGCCTCGTAGAAGCCGGCATGGTAGCGTCCCGTGTTCTTGCGGTCGGATATGAATCCGCGGTAGGACTCGTTGTTCTCGATGAACCACAGGTTGGGGAAATGCTCCACGATGTAGCAGTAGCTGGGCAGACTCCACTTCTTGTTGGGGCCGCCAATCCAGTGGATGCGCACCTTGGAGGCAATCTCCGGAGCGTCGTGAAGCGCCTGTGCCACATCGTCCAGACCGCCCCAGACGAGGAGGTACAGCGGGCGCGGGTCTTCCTTCTTCGCACAGCAGACGATCCAGTCGGATCCCTCGGTGGCTGTGGAGTATCCGCATTGTGGAGCGGCACCCTTGCGGCCCTGTTTGGCGATGGAGCGCAGATAGTCCGGCGAGGGCCATCCGTCGGCATGTTGCCGCAGCACGGGCAGGTCTTGCTCATAGATGCCTATCATGCGGATGATCTCCTCCTTCGTGCCGTCGCCGTAGGATGGCGAGGAGACGATGCCTTCGCAGTCGAACAGGTTGCAGTAGAGCAGGTAGTGCATCATGGACTGGTTGTCGTCCGGGTCGGTGCCGCCGATGTCGGTGGAGATGAGGATGCGTGGACGCTCCTTTATGGAGGCGGGTCCGTGGGTGGTTTGCGCCAGCGCCCATGTCGACAGGACGCAGAGAAGCAGTGTGAGGATTTCGGTTCGTTTCATCATGATATTCTTAGATTTAGTCGTTAATAATCTTACGCCGAGTCTTCGTCGTCTTACCCGCAGACGCACGGGGGTGCGCACCCGACGCATAATCGGGTGCAAATATGACCATAAATCGCCACACCGCCAAGGTTTCGCCCGTAAAAATGCGGACGCGCGGACGCTATTTCCCGCGGTACTCCCGCTTGAGGCCGAAGTTGAAGCCTACGTAGAATTGCAGGGTGCCCATGGAGTTGCTCGTCTGCAGGCTGCGGCGACTGTAGTCGTAGGTGTGGTTTACCCACGAGAGGCCGGCAAAGTACTTGGCATTGTTGTAGACCAGGGCAGCGCGGGTGATGAAGTCGAAGTTGATGCCGTGGTGGGTGTCGGTGCCCTGCTCCTCGGTGGAGTGGATGAGCGACCGCTTGTAGGCCACGGCGGGGGCTATGGAGAGGCAGGCAAGGCAGTTGCGGGCAAACACCCAGTTGTAGGCATAGCCGAAGTGGAGGCTTAGGTCGGTATACTCCAGCTTGTCGACGTGCATGGCGGGGGAGGCCTCGGAGAGTATCCATTGGGGCAGCTTGCCGTAGTCGAACGTCATGCGGTGTTCGGAGTAGGAGATGCCGCTGAGCAGCGAGCCTGCACTCTTGCGCTGGTTGGTGCTCTGCGAGAAGGCCGCCGGGTAGGAGAAGTGGCGGTTGTTGAAGATATAGTAGAGGTTGAGTCCCTTGATGGTGGCCTGCAGTCCGTCGAAGTTGATGGAGACGGTCTGCTTGTCGCGTACGTCGGACGAGGTGCCATCGGAGAAGCCTTGCAGGGTCTTTATCTTGAAGTCGTTGCCTATCTTCCAATAGTAGAAGTCCACGCCGAGCTTGGAGCTGTAGAGGTTGAGGGTGAACTCGGTCTTCTTGCTGCTGTTCTTCTTGCCTCCGAAGAGCTGTTGTGCGTCCACGGTCCATCCGATGAATATCCAGCGCCATCCGAAGTAGGCCCCTATCTTGTAGCTGGGGTTGGAGGCGAACCCGATCTTCTGTCGCCGGGGCTCGGAGGCGCCTATGCTGTAGCTCTCGAAGATGGAGTTGTTGCAGAGCATGAGGGCGTAGTTGTAGCGGTTGGGCGAGATGTAGGTGGTGTCGTAGTTGTTGAAGTCGATGAACTTCTTCACGAACCGCTCGAACCGCCGGTCGAGTCGCTTGCTCTTGGGTTTCGTGACGACGCTGTCCGTCGGCTCATAGTCAAGCCGGGCAGCGACGCTGTCTTCCGCCTCTTGCTGTTCATAGTCAAGCTGAGCGGTAAAACTCTCTTCCGTCTCTTGCTGTTTGTAGGAAGACTGCTCGCCAACACTATACTCCACCGCTTGTTTCGCAAGGGAAGGTAGCGTAGCAACATGGCATTCCGCCTCTTGCTGTTCTTGGGCAGAGAGGGGCAACGTTAGGCTGAGGAGGGCGAGCAACAGGGTGGCGATGCGGTTCATAGGCGGTAGTGTACAGCGGAAGTGGAATCAGAACTTACCGAGAATCTTGTCGATGACCCAGTTTGTGGGGGTGGCGCTCAGACCGTTGCACGAGCAGATGGACTTGCCCTGCAGGTGCTCCACCACGGCCCGTATGAGGGGCAGCTGCACGTAGGGCGGATTCTCCACGGGAATCTCCTCGCGGCCCCGCTCGGTATGTAGGGCGATGGGGTCGAACGTGAAGACGGAGAAGCATATCATGCCCTTGTCGCCGATGACTTCGATGCGGTCCTCCTTGGCGGAGTCGTGCGCCACGAAGCACCACGATCCGGAGCCGGGAAGCCCGCTCTCGAAGCGGAAACAGGCGCTGACGGAGTCCTCCACCTCATAGAGCCCCGCACGGTTGCAACAGTATCCCTCGGCTTCGAGGATGCATCCGAACATCTCCTGCAGGATGTCTATCTGGTGAGGCGCAAGGTCGTAGAAGTATCCGCCGCCGGCAATGTCGGGCTGCAGTCGCCACGGCAGGTTGTTGCGGTTGTAGTCCATCTCGCGGGTGGGCTGTGCGAAGCGTATCTGCACGTTGATGACGGTGCCTATCTGTCCCGTGTCGATGAGCTCCTTCACCTTCAGGAAGTAGGGGAGGTAGCGGCGGTAGTAGGCCACGAAGCAGGGCACGCCGGTCTCCTGGCTTATGCGGTTGATGCGGGTGCAGTCCTCGTAGCTGGCGGCCATGGGTTTCTCTATGTAGACGGGCTTGCCGGCTTTCATAGCCATGATGGCGAAGGTGGCGTGCGATGAGGGCGGTGTGGCAATGTAGATGGCGTTCACCTCGGGGTCGTCCACCAGTTCCTGCGCGTCGTCGTACCACTTGGGTATGTTGTGCCGCTCGGCGTAGGAGCGCGCCTTGTTGATGTCGCGGCTCATGACAGCCTCCACCATAGAGTCCTCAACCATATTGAATGCCGGGCCGCTCTTGCGCTCTGTTACCTCGCCGCAGCCGATGAATCCCCATTTGATAACCATCTTTTTATCCTTTCTTCTTTGTTTTATCGACGTGCAAAGATATACAATCCGTCCGAATAATCGCGATGGAAGGGGCACCTATCTTACACTAAAGATATTTATTGGGAAGATAAGGCAAAGGTCTGGGGGCACGTGGCCTCTGAATTGGAAGTCCTCACTTCAAGTTGTACTTCTTGAGGAGCTGGCCGTAGGCGGGCTGTTGCATGTAGTGGGTGAGCCAGGCGTTGAGGGTGTCGCATAGGGCAGCGCTCTCGCGGCTTACGCCCCAGGCGTAGAACTGGTTGAAGGAGATCTGTGTGGCGATGTCCAGCTGGGGAAAGTCGGGCAGGAGGCGGCTGGCGATGTGGTCTTCGCAGACGGCATAGTCGATGTCGCCGTGGGCCACCATGAAGAGGAGCTGCTCCTCGCCGTACGACTCCTCTTCGTGGATGAAGATGGTGTCGCCAATCTCGTGGCTCAGGTTGTGGATGCGGTGGGCTATGGACGAGTGGGACGAGATGTAGACCGTCTTGCCGCCGAGGTCGAGCTGGTTGCGGACGTAGGTTAGCGAGTCGCCCTCGTGATGTTTGCGCTGCACCAGCACCTGCTTGTTCTTCAGGATGGGCTCGGTGAAGAGGAGCAGCGAGTCCTTCGACTCCACGGTGACGAGCAGTCCGTTGGCGATGAGGTCATACTCTCCGTGGCAGATGCCCTCTATCTGTCGGCCGATGGACATCTCGGGCAGCACCTGCAGTTGCAGCCCCTTGTCGTGGGCGAAAGCCCGTGCCAGTTCGTAGTGGAAGCCCTCGAGCGAGTCGCCCCGCACATGGAAGCTGACGGAGTTGTACTCCGTGGTGATGCGCAGCGTGTCCGAGGCAACGATCTCGTCATAGGAGCGGGGCTTGCCGGGCCGGGGCGAGCGGCTGGGGAAGATGACCGTGGCGAGCGCGACGGAGACGATGCCCAGCAGGAGGTATTTCAGATAGCGGCGGCGCATAGACGGAGGTGTTTAGTTGAAGAAGTTCCACGAGATGCCCCACTTGAACGACATGGGGTTGATGGGGTAGTGAGGTGCCAGGAAGGAGTTGGGCGTGCCCGTCCCCTCGTTCACGTGGTACATCATGACGTAGATGCGCGTGTGCTTCAGGTGGAGGTTGGCGTAGAGGTTCACGATGGGGTAGTTGCCTATCTCCACACGGTTGGAGGCGTTCTGCGCATAGAACTGTCCCAGGGCAGGCGCATAGTCCTCGGCATAGTATTTGGTGAAGTAGCGCACGTCGGCTCCCAGCTCTATCTTCAGCACCTTCTTGGCGACGGCGAAGTCGAGGTAGAGGTTGTGGTAGAGCGAGAGGTCCGGCAGGGGCAGCACGTCCTGGTTGCTGCTCTTCTGGTAGGCTATCTCGTTGTCGAGGTGGAGTATGCCGAACTTGAAGTTCTGGCGCAGCACGGCGCTGAACACCTGTATGTTCTCGGCGCACTGGCGCACGTTCATGCCCATGCGGTAGTTGCCGTCGGAGCCTTGTGTGGAGGTGTTGCCCAGGTAGGTGTAGTCCTTCAGGTTCTCCACCCCGATGCGGAGGTTTGTCCCCAAGCGCTTGGCGGTGAACTCACCCTCGACGCGTGTGCGGAACTCCTGCTCGAGGTCGTTGTCCCACCAGAGGTGCTGCGAGTGGTAGTGGCGCAGGTAGAACGAGGGGTTGATGCGCTTGGCGAAGGCATGTGCCGCCAGCTGTATGGTGTCCTTGAAGAGGCGGAAGTTGAGGTCGATGCGTCCGTCGAGCTCGAACTGTCCGGCGTCCTCGCCCGTGAGCACCGTCTCGCCCCGTGCGCGGTAGTGCAGGGTGTTGCCCTGTGTGCGCGACAGCTCGCCGCCCACCGAGACCACGTTCTCGGAGTATTTGCGGGTGTACCGGCTGCCGCTGGTGCCCAGTGTGTCGGGCAGTTCATACTTGCGCAGCTCGTGCGACACGAAGGCCGTGATGCCTGCCTGTGCCCACTTGTTGAATCCCTCGCGCAAGGCGAGTGCGAAGGTGTTCTTCACAGAGAAGTGGCGGGTGATGTCCAGCGTGGAGTCGCCCGGCAGGTAGGTCTGGTCGTAGTAGTTGTCCGGTGTGTCGTAGGCTATGTATTTGCGCTTGTAGTTCTGCAGCTTCAGGGTGTGTATGATGCTGGTGACGGGCACGAACTCCTTGTCCACCTGGGCCGTGTCCTCGGACTCGCGGTAGAAGCCGAGGTTGTAGCGGTGGGTGAGGAAGAGCGAGTAGTTGTCGTTGCGGGCCCACGTCTTGTCGAGCACGGTGGGTATGTCCGTGGAGTTGTAGGTGTTTGGCAGGTCCTCGGGGTGGGTGATGTAGATGTCGTCCTCGATGCCGCCGTTCTCGGCCATCTTCATGTGGTTTTTGCTGAAGATGAAGTGGAGGTTATAGTGGTCGCCCATGTAGGACGAGAAGAGGCTTGCGTTGAAGAACGAGGTGGCCTGGTTGTTGTACATGCCGCGCCCGTAGAGGTAGTCGGTGGTGAAGCCGAAGCCGAGCCGTCGGTTGGCGTTCACGCCGAAGTAGGATCGGAAGCGGTCCTCGCCGTCGGTCTGGTTGCCGGCTGAGTAGTAGGACAGGTTGGTGAAGGGCGACTTGGTGTTGATGAAGTTGAAGTCCTCGGTGCGCACCATCCAATAGTCCAGCGGGTCGGTGAAGAGGAACTGCGAGGCTGCGCGGCGCTCGAAGAAAAGGCGCGAGTAGCGTGGCGCTCCCATGTTGCCCAGGTAGTTGTAGTGTCCGTTCATGCCGTCGGTCAGCTGCACGTTCTGGAACTGATGTCGCAGGGTGTCCACCTCGGTGGGGGTGACGTTGCCCAGCCAGTCCACCTTCCAGGTGGAGATGCCGATGGGCACGGTCTTCGAGTCTACGGTGGTGGTGTCGCCCCGCTCGAACTGGCTGCGGCGTGTGGTCTTGCGCGGACCGAAGGTGGTGCCGTCCCCGTAGTCGGTGCTCTGGGCCTGGAGGCTGGGAGCCGCCATGCCCATCAGCAGCAGTATGGTAATCAAACGATGTTTCATCTTTGTGTGCCTTACGTAAAAAAAGGTGATAGATATATTCCGTGCAAAAGTAGTATAAAAACCCGAACATGGCCACCTTTCTACATGAAAAACCGCTATCGGGGGGCTACGATGCCCATTCCGGTAGCGGTTGTCTCTTCATCCGACCCCTTGGTGAGCGCCGTGTGCTATGCGTGTGGACGGATAATCTCCATGCCTTTGCGGATGGCCTCCTCGTTCATCGGGATGAGGTGGTGATGTCGCTCGGGCAGTGTCTTGCGCAAGCCTTTCAGCACGCTGTCGATGGTGACGATGGGGTGGAGCTTCAGCAGTCCGCCCAGCACTATCATGTTGAAGGCCTTGGTGTTGTTCATCTCCGCCGCGGCGTCCATGGCGTCGATGCGGTATATCTGGATGTCGGTGCGCGTAGGCGGTTCCATGATGCCGTATCCGTCGTAGATGAGTGTGCCGCCCGGCTTTATCTTGCTCTCGAACTTCGCCATGGATGGTTGGTTGAGGATGATGGCCGTGTCGTAGCTGCTGAGGATGGGCGACGAGATGCGTTCGTCGCTGACGATGACCGTCACGTTGGCCGTTCCGCCCCGTTGCTCGGGACCGTAGGCAGGCATCCATGTCACTTCCTTGCCCTCCATCAGGCCCGCGTAGGCCAGAATCTTGCCCATTGACAGCACGCCCTGTCCGCCGAATCCGGCGATGATTATCTCTTCTTTCATAACGCTTTTACTCCTTATCTTTTAAATCTCCTAACGGATAATAGGGGAACATGTTCTCTTCCATCCACTTGTTGGCTGCCACGGGTGACATCTTCCAGCCCGAGTTGCAGGTGGAGACAATCTCCACCAGGTTCGATCCCTTGCCGTTCATCGAGTTCTCGAACGCCTTGCGGATGGCTTTCTTCGCCTTGCGGATGGCTGCCACGTTCTGCACCGACTGGCGGGTGACGTAGCAGGTGCCCTCCAGGGTGGCGGCTATCTCGGTGATGTGGAGCGGATAGCCGTGGATGTGTACGTCGCGTCCGTAGGGGCAGGTGGAGGTCTTCATGCCCACCAGGGTGGTGGGGGCCATCTGTCCGCCCGTCATACCATAGATGGCGTTGTTGATGAAGATGATGGTGATGTTCTCGCCACGGTTGAGGGCGTGTATGGTCTCGGCCGTGCCGATGCAGGCCAGGTCGCCGTCGCCCTGGTAGGTGAACACCAGGCGGCTGGGCCACAGGCGCTTGATGGCGGTGGCAACGGCAGGTGCGCGTCCGTGGGCTGCCTCTTCCCAGTCGATGTCGACGTAATTGTACATAAACACGGCACATCCTACGGGGGAGATGCCGATGGCATTCTCTTCCATGCCCATCTCCTCAATCACTTCGGCCACCAGTTTGTGTACCACTCCGTGACTGCATCCCGGACAATAGTGCATGGGATTGTCGTTGAGCAACTTGGGCTTTGCGTAGACCAGGTTCTCAGGTTTTATGATATCTTCTTTTGTCATAATCGGTAATGTTTGGTGTATTGACTCAACGCATGATGCGCAGCACGATCTCCACGAACTTCAGTGTGAGGGCTGTCGAACAGGCGTAGAAGAACGCGTGCTTGTCCTCCACGGCGAAGTATAGAATCATGGCCACCACGGCTCCTACGAGGAAGAGCGTGTTCAATACGGTTCTGATATAACTGTCCATCTCTCCAGTGTGTGTTAGCGTTTCAACTCATTGAGCCATCCCACCACCTCGTCGGGGTCGGGCACGATGCCGCCCAAGCGTCCCGCGTGGTTGACGGGGATGTCCTTCTTCACAGCCAGGCGCACGTCCTCTATCATCTGTCCGGCGTTCAGCTCCAGGGTGAGGATGCCTTTCATCTGGCGCGAGAGGCGCTCTATCTGTTGCGACGGGAATGGCCAGAGGGTGATGGGGCGGAAGAGGCCCACCTTCATGCCTTGCTCGCGGGCTATCTCCAGGGCTTTCATGCCGATGCGGGCACACGACCCGAAGGCCACGATGAGATATTCGGCGTCGTCGCACTGCAGCTCCTCGTAGCGCACCTCGTTCTGCTCAATGGCGCGGTACTTCTCCTGCAGGTGGATGTTGCGCTGCTCCATGATGTTGGGGTCCAGCTCCAGCGAGGTGATGATGTTGGGCTTGCGTCCGCCGCGTTTGCCGGTGGCTGCCCAGGGACATTGTGCTATCACCTCCTCGTCGGTGCGGCGCGGACGGAACGGGGGCAGCGTCACCTTCTCCATCATCTGGCCGATGACGCCGTCCGCCAGGATGAGCGCGGGGTTGCGGTACTTGAAGGCCAGCTCGAACGCCAGGCCCACGAAGTCCGCCATCTCCTGAACCGACGACGGTGCCAGCACGATGAGGTGATAGTCGCCATGACCACCTCCCTTGGTGCTCTGGAAATAGTCCGACTGGCTGGGCTGTATGGTTCCCAGTCCGGGGCCGCCGCGCTGCACGTTGACGATGAGCGCGGGCAGTTCGGCTCCGGCGATGTAGGAGATGCCCTCCTGTTTCAGACTCACACCGGGGCTCGATGAGGAGGTCATCACCATCTTGCCGGTGGCGGCGCCTCCGTATACCATATTAATAGCGGCGAGTTCGCTTTCTGCCTGGAGCACCACCATGCCTGTGGTCTCCCACGGCTTCTCTTCGGCCAGTGTCTCCAGCACCTCCGACTGCGGAGTAATGGGATATCCGAAGTACCCGTCCACGCCGTAGCGGATGGCGGCGCGGGCTATGGCCTCGTTCCCTTTCATTAAAACAACTTCTTCTGCCATATCGTTGATTTCTTAAAGTTTGGCTTTGTAAACGGTGATGCACCCGTCGGGGCAAACGATGGCGCACGAGGCGCATCCTGTGCAGCGGTCCCCGTCCGTCTGGGTGGCGAAGGGGTAACCTTTCTTGTTCACTTCTTTCTTGGTAAGCTCTAGAATCTTGAAGGGGCAGGCCACGACGCAGAGGCTGCAGCCCTTGCAACGTTCCGTGTCCACCACGATTGTACCTTTTATTGTAGCCATAATAAATTGTTTTTATTACTGATTGTACATGTCTTTGTTATAGAACTCGAGGATGTCCATGAGCATGTCGCGCGCCGCGCGGGCGGGGCTCTGCGGGTTGATGTCGATGGCCTGCAGGTAGTTGCCCAGCGCCATCTGCCAGTTGCTCTGCTTGCGGTAGGCGTTGCCGCGCAGGTAGTAGAGCTCGTCCGAAGCCTCGGGGGCGGCGGCTATCAGCGCGTCCAGCTGCCGTATGGCCTCGTCGGTGTCTCCTTCCTGAAGCAGACGCTTCACCTCTGTCAGTTCATCCATAATCTTACGTATTCACAACTTGCGTACAAAGATAGATTTTTTATCCTTGCACCAACCTATCAGGTGAGACTTTTATTCAAATTGAAAGTGCTTTTTAACTTTATGAATTTAAAATGCTTAAAACCGGGGCTTCGATGTAACTGATGTGCGGGGGGACAAATAAACGCCGCCATCCGGGTAGACAGTGCGACTGGCATGCACGCTACGCCGGACGGCGGCTCAAACATGATGGACTTTTGTTTTGTTTCTTATTTCATCCAGACGTTGGTGATTTCTCCAATGTACATCTTGTGCATGGCTTTGCCTTCCCACTGCTGCTTCAGCTCGTCCTGCTTCACCACGTCGGGGTTGAACGACTGTGCTATCATCTTCTTGCACTCGATGATGAGCCATGCCTCGCCGAAGGCCTTGTTGCCCGAGGGGGTGGTGATGGGGGTGAGGCCCGAAGCCTTCACCTTGTCGCTGTCGCGGCCGGATGTGGTGCCACACACCTGCAGTGCCTTGCGGCTGCTCTCGTTGTAGAACGAGAGGGTGTAGGTGTCGCCCTTCTCCATCAGCTGGTAGGTGTAGCGGCTGGGGTTGATGAAGCAGAATGCCACGGGCTTCTGGTAGAGGTTGCCCAGCCCGCCCCAGCTGGCTGTCATCATGTTGAACTGTGCGTCGCTCCCTGCGGTGATGAGCATCCAGTCGTCGGAGAGCATCTTGTAGATGTTGCCCGGGATGTCCTTCACCTCCACCTTGCGGTATCCTGTCATGTCGGACGTGGCGGCGGCTACCGTAGAGGCGGCCACCTTGGTTGCGGGGATGACGGCGGCGGCTGCCGGTGCCGTCTCGGCGGCCTTGATGGCTGCGGGGTCTATGGTCACGATGCCTGTGGCGTCGGTCTGCACGGCCTTCGTCTCTACCTGTGACTGTTCGGCCTTGGCGCTCTGCTGCAGCTGCTCCATGATGGAGGTGGAGACGGACTTGAAGAGGTCGTCCTTGTAGTCGATGGTCTCGCGGCGGAACTTGCCGATGACGCGTGCCAGCTTGTCTTTCTTCTTGTTGAGTCCGGTCTCGTCGGTGATGATCTCCTCGGCGCTGTAGCGTTGTCCGCCGTTGCGCGACTCCTCGTAGAGGTAGCGTATGCGGGTGATGGTCATGTCGCACTTGCCGTTGGCTACCTTGGCGGTGAACTGATAGAAGATGCGTGCGCGGTCCAGCGACAGCACGCTGTTGCTGAAGACGATGTACTGCTCGCCTATGGCGCCTATCTCGCCTGCCGAGGCATCCTCGGATATCAGCTTGTTGTTGGGGAATCCGTCCGTGGTCTTGAACTTGTCGTTTGCCCATTTGTTCACGTACGTGTAGAGCACGTCCTTCGTCAGTCCGGGCACGTTGATGGTCTGTGTGAAAGTGACGCGTCCGTCCACCACAGGCACAGCCCCGGCCAGGTATTTGGCGTCCGTCTGGGCGCACACCCATGCGGGGATCATCAGTAACAGTAAGAGAATTTTCTTCATATTGGTATTTCGATAAATTGTTAATCGCGGTACAAACTTACGGAAAAAGATGTTTACCGGGCAAGAATTTTGGAAGAATTAAGCAAAAGATGAACAAATTTCATTCTTCGAGCTCTCCCTTTCCCTCGCGCACCAGCTCGAAGGTGCCTTCCGTGCAGCGCACCACGGTGCTGGGCTCGGTGCCTCCTATGCCGCCGTCAATCACCAGGTCCACCAGGGTGCCGAACTTCTCGTCGATGAGCTCGGGGGTGGTGGTGTACTCCACCTCCTCATCCTCGTCGTGGGGCAGTGTGGTGGTCAGTATGGGTGCCTCCAGCTGTCGGCATATCTCGCGTATGAGCGGATGGTCCGGCACCCGTATGCCCACCTCCTTGCGGTTCTTGTAGACCTTCGGCAGGCGGCTGCCGGCGGGCAGTATGAAGGTGAAGGGCCCCGGCAGGTTGCGCTTCATCAGCTTGAAGGTGGCGTTGTCCACGCGGGCATATTCGCTGATGTCGCTCAGGTCGTAGCAGATGATGGAGAGGTTGCACTTGCGGGGGTCCACCCCCTTGATGCGGCAGATGCGCTCTATGGCCCGCTCCTTCAGGGCGTGGCAGCCGATGGCGTACATCGTGTCGGTGGGGTAGATGATGAGGCCTCCGTCGTTCAGCACCCGAAGGACTTCATAGAGGTCCTTCGGGTTGGTGTCTTTCTCGTAGAGCTTGCGTATCATGCCCGGTTCACTTCTTCTTCAGCAGGTTGAGTACTTTGTTCACAGCCTTCTCGGTCACTTTCTCTTTCACCTTCTGCTTCAGCGAGTCGGCGTTGGAGGTGACGGTGGAGTCCAGCCCCAGCTTCTGGGCGGCTTTCTCCAGGGCCTTGTTGGTGACGGACTGCACGGCCTGGTTCGCCATGCTCTTGGTGTCGATGGTCACCTTGGGTGCGGTCAGTGTGCCGCCTATCTTCAGGTCTACGGTGGTGAGTTGCGAGATGGTGCCTGTGGATGCGGGCAGTTTTATCTTGCCGCTGTAGTTCACCGTCTGGTCCAGTCCCGTGTCGCCGGAGAGGTTGATGGTGGTGTCGCCCAGCTTGATGTCGAAGGGCTTCGTGCTCAGCCGGCCTTCCTTGATGGTGAAGTCCAGCGTCAGGTCCTTGGCGCTGAGGCTCTTCAGGCTTGGCTTGTTCACCAGTTCGGCTATCTGTCCGATGCACTTCACGTTGCTCAGGTTGATGTCCTTGGTCTGCAGCTGTCCGTCTGCCTGCAGGGTGTTCAGCACGGGCGACATGGTGCTGTCCAGTGCCGCCGTCAGGTTCATCTTGCCGGAGAAGTTGCCCTCCATGCCCTCGAAGACGGGGGCGAACTTCTGTATCATGTCCAGCTCCTTGAAGGTCTGGGTGAAGGAGAGTCCCGTCATGCTGAAGGCGGCCTTCAGGTCGGGGTCCTGGTTCTTCGGTGTGGCATAGCTGCCGTTCATCACCACCTTTCCGCCCATGGTGTTCATCGAGAGGTTCTTCATGTCCACCACGCTGTTCTTCACCGTCAGCGCGCCGTTGAGGTCCTTCAGCGTCATCTTGTCGAAGAGCACCTCCTTCATGTTCACGTTCATGCTGAAGTCGATGTTGTCCGGCACGCGTATCACGCCCATGGCCTCTGTGGCCGATGCCGTCTGTGTGGTGTCGGCGGCTGCCACCATGGTGCTGTCCGTGGTGGTCATGAAGTCGTTCAGGTTGAAGTGGTTCGAGGAGGCGTTCACGCGTCCCTTCAGGGTCTTTCCCTTCAGTGCGAAGGCCATGTAGTTCTCGAACCGGCAGTCGGCTGTGAGGTCGTTGTTGCCTATGTTCACCGTCGTCTCGCTCAGGTTGAGGTACTGCGGTGTGAAGGTGAAGACTGACTGCTTGATGCCTATCTTGGGCATGTCCTTCATGTCGAGGTCCATGTCGTTCAGCTTCAGTGTGCCCTGTGCGGCTATCTTGTCATACTGTTCCTTCTCCACGTAGGAGAGTTTGCCTGCCACGCTCATGGCTGCCGTCACCACGCCGTTGAGCGACATGTCCTCCAGCGGATAGATCTCCTTTATCTTGCCCAGGTTCAGCACTCCGTTGGCGGAGAACCGGAAGTCGGGGTCGCTCACGGGGGTCTTCACTGTGGCTGTGGCGGCGAAGTCGTTGCCTGCCATGGTGAAGCTGAAGGGGTCTATCTTCACCTCGGTGAGGTCGGCGCTGCCGCCGGGGTTGCTCACCTCGGCCGTCACCTCTATCTTGTCCACGCCGGCGGGCAGTGCCGGGTAGCGGAACTGTCCGTCCTCCACCTTCAGCTTCACCTCCATAGCCGGCAGGTTCTCAGCGTCCATCGTGCCCTTGGCCCATGCCTCCATGGATACTTTGCCGCTGGTCTGCAGCGACTCGAAGTCCTTCATGTAGATGGCGGGAACGAGGGAGAGTATCTCCTTGAACTGTATCTCCGAGGTGTTCATCTTCAGGTCCATCTGTGTGGTGCTGTCGGCCAGGGCCACCCATCCGTCGAGGTTGGCCTCTATGGCGTTCAGCCGCAGCTTGTTCTCCTGTAGGGTGAACTTCCGGTTCTGCAGGTCGGCGTCCACGTTCACCGTGGCGGCTATCCCGGCGTCCTTCAGGAAGGGGATGTCGTTCATGCGGAACAGCAGGGCCTTGATGTCCGACTCCAGCTTCAGCACCGTGTGCTCTGCGCTCATGTCGCCCGAGCAGGTCAGTTCCAGTCCGTCCACCGAGGCGTACATGTTGCTCTGTTGGTCGTCGTAGGTGATGTCCACGTCCGTCAGCGCCAGCTTCTGCAGTTTGATGCGGAACGAGCTCTCTGTGGCGGTGGTGTCGGTCTCCGCCGTGGCGGTGGTGTCGGTCTTCATCACGTCCCAGTTGGCGCGTCCGTCGCTCAGCACGATGGCCTTCACCTTCGTGTCGTTCACCTCCACCTTCGTTATCTCGTAGCCCGAGTTGCCCAGCAGCGACATCAGGTTCACCGACACCGATATCTCGCCGGCGTCCAGCAGTGTGTCGTTCTCGAAGTCGCCCACGCCTTTTATCCAGAAGTCCTCCAGCGACAGGGTCGCCTTGGGGAAGTTGCGCAGCAGGCTGATGTCGACGTCGTCGAAGTAGAACTCCGCGTTCAGCAACTTGTTTCCTTCGCTGATGGCCAGTTCCTTTATCTTCCCCTTGAACGCGTAGGGGAGTGCCAGCAACAGTACGAAGATGGCCGCGATGACGGTCACCGCGATTTTGATACTTTTCTTCATGATTCGTCTATATAACATATGTGTGTGTCAAGAATTCTTTTTCCGTTTGTTGTTGCCCTTCGGCTTGCCGCCCTGCTGCCGTCGCAGGCGTTCGGCCAGTTCCCACTGCAGCTCGGCCTCGTCCGTCATGCCTTGCTGTGCCAGTGCGTTGCCAAACCACTGGTGTGCGTCGGCGTCGTCCGGTGCCAGCGTGGTGGCTTTGTCCAGGTCCGCCACGGCTCCCGTCACATTGTTCAGCTTCAGCCGGGCCTGTCCGCGCAGCAGCCGTGCCTCGGCACTCTGTCGGCTGCGTTTTATCACGTGGCTCAGGCAGGGTTCCGCCTCGGCGTACCGCTCCAGGTCCATCAGTGTCCTGGCCTTTCCCATCCATCCGGGCACGTAGAGGGGCGCCAGGTCTATGGCCTTGCTGTAGTTTGCCAGTGCCGCCTCCTGTTCCTCGCGCTGTGGTCCGCACATCTTGCCCATCTCGCAGTATTCCGCCGCCAGCTTCTCCATCATCTTCTGCTTCTGCATCAGCTCCTCCTTCAGTTGTCCGATGGTGTCGCGTTGGGTGCGTATGATGCCCAGCTTGCGGCGTATGAAGCGCTTCACCAGCGGGCGCTCTATGTCGTAGCGTGCGTGTATGGCCTGGAAGAAGGTGTCGAGGCAGGCCTCGAAGTCGCCCTCGTCGAAGTGGCGCACCGTGTCGCGGTAGAGGATGTCCGCCTGCGCCTGCTTCATCGCCTTGTCATACACCTGCCTGTTGTTGAACCGGCTGGCGAACTGCACGATGGCGTTGTTGACGAAGATGTCCGTCTGCGATATCTGTTTCTTCAGCTGGATGCCGTCCAGCGAGGTGCATCGCGACAGTGCCACGTAGGTCTGTCCGCCCGCGAAGGCGCCTCCGGTGAGGTCTATTATCACGCGGCTGAAGGTGAGGCCCTGGCTCTTGTGGATGGTGATGGCCCATGCCAGGCGCAGGGGAAACTGCGTGAAGGTGCCCAGTTCCTCTTCCTCAATCTTCTTCTCCTCCTCGTTGTAGGTGTAGCGTATGTTTTGCCACTGCTCCAGGGCCACGTCGTAGTCCTCGCCCGTCTCGGTGGTGACGTAGAGGGTGCTGTGCTCCTCGTCGAATCCGGTCACCACGCCGATGGTGCCGTTCACCCATCGGTGGTCCTTGTCGTTCTTTATGAAGATGATCTGTGCGCCGGGCTTCAGGCTCAGCTCCATGGACGTGGGCAGGCTGTTCTCGGGAAACTCTCCCTTGATGGTGCCTTGTAACACCGTCGGTTCGCCAGGCAGCTCCGCCAGCTTGTGCTCGTTGATGTAGTCCACCACGTCGCGTCGGGTCGCCAGGGTGATGCTCATCTTCTGGCTCTGTTCGCTCATCTCCGCCCCCACGCGGGTGTTCAGCAGCTGCAGGTCCGCCGCCCCCGCGGTGTTGGTGCGTATGTGGTCCAGCACGTTGATGAAGACGCGGTCCGTCTGCCGGTAGACCTTCCTCAGTTCGATGGACACCAGCTCCATCTCCCCGAACACGCGTGCCGAGAAGAAGAACGGGGTGGGGTAGAACCGGTTCAGTATGGCGCGCTCGTCCTGCTTCACCACGGGCTCCAGCTGATACACGTCGCCCACCAGCAGCAGCTGCTTGCCGCCGAAGGGGGTGCGCATGTTGCGCGAGTAGATGCGCAGCACCTTGTCGATGAAGTCGATGATGTCCGCCCTCACCATGGAGATCTCGTCGATGATGATGAGCTCCACCTCGTCGATGAGCTTGCGGTGCGACGAGCTGTACTTCAGGAAGTCCTTTATCCGTCGGGGGCTGAACTTGGGGTCGTCGGGCAGCAGGGGGTAGAAGGGCAGTTTGAAGAAGCTGTGCAGGGTGCTGCCGCCGGCGTTGATGGCGGCTATGCCTGTGGGGGCCAGCACCACGTGTTTCTTCTTCGTCACGCTGCACACGTATCTCAGGAACGTGCTCTTTCCCGTGCCCGCCTTTCCGGTGAGGAACACCGACTGGTGGGTAAACTGTATCAGGTTCAGCGCGTTCTGAAACTCTTGGTTCGATGTGTCAATCTTCAGCTCTTCCATAATCCAACGTACAAAGGTAACGCAATTTGTGCATCCCCTTCGCTTTTATCACTTAAAAAATATTATTCCGTGTGCGCGGCGGTCACCGCGCGCCGTTCTCTCTTTTTGTTAAAAGCCTCCGTCGGCTTGCCAACTTCGGCGGGAAGCGCTACATTTGCCTCGGCAAACGCTGAGTATGCCCCGGCTTACGTTTGACTTGCCGACAATAAAGTTTTTGAGAAACACCTTAATAAAATAATACAGCTTTATGAAACACACAATCACAATCTTCGCGCTGTGCGCCGCCATGGCGGCCTGCGGTGGCAACCAACAGACTGGGCCCGCTGACACCCCGGTGTCTGCCGCTGACAGCATCGTGGGCAACATCGCCCTCACCTCCTTCCCCGACCGCGAGGTGTCCGTCGCTCCCCTGGGCGACAGCGCCGCCTGTGCCCGGCAACTGCTGCAGGGTGCCATCGACTCCTGTTCGCTGGCCGGAGGCGGACGCGTGACGGTCGGCACCGGATACTACCGCATCAACGGTCCGCTCCACCTGAAGAGCAATGTCAACCTCCACCTGCAGGAGGGTGCCTATCTGCAGTTCAGCGGACGCCCGGCAGACTTCCTGCCCGTGGTGCTCACCCGTTGGGAGGGCACCGAGCTCTATGGCCATTCGCCCATGATCTATGCCTATCACGCCAACAATGTCGCTCTCACCGGCAAGGGCACCATCGATGCCCAGGGAGGTCTGGAGTTCGCTGCCTGGAGCCAACGTGAGTCTGCCGACCGCAACCGCCTGCGCGAGATGGGCGACAAGCTGGTGCCCGTGTGCGAGCGTGTCTTCGGCCAGGGCACCCTGCTGCGTCCCTCGTGCATACAAGCCCTCGGGTGCTCCCGTGTGCTCATCGAAGACATAACCGTGAAGGACTCCCCCTTCTGGACCATCCACCCCGTCTATTGCGACAACGTCATCGTGCGCGGCGTCACCATCGACAGCCACTTCCCCAACAACGACGGCTGCGACCCCGAGTCCACCTGCAACGTCCTCATCGAGAACTGCACCTTCCGCACGGGCGACGATGCCGTGGCCATCAAGTCGGGCCGCGACACGGACGGACGCTCCATAGGTCGGCCTTCGGAGAACATCGTCATCCGCAACTGCCTGTTCCACTCCGAGTGTAACGGCCTCTGCATCGGCAGCGAGATGTCCGGCGGCGTGGAGAACGTCCACATGAGCCACATCACCATCGGCACGGTGAAGAACGCCCTCTACTTCAAGTCCAACCGCGACCGCGGTGGCTACATCCGTGGTGTGGACGTGAGCCACATCACCGTGGAGCATGCCCTGGGTGCCATCCTCCGCTTCGAGACCAACTACTTCGGCTACCGTGGCGGCGACCATCCCTCGCGCTACGAGCATTTCGTCATCAGCGACGTGGAGGCGCACCTGGCCGACCGCTACGGCATCTTCATGGACGGCAGCGACGTGGGCAACATCGACGACATCCTCGTCCGTCGCTTCCGTGTGGACCAGGCCGCCGAAGCCTATTACCTGATGAACACCGCCCGCATAGCCTTCGACAGTGTGACGGTGAACGGCCATGTCCTTCCGCCCACGCCTCTTCAGAGCACCTGTCATGTGACGCTTGACGTGTATTGACGTGCGGCATTTGTCCTTCGGACGGTTTTATGTTTTATGTTTTAAACGCTGCGCGTGTTAACCTATAACCCAAAACTGCCCGAAGGGCACATATGTGTTAAAGGTGTTAGGTGTTATGTTTTATGTTGGAAATCAGCCTCCTTAGTTGTAGGCCTCTGAAGTCAGTAGGACCTGCCGCAGCTTGCTGCGGAGAAAAAAATCGGCAGCCCTTTAGGGCACAGGCTCCGCTGCCGATACCTTAGCCTGGCGTAAGCCGGTGTACATAGGTGTTGACGGTGTTAGGTGTTATGTTTTGTGTTACAACCACTATCAACCTAAAACATAAAACCCAAAACTGCCCGCAGGGCAACCTAAGTGTTGAAGGTGTTATGTTTTGTGTTTTACGTTTTATGTTGGAAATCAGCCTCCTTAGTTGTAGGCCTCTGAAGTCAGTAGGACCTGCCGCAGCTTGCTGCGGACAAAAAAACAAATCGGCAGCCCTTTAGGGCACAGGCTCTGCTGCCGATACCTTAGCCTGGCGTAAGCCGGTGGACATAGGTGTTGACGGTGTTAGGTGTTATGTTTTGTGTTACAACCACTATCAACCTAAAAC
>CAVINS010000054.1:0-23744 GCA_963643925.1 Bacteroidaceae bacterium
CCATCCCCTAATCACAATAACTCATTATTAACTTAACTCTCTAAAAAGCAATGAGATACGATATCTTTAAAAGCACCGCTCCGGCGATGCCCCGCCCCTCGAGGGGTACAGAAGTCATTAATTTGATGCTCTCGAAGGCATCGAAAGAGATGAAGACAGCACTCGTGCCGATGGCAATGCCCGCACTTGCCGCTCGACTGACCGGAGTGAGGGCGATGTACTGCGACAACAAATTCTACGAGATGTGCGGACAAATGGGCCATCTCATCGGTACGTCGGGCATAGGCAAGGGCCAACTGACACACCTCATCGAGGCCATCATGAAACCCGCCCGCCAGCACGACGAGCTGGAGTACAAGAAGCCCCCCGCGAAATGCCCCTCTATGAAGAGCGGAGCGTCCCCACGGAGCATCCACCCTAGGAAGGATACGGCCTAAGGGAAAATATCTTTACAAAAAAGACACTACTGGGGAAATACAATCATATAGCCAGGAAAATAGTTTTTCCCAATAGGGCATTTTCCTTTACAAATATCATACGCGAAAGGCCTCCTGCGAGCGGTGTCTGTCGCAAGCTACCTCCCACACCAGGGGAATCCAAGCCAAAGGGGAAGGACAGCTTGCGCTTCCGATTGGATTCGCTACCTTCGTCGAACATCACCTTCGCCCCCGCACCACCTTCCGTCCGATAAATCTCCCGTCGTCCCAAAAGAAAAATTTGGCGCTTTCGATTGGATTCACTATCTTTGCCGAACCTTTTTTGAGCGCGAGGCGGGGATTGTGAAATTCCTCCTCATGCTTGTTGTGTTTTTCAGGTCGAGGGACTCGTGTCCCTTGACTTACAAAATATTGGTTTTAAATGTTAAAAAAATTCGGAAGAGAGGAGGGGTTGCGAAATTCTTCCTCTTTTTCCCTATCAACTCATCATTTGAATAGACAAAAAGACCTCGTCTTTGCACACTATATGATAGGTTGACGAAATCCCCTCAAGAATGTTGAATGTTAAAGGTGTCAGGTTTTATGTTAAACCCTATAACACAAAACCTAAAACTGCCCGAAGGGCAGCTCAACCTTCAACGTCCTGTGACGAGGAGATTCTTCCAAAAACCACCACCGCCAAACCACGCCGCCCCAGCAGGTTCCGCCACGCCGTTCCACAACGGACAAACCTCCCGGCCTCCACGGCCCTTTTGAAGTTTTTCACCGAAAAATTTGGAGATTGCGATTTAACCGCTTACCTTCGCAAGATAAATTCAATGGATTTTCAATATAATAGCGCAGAAGGAGTTGCGAAACTCCGACTGCGCGACTTATTTATTTAAGTCTAGTTTAGTTTTTGTGTTAAAGCATCAAGCCTCAGTGGAGTGACTTGATGCTTTTTCTGTCCACACGCTTTTTCTGTCTCCCGCGCCCCATGGGGCAAGCGTTTTTCCGCCCTTACGCTTGGGGGTACCAAAAAAATTCGCTACCTTTGCAACATCTAAAACAAGAATAAGAAGAAAACAGATAAAAGCATGAATATCCTAGAACTAAGCGAACAGGAAATCGTCAGACGAAACAGCCTGAACGAGCTGAAGGCCATGGGCATAGAGCCCTACCCCGCAGCGGAATACGTCACCAACGCGTTCTCCACCGACATCAAGAACGAATTCGACGAACAAGCCGAACCCCGCCGCGTCTCCGTGGCCGGACGAATGATGAGCCGGCGCGTCATGGGCAAAGCCTCGTTCATCGAGCTGCAGGACTCCAAGGGACGAATCCAAGTCTACATCACACGTGACGACATCTGCCCCGGAGAGAACAAAGACCTCTACACCACCGTCTTCAAACGCCTGCTCGACCTGGGCGACTTCATCGGCATCGAAGGCTTCGTCTTCAAGACACAGATGGGTGAGATAAGCATCCACGCACAACGCCTCACCGTCCTCTCCAAGAGCCTCAAGCCACTGCCCATCGTCAAATACAAGGACGGCGTGGCCTACGACAAGTTCGAGGACCCCGAGCTGCGCTACCGCCAGCGCTACGTCGACCTCGTGGTGAACGACGGTGTGAAGGACATCTTCCTCAAGCGCGCCACCATCATCAAGACCCTCCGCGCCACACTCGACGAGGCCGGATACACCGAGGTGGAGACCCCCATCCTGCAGTCCATCCCAGGCGGAGCCAGCGCGCGCCCCTTCATCACACACCACAACTCGCTCGACATCGACCTCTACCTCCGCATAGCCACCGAGCTCTATCTGAAACGCCTCATCGTGGGAGGTTTCGAGGGAGTCTACGAGATAGGCAAGAACTTCCGCAACGAAGGCATGGACCGCACCCACAACCCCGAGTTCACCTGCATGGAACTCTACGTGCAGTACAAGGACTACAACTGGATGATGTCCTTCACCGAACGCCTGCTGGAGCGCATCTGCATCGCCGTGAACGGCTGCAGCGAGAGCCAGATCGACGGCAAGACCATCAGCTTCAAGGCACCCTTCCGACGCCTGCCCATCCTCGAAGCCATCAAGGAGAAGACCGGCTACGACCTCGACGGCAAGAGCGAGGACGAGATACGCGACATCTGCAAGAAACTCAACATGGAGATTGACGACACCATGGGCAAGGGAAAACTCATCGACGAGATCTTCGGCGAGTTCTGCGAAGGAACCTACATACAGCCTACCTTCATCACCGACTATCCCGTGGAGATGAGCCCCCTGACGAAGATGCACCGCAGCAAACCCGGCCTCACCGAACGCTTCGAACTCATGGTCAACGGCAAGGAGCTGGCAAACGCCTACAGCGAGCTGAACGACCCCATAGACCAGGAAGAACGCTTCAAGGAGCAGCTCCGCCTGAGCGAGAAGGGCGACGACGAGGCCATGTTCATCGACCAGGACTTCCTGCGCGCCCTGCAGTTCGGAATGCCCCCCACGTCGGGCATCGGCATCGGCATCGACCGCCTCGTCATGCTCATGACCGGACAGAGCACCATACAGGAGGTACTCTTCTTCCCCCAGATGCGGCCCGAGAAGGTGGCCCCCAAGGACCCCGCGGCAAAATACACCGCCCTGGGAGTGCCCGAGGAATGGGTGCCCCTCATCCAGAAAGCAGGCTACAACACCGTGGCCGACATGAAGGAAGTGAACCCACAGAAACTCCACATGGACATCTGCGGAGTGAACAAAAAATACAAACTGGAACTGACCAACCCCACCGTGGACACCGTAGCGGAGTGGATCAGCAAAATCTAGGCCTATGGCACCGAAACTAACGGGCGGGAAAATAGCCATCATGGGAGGCGGCAGCTGGGCAACGGCCATCGCCAAAATCATGCTCGTGCAGGAAGAGTCCATCAACTGGTACATGCGGCGCGACGACCGCATCGAGGACTTCAAGCGCCTGGGCCACAACCCCGCCTACCTGACCGGAGTGAGGTTCGACGTGAAGCGCATCAACTTCTCGTCGGACATCAACAAGACCGTGCGCGACTCGGACATCCTCATCTTCGTCACCCCCTCGCCCTACCTGAAGAGCCACCTGAAGAAGCTGAAGACAAAGATAAAGGACAAGTTCATCATCACCGCCATCAAAGGCATCGTGCCCGACGAGAACCTCATCGTGTCGAGCTACTTCAACCAGATGTACGACGTGCCGATGGAGAACATCGCCGTCCTGGCAGGCCCCTGCCACGCCGAGGAGGTGGCCCTCGAGCGCCTCTCGTACCTCACCATAGGCTGCAGCGACATCAGCAAAGCACGCCTGGTGGCGGACAAGATGAAGAGCGCCTACATAAAGACCTCCGTCAGCCACGACGTGGAAGGCATCGAGTACGCCTCCGTGCTGAAGAACGTCTACGCCATTGCCGCCGGCATCTGCAGCGGACTGAAGTACGGCGACAACTTCCAGGCCGTGCTCATCTCCAACGCCGTGCAGGAGATGAACCGCTTCATCAACACCGTACACCCCCAGCAGCGCACCGTCACCGACTCGGCCTACCTGGGCGACCTGCTCGTCACCAGCTACTCCAACTTCAGCCGCAACCGCGTGTTCGGCACCATGATAGGCAAAGGATACTCCGTGAAGAGCGCACAAGTGGAGATGGAGATGATAGCCGAGGGATACTTCGGCACCAAGTGCATCAAGGAGCTCAACCGCCACCTGCACGTGAACATGCCCATCATGGACGCCGTCTACAACATACTCTACGAGCGCATCTCGCCCATGATAGAGATAAAACTGCTGACAGACTCACTCAGATAACAATTCATTTTCACAATAAACACACAGAAAAGACCATGGCAAATATTGCTCTAAACATCGAAAAAGTCAAGGGGTTTGTCTCGGAAGAGGCAATCAAGGCTTACGAGCCTAAAGTGAAGTCCGCAATGGACATGCTCGAAAAAGGCACCGGACTGGGAAACGACTTCCTGGGATGGCTCCACCTGCCCTCGTCCATCACCAAGGAACACCTCGCCGACCTGAAGGCCACAGCCGACACGCTGCGACAACAGTGCGAAGTGGTGATTGTGGCAGGCATCGGCGGCAGCTACCTGGGCGCCAAGGCAGTCATCGAAGCACTCTCCAACAGCTTCCAGTGGCTGCAGACCAACACCGGCAATCCGGTCATCATCTACGCAGGAAACAACATCAGCGAGGACTACCTGGCTGAGCTGACAGAATACTTGAAGGACAAGAAGTTCGGCGTCATCAACATCTCCAAGTCGGGAACCACCACCGAGACCGCCCTCGCCTTCCGCCTCCTGAAGCGCCAGTGCGAGGAGCAACGCGGCAAAGAGACCGCCCGCAAGGTGATAGTGGCCATCACCGACGCCCGCAAGGGAGCCGCCCGTGTGACCGCCGACAAGGAGGGCTACAAGACCTTCGTAATCCCCGACAACGTGGGCGGACGCTTCTCCGTGCTCACCCCCGTAGGCCTGCTGCCCATCGCTGTGGCAGGATTCGACATTGAGGCCCTGGTAGAGGGAGCCAAGGCAATGGAGGCCCAGACCGCCAGCGACGTGCCCTTCTGCGAGAACCCCGCGGCCCTCTACGCCGCAACGCGCAACGCACTCTACAACGAGGGCGGCAAGAAGATTGAGATTCTGGTGAACTTTCACCCCAAACTCCACTACGTGAGCGAATGGTGGAAACAGCTCTACGGCGAGTCCGAAGGCAAGGAGAACAAGGGAATCTTCCCCGCATCCGTGGACTTCACCACCGACCTCCACTCCATGGGACAGTGGATTCAGGAAGGCGAACGCTCCATCTACGAGACGGTAATCTCCATCGCCAAGCCCAACCGCAAGCAAGAGGTGCCCTTCGACGAGGAGAACCTCGACGGCCTGAACTTCCTGGCCGGCAAGCGTGTGGACGAGGTGAACAAGATGGCCGAGCTGGGCACCCAGCTGGCTCACGTGGACGGTGGAGTGCCCAACATCCGTCTCATCGTGCCCGAGCTCAACGAATATTGCCTGGGTCAGCTCATCTACTTCTTCGAGAAGGGCTGCGGCATCAGCGGCTACATTCTTGGCGTGAACCCCTTCAACCAACCGGGTGTGGAGGCTTACAAGAAGAACATGTTCGCCCTGCTCAACAAGCCGGGTTACGAGGCTGAGTCGAAAGCCATCCAGGCACGTCTCTAAGCCCCTCCTCAAAGCAAAGACAAAACAGTCCGATTCTCGCCCGCCCTGCCTTCCCCCGTCCGGAACAGGGCGAGCCAGGGTCCTGGACTTCGAAGAAGCGTACTCCCCTGCAGCTCGAAGCGAAGTCGAATGGGATTTCCCGGAACGGGAGTTTGGAGCGGATAAGGCTCCATGCGAAGCGAAGGGAGAAAATCGATTCGATTCCACAAACGCTCTCCTATTTATAATTAAAGAGCGATGGAGTTTGGAGGAAACGAGGATTCCCGCAATGCGAAGAGAGAAACCGATTCGATTCCACATATGCTTGCCTATTAAATAAGGAGTCAAGGGAATTCGGAACGGACAAGGTTCCACGCGAAGCGAAGGGAGAACGCCGATTGAGCAAAATATTGACTAAGGAAAGTCCGGAAGACCTTATTTCCCGAATGGAAAACCAGCGACGAACCCCAACGGCAGCTACAAGCCCAAGGCGACGAGAAGCGGGGGACGGGAGTCCCCAAAAAGAACAACAATGAGGCATTCCGGACTTTACTATGCTTTAGGGGACAGACACGCGAGGGCCCCTATCCAATTATAATAAGGTATAAGGAGAAGATTGCAAGAAGAAACTCACTTAAACGAAAAAAAGAAACTGCTACTGCAACGATGAAACAAGTACTTTACATACTGACCCTGCTCTGTCTGTGGACCGGAGCAGCCGCACAAGCCTCGGAGGCACCCCGCAAGAAAGTGGCCGTGGTGCTGAGCGGCGGTGGAGCCAAAGGCGCCGCACACATCGGAGCCCTCAAGGTGATAGAGGAAGCCGGAATACCCATCGACTATGTGGTGGGAACCAGCATGGGCTCCATCATCGGCGGACTCTACTCCATAGGATACTCCACCCAGCAGATGGACAGCCTCATCCGTTCGCAGGATTGGGTCTACCTGCTGACCGACGGCACCGACCGCAAAGACGAGCTCCTGGTGAACCGCATGAAATCCGAACAGTACACCCTCTCCATCCCCTTCAAGAAGACCCCCAAGGACGCCCTCAAAGGCGGATTGGTGCAGGGACGCAACCTCGCCCGCCTCTTCTCGCAACTGACCCAGGGCTATCAGGATTCCATCAGCTTCAGCCAACTGCCGACACCCTTCGCCTGCGTGGCCCACAACCTGGTGGACGGCAGCGAGTACGTGTTCCACAACGGCAAGCTCGCCCTGGCCATGCGCTCCAGCATGTCCATCCCCGGAGTGTTCCAACCCGTGCACTGGAACGGAATGGTGCTGGTAGACGGCGGCTTGAGCAACAACTATCCCGTGGACATCGCCCGGCGGATGGGAGCCGACATCGTCATCGGCGTAGACGTGCAGGAGGACCTTGCCAAGGCCGACAAGCTGAACACCCTCATCGACGTGATGAACCAGATAGTGGACCTCATGGTGCAAAACAAGTACCACGAGAACGTGAACGCCAGCGACCTCCACATCAAAGTGCCCGCCAGCGACTATTCCGCTGCCAGCTTCAGCGCGGCGGCCATCGACACCCTCATCAACCGCGGCGAGGAGTCCACCCGTGCCAAATGGGACAGCCTGCTCATACTGAAGCGGAAAATAGGCCTCACACAAAACTACCAGCCTAAGCGCAACGCCCCGCGGCAGGTGCCCACGGAGGAGAACGTCACCATGGTGCCGGAGATTGACCCCGGCAAGAAACCCGCCAACAGCATCAACGTGGGCGTGCGGTTCGACAACGAGTCGTTGGCCTCCATCATCTTCAACTCGTCCGTCTACCTCAACGACAAGAAGACGCAGAACCTCGCCCTCACCATCCGCCTGGGCCGCAAGCTGCTCGGACGGCTCGACTATACGCTCCACCCCTTCAGCTCCAAGTGGGAAATCAACACCTCCTACGACCTCAGCTACAACGACCTGGAGCTCTATCAGAGCGGCGACAAAATCTGCACCTACTCCTTCGTACGTCACCTGGCGGACTTCAACATCGCCCGCAACTGGCACGACATCCGCTTCAGTCTGGGTGCCCGCTACGAGAACTTCCACTTCAAGGACTTCCTCATGCCCCTGGGCTACGCCAACATCGAGTCGGTGGAGAACGAGCACTTCTTCATCTACTACGGACAGATGCAGTTCGACTCCTACAACAAGCGCACCTACCCCACCTCGGGACTCAAGTGGAGCGCCGCCTGCTCCGTCTACACGGACAATCTGGTGAAGTTCAACAACAGCCGTCCCGTGCCGGTGCTCGCCCTCTCCATTGAAGGCGCCATCCCCCTGCGCAACCGCACCACGCTGTTGCCCTGGGCCTGCAGCCGCACCATCTTTGCCGAAAACAACGAATACTCGTTCCCGATGATGAACGTCATCGGCGGCAACACCCCCGGCAAACTGCTCGACCAGCAGATGCCCTTTGTGGGAATAGACTACATGCAGCTGAGCAACACCAACACCATCATCGGTGGTCTGAAGCTGCGTCAGCGCATGGGTGCCAACCAGTATCTGACCGCCATCGGCAACGTAGGGTTCCAGAAGCGAGGCACCACCTGGGACGGCCTCTTCGCCAAGAACTTCTGGGGTGCCGGCGTCACCTACGGCTACGACACCTTCCTGGGTCCGTTGGAAGCTACCCTCAGCTACTCCAACATCACCAAGAAGTTGGGATACTACATCAGTTTGGGGTACACGTTCTAATGCCAGGATGAAAGGGACGAAGCCCTCTTCCGTCGGGCTTGTTTATTGGCAGTGAAGATGAAAAGCCAGACCCGATGGAGCCGGAGTTGGAAGATGAAGCCCCCGCAACGCCCTTCCACAAGAATGCGTTAGAGCGAGGAGCTTAAGATTCTAGGTCCGAAGGGAGAGCGAGACCGACAGAAACAAACGTTCCGGTCTTCTGTAAGGAAGATCGGAATGGATTATAAAGGAGAACAAGGTTGAAGTAGCAAGCGAGGCCACCTTCATTAAGAGAATGGGATTTTCACCTCTTATTAGAAGATGATTCGAGGGAGCGACAAAGATAAACATTCCGGACTTCTGTAAGGGAGGTCGAGAAGGAGGATTATAAAGAAGAACAAGGTTGAAGTAGCAACCAGGACGACCTTCATTAAGAGTATGGGATTTCCCCCACTTGGGATTCCTTCTCTTATAGGAAGATGGTTCGAGGGAGCGACCAAGACCGACAAAAACAAAGATTCCGAGCTTCAATGGTGAAGGTCGGGAAGAATTTATAAAGAAGAACAAGAATTATGTTTGAAGAATCGATAGAGAAATACTTGAGGCAACGCGGCCACAAGGCGCTGCGTCTGCGAGCCGTACTGTTCGACATGGACGGCGTGTTGTTCAACTCAATGCCTTACCACGCCCAGGCCTGGCACGACACCCTGGCCGAGTTCGGACACCAACTCTCCTGCGAAGAGGCTTACCTCCACGAGGGCCGCACCGGAGCCTCCACCATCAACGTAGTCTACCAACGCGAGCTGGGCCGCGACGCTACGGACGAGGAGGTGCAGGCCATTTACCAAGCGAAGACAGCCGCCTTCAACCGCTACCCCGAAGCAAAACCGATGCCCGGTGCCCGCGAGGTGATGGAGCAGATGAAGGCAGAAGGCCTCTTCTGCATGCTGGTGACAGGGTCGGGACAGTCCACCCTCATCGACCGACTCAACACCAACTATCCAGGCATCTTCAGCCCCCAACTGATGGTGACCGCCTTCGACGTGAAGTACGGCAAGCCAAATCCCGAGCCCTACCTAATGGCACTCCAGAAAGGCGGTCTGCGTCCCGAGGAGGCCATGGTGGTGGAGAACGCCCCACTGGGCGTGAGGGCAGGCGTAGGAGCCGGAATCTTCACCATTGCCGTCAACACCGGTCCCCTGCCCGACGAGGTGCTGTTGGCCGAAGGCGCCAACCTGCTGCTCCCCTCCATGCAGTCGCTCCGCGACAACTGGGAACAGATAAAATCCGCCGCCGATGGTTGCTCGGTAAAAGTGTAGCGTGTGTTCCCCCGACCTCAGCCGTCACGAAACATCCTTTCGAAGGAAACACGGCGATAATGAGGGACTCTCCCATCCGACACCACACTTCTCTGTCAATCTGCCCGGGGAGTCTGTGGTATGAGTGTTAACGCATTCAAGAAACGTGGCCCGACGCACCCAACTTTCTACCAACCTGTTTGCGGAGAGGGAAATAAAAAAGGCCCGAGCTGTCTGGCAAACCCGAACCTTAAGCAAAATCCTTGTGAAACCCTCAGGGCGGGAGACTTACCTGTGCTCCATCCGGTAGCGGCTCGGCATTACGCCCACGTGCTTCTTGAAGTAGCGGCCGAAGAACGATTGGTCGGGGAAGTGCAACTGCGAGGCAATCTGCTGCATGCTCAGGTCTGTAGACTCCAACAGAGCCTTGATTTCCAGTATCACAAACTCGTCGATGAACTCCTTGGGCGTGTGGCTTGTCACACGGCCCACCACGGACGAGAGGTAACGCGGTGTGATGCAGAGCTTGTTGGCGTAGAACGACACCTCACGCTGCTCCAGATAGTTGACGTGCACAAGGTCGATAAACTGCTTGAAGATGGATTCCGAGCGGTTGGCAGGGTCCGCTACCGGATTCGCCTCAGCGTCGCACGAAACCTTGTCGAGCATGTCCATGAGGAAACATTGCATCATGTTGCGGAAGATAGGCAACCGGAAGCGGTGCCCCTTGTTCTTATAGAGCATGTCGATGGAGGTGAGGAAACCCTGCACCACCGCTTCGCGCTCGGGGTCGTAAGTGAAGGAGGGATTGTTCTTCAGATAGTCGAAGAAAGCAACGTCCAACCTGAAGGAAGCCTGCTTGAAGAGCTCTTGCGAACAGATAATCAGCGAGATGCAAAAGTCCTCGCTAACCTCCACACCGGAGACGATGCTACCCGGCATAATCACCAACAACGAGTGTTGGCGCACCTCATACTCTTTCAAGTCCATCATGATGCGCGCGCTCCCCTTGGTGCAGAAGAACATCATAAACTCATAAAACTTCACATAGTTGCTGTTCACATTCGACAGCTGTTCCACCCCATAGTAGAAATCTTCATGCTCGGGTAATCTGAATATTTCCATAACACTTCTTAAATGAGCCACAAAAGTAGTGCAAATAATATTAAACACAAATTATTCGTTCCGATTTTGAACATCACCATGAACAAAAACCCGTGAAACTATGTTTTAAAACACATTACTTTTGCACCCGATTTAAAAAATGAGATATTACACATCAATACGGAGACAATAATTTAAAGGTTAAGATCTATGAAACAGAATCTGAACATCGCAGCTTTTGTGCTTCTCACAGGCTGCAGCCTTATCACAGGGTGCAAGAACGCACCGCAGGCACAAGGTGCCGCAACGTACAAAACCATGAAGGTGGAGACCAGCGACCAGACGGTCAACACAAGCTATTCCGCCTCCATACAGGGTCGCCAGGACATCAGCATCTATCCGCAGGTGTCAGGTACCATCACAAAAGTGTGTATCACGGAAGGTCAGAAAGTACAAAAAGGGCAGTCGCTGTTCGTCATCGACCAGGTGCCCTACCGCGCGGCCCTCAACACCGCCACAGCCAACGTGCAGGCAGCCGAGGCAGCGCTCAGCACAGCCAAACTGAACTATGAGAGTCGCCAGGAACTCTACAACAAGAAGGTGGTGTCGGCCTACGACCTGAAGACCGCCGAGAACACTTACCTGAGCGCTAAGGCACAGTTGGCGCAGGCACAGGCCCAAGAGGTGAACGCTCGCAACAACCTGTCCTATACCGAAGTGAAGAGCCCCGCCACCGGTGTCGCCGGAACCATCCCCTTCCGTGTGGGTGCCCTGGTGAGCGCCAGCATCGGCAAGCCGCTGACCACCGTGTCGGACAACTCCGAGATGTACGTCTACTTCTCCATGAACGAGAACCAGCGTCTGGAGCTGACACGCCGCTACGGCTCGCTGGACAAGATGATTGAGAACATGACCGAGGTGGAACTGCAGCTGAGCGACAACTCCATCTACCCGCTGAAGGGAAAGATTGAGAGCATCAGCGGAGTCATCGACCGCCAGACAGGAACGGTGACAGCCCGCGCCGTCTTCGCCAACCCCGACCGTCTGCTCTGCAGCGGAGCCTCTGGCAACGTCATCATCCCGTCAGTATATAAGGACTGCATCGTCATCCCGCAGGCAGCTACCGTCAGCATGCAGGACAAGACGATGGTCTACAAGGTGGTGGAAGGCAAGGCCGTTTCCACACTCATCACCGTTGCCTCGGAGAGCGACGGGCAGAACTACATCGTGACCGAAGGCCTGACAGTCGGAGACGAGATTATCGCCGACGGAGCCGGTTTGGTACGCGAGGGTACACAAGTGAAATAACCCGGGCGCTGACGGTCAACATCTGTTGTTCAACAAACATCTAAAAACAGAAGAAACAAAATGAAAGGAAATGTATTCATAAAACGTCCCGTGATGGCAATGTCCATCTCTATCCTTATCTTGGCAGTGGGACTTATCGCGCTCTGCAACCTGCCTGTGGAGCAGTATCCTGACATTGCGCCTCCTACCGTGATGGTGAGCGCCACCTACACGGGTGCCGATGCCGACGCAGTGCAGAAGAGTGTGATCATGCCGCTCGAGGAGAGCATCAACGGCGTGGAGAACATGACCTACATGAGCTCCACAGCCACCAACTCAGGTTCCGCCACCATCCAGGTGTACTTCAAACAGGGTACCAACCCGGATATGGCCGCCGTCAACGTGCAGAACCGCGTGAGCAAGGCGCAGGGTCTGTTGCCGTCGGAAGTAACGAAAATTGGTGTCACCACCCAGAAGCGACAGACCTCGTTCCTGCAGATTGGAGCCCTGGTGAGCACAGACGGCACCTACGATGAGCACTTCCTCTCCAACTACCTCGACATCAACGTCATTCCGCAGATTAAGCGAATCGACGGCGTGGGCGACGTGATGGAGTTGGGCGACACGTACAGTATGCGTATCTGGCTGAAGCCGGACGTGATGGCGCAGTACGGACTGATTCCGTCGGACATCACCGCCGTCTTGGGCCAGCAGAACATCGAGGCACCTACAGGTTCACTCGGTGAGAACTCCAACAACACGTTCCAGTACACGATGAAGTACAAAGGTCGTCTGACCGACATCGAGGACTTCAAGAATATGGTCATCCGTTCGGAGGAGGATGGTAGCGTGCTCCGCGTGAAGGACGTGGCCGACGTGGAGTTGGGATCTCTCTCCTACAGCTTCCACAGCACACTGAACGGAATGCCTTCGTGTACGTTCCTCTCCTTCCAGGTGGCCGGAGCCAACGCCACCAGCGTGAACCAGAAAATCTCCGACCTGCTCGACGAGCTCAGCAAAGACCTGCCCAAAGGCGTGGAGTTTGTGAAGATGATGAGCTCCAACGACTTCCTGTTCGAATCCATCCACGAGGTGGTGAAGACTCTGATCATCGCCATCCTGTTGGTGATTCTGGTGGTGTACTTCTTCCTGCAGGACTTCAAGAGTACGCTCATTCCTTCCATTTCAATTATCGTCTCCCTTGTTGGAACTTTCGCCTGCCTGATGATTGCCGGCTTCAGTATCAATATCCTTACGCTGTTCGCCCTGGTGCTTGCCATCGGTACGGTGGTGGACGATGCCATTGTGGTCGTCGAAGCAGTTCAGGCAAAGTTCGACGTAGGCTACAAATCGCCATACCTCGCCACGAAAGATGCCTTGAGCGACGTGACGATGGCCGTCATTTCGTGTACGTTTGTCTTCATGGCCGTGTTCATCCCGGTGACCTTCATGGGCGGTACTTCGGGTGTGTTCTACACCCAGTTCGGTGTCACCATGGCAACTGCCGTAGGCATTTCGTGCATCAACGCCCTGACGCTCTGTCCGGCCCTGTGTGCCATGATGATGCGTCCGTCTGACGGAACGAAGAGTGCCAAGAGCATCAACGGCCGCGTGCGTGCTGCCTACAACGCTTCGTTCAACGCTCTGCTGGGCAAATACAAGAAAGGCTTGATGTTCTTCATCCACCATCGTTGGATGGTGTGGACCTCACTGGTGGCTGCCGGCGTGTTGCTGGTCTACCTGATGACCACCACCCGCACCAGTTTGGTTCCGCAAGAGGACCAGGGTGTCTGCATGATCAACGTCAGCACGGCTCCCGGTAGCGGTCTGCAACAGACCAACAAGGTTCTGGAGCGTGTGGATACAATATTGAGGAACACTCCAGAGGTGGACAAGTACACTAGCGTCGCCGGTTACGGACTTATCTCAGGCCAGGGTGTTTCCTATGGTACCCTCATCGTCCGCTTCAAGGACTGGAGCGAGCGCAGAGGCAAGGAACACGGCTCCGACGCCGTCATCAAACGGCTCAACGCCCAGTTCGCACAGATTAAGGAGGCACAGATCTTTACCTTCCAACCGGGTATGATTCCGGGCTACGGTATGGGTAACTCCATAGAGCTCCACTTGCAGGACAAGGCAGGCGGCGACAAGACGGCGTTCTACAACAACACCATGAAATTCCTCATGGCGCTGAACCAACGTCCTGAAATTTCCATGGCCTACACCTCTTACGCCATGAACTTCCCGCAGTACTCCGTGGACGTGGACGCTGCCAAGTGCAAACGAGCCGGAGTCTCTCCGTCCGACGTGCTGACGGTGCTGGGAAGCTACTGCGGTGGTTCCTATGCCTCCAACTTCAACGAGTTCGGTAAGGTCTACCGTGTGATGATGCAGGCTTCGCCCAAATATCGTCTCGACGAGAATTCGCTCAACAACCTCTACCTGCGCAACGGCAGCCAGATGGCCCCGCTGAGCCAGTTCGTCACCCTGAAGAAGACCCTGGGTGCCGAGACCTCTACCCGCTTCAACCTGTTCAGCTCCATCAGCGCCAACGTGAGTGTGGCCGAAGGTTACTCCTCCGGTGAGGCCATGAAGGCCATCGACGAGGTAGCTTCGCAGACGTTGCCCAACGGCTATGGCTACGACTACAGCGGCATCTCCCGCGAGGAGTCGGAGAGCAGCGGTTCGTCCACCGTGTTCATCTATCTGGTCTGCACGCTGTTGATCTACCTGATCCTGGCCTGCCTCTACGAGAGTTTCCTCGTGCCGTTCGCCGTCATCTTCTCCGTGCCGTTCGGACTGATGGGCAGCTTCCTGTTCGCCCGCTTCTTCGGACTGGAGAACAACATCTACCTGCAGACCGGTGTCATCATGTTGATTGGTCTGTTGGCCAAGACCGCCATTCTGATTACGGAGTTCGCCATCGAGCGCCGACGCAAGGGAATGGGCATCATCGAGTCGGCCTACACCGCTGCCCAGGTTCGTTTCCGTCCTATCCTGATGACCGTGTTGACCATGATATTCGGTATGTTGCCGCTGATGTTCTCAACGGGTGCCGGAGCCAATGGCAACGGAGCCCTGGGTACCGGAGTCGTAGGCGGCATGTTGGTCGGAACGCTGGCCCTGCTCTTTGTGGTTCCGGTGTTCTACATCGCCTTCGAGTTCCTGCAGGAGCGCATCCGTCCGGCCCTGAAAGAGGACGCCGACGCACAGGTGATGGCCGAGCGCGAGAGAAGTCTCGAAGAGAAGAGTGCATTCAAAGAAACTAAAGAGTAAGTAAGATGAAAAAGATAATATGCCTTTTGTCAGCAGCTGCCTTATTGAGCAGCTGCGGCATCTACACCAAATACAAGCCGGCAAAGGACGTTCCCGAAGGTCTCTTCGGCCAGGAGGTGAACGCTACAGACAGTGCCAACAATCTGGCAAACCTCAGCTGGCGCCAGGTGTTCACCGACCCTCAGTTGCAGAGCCTCATCGAGAAGGGACTGCAGAACAACACCAACCTGCTCACCGCACAACAGCGCGTGAAGGAGTCAGAGGCTACACTGCTCTCGTCCAAGCTGGCCTACCTGCCCTCGTTCTCACTGTCTCCGCAAGGAACGGTGAGCAGCTTCGACAAGGCCAAGGCCACACAGACCTACACCCTGCCCGTCACCGCCAGCTGGGAGGTGGACATCTTCGGCCGCATCCGCAACGGCAAGCGTCAAGCCAAAGCCCTACTGGAGCAGAGTAAGGACTACGAACAGGCCGTGAAGACGCAGTTGATTGCCAACATCGCCAACACCTACTACACCCTGCTGATGCTCGACGAGCAGATCCGCATCGCCGAGAGCACCGAACAAGTATGGAAAGAGAGCGTGGAGAGCACACAGGCATTGATGGACGCCGGTATGGCTACCGAAGCCGCTGTGGCACAGACAGAAGCTACCTATTATAGTATCCGCACCACCGTACTCGACCTTCACGACCAACTGAAGCAGACCGAGAACGCTCTGTGCAGCGTATTGGCCGAAGTGCCCCACACCATCGAGCGTGGCAAGTTGGAATCCCAGGTGTTGCCCGAGAGTTTCAGCGTGGGTCTGCCCCTGCAGCTGCTCGCCAACCGTCCGGACGTGCGCAACGCCGAGCGTGGTCTCGAGAGTGCCTTCTATGGTGTGAACAAAGCCCGTTCGTCCTACTATCCGTCCATCGTACTGAGCGGCAGTGCAGGCTGGAGCAACAGTTCCGGTGCAGGCATTGTCAACCCAGGTAAATTGTTGGCTTCGGCCGTAGGCTCGCTCACCCAGCCGCTGTTCAACAAGGGACAGATTACCGCCCAGTACCGCATTGCAAAGGCTCAGCAAGAAGAGGCCCGTCTCAACTTCCAACAGACCGTGCTCAACGCCGGTGTGGAGGTGAACAACGCCTTGACCGGCTACCAGACCGCCAAAGAGAAATCTGAGCAATACGAGAAGCAGATAGAATCCTTGGGACGTGCCGTAGAGAGCACCTCGCTGTTGATGGAGCACGGCAGCACCACCTACCTGGAGGTGTTGACCGCCCGTCAGACCTTGCTCAACGCACAGCTGACGCAAGTGGCAAACCGCTTCACCGAAATGCAGAGCGTAGTCACCATCTACCAGGCTCTCGGTGGTGGACAGGACTAAACCTCCAGAGCCACCGTCATACCTAGCGAAAGCTTGGAGCAAAACGACAGCCCTTCGTTGGGGAGGCGAATAAAAATCTACACTAGACCAACGTTTAAGTATTAGTCTATAATTTAATGTAAGAAGAGGGTGTGCCGGCAACGGTGCATCCTCTTTCTGCGCTCTAAAGCCTCGGCCCTTTATTCTTGCCGCCTCCGCCGCATACCTTCTTATTTCAACGAGATACCGAGTTGTTTGCGTGGGATGCCTTCTTAAATAATTCAGATGCCTTGCGGCAAAAGGAAGTTACCGACAAGTTATGCGTCAAGTCTGTATGAAGACAAAAGCGCCAGACCTCCACGCAAGTGAGAGATAGTCTGGCGCCTGACCGTAGCTCCGATGGGAATCGAACCCATATTTTAGGTTTAGGAAACCCACGTTCTATCCGTTGAACTACAAAGCCGAATGCGAGGGCAAAGGTACACTATTTTTGCAATGTGACAAAGCGGAAGCACCGATAATCGTGCTCACAGGTTTGCGTGCACTATATATATGGAGAAGACAAGGAAAGTGCCGACAATGCGAGGAGTTGTCAACTTGACGCACATTTGCTACCTCTACAAAGCAAAACAAAACGAGATTACCCCAAACATGCTCCATCCGAATCCGTTAAACTGAGCCCAAAACTTAGCATCTTGTCAGCAACAGCCACATACATCTAAGTATAACCGACAACAATCGCTTACTCAAAATACCATTATCATCACATAACAATAGCAAAAGGAAGGAGCGGCCTGGCTACAGACTATAGAAAATTCACTGACTATCTGCTATATTTATATGGTTTTTCTTTGTAGGATACGGAAGATTTACGAAATTTGCACGATGTAAACAATTATTAGATAGGACTCAATAAACAAGCAAACGAAATGGAAGTAAAAGAGTTAGAGAAAGTCGTTGTCCGCTTCTCCGGAGACTCCGGCGACGGAATGCAGTTAGCAGGTAACATCTTCTCAACGGTTTCGGCCACAGTAGGAAATGACATCAGTACATTCCCCGACTATCCGGCAGACATCCGCGCTCCGCAAGGTTCGCTGACTGGAGTATCAGGTTTCCAGGTCAGCATCGGTGCCGACAAGGTCTACACCCCAGGCGACCAGTGCGACGTATTGGTGGCTATGAACGCCGCCGCGTTGAAAACCCAGTATAAGTTCACCAAGCCGACTGGCTGTATCATCATCGACACCAACGCTTTTGAGGAAAGCGACTTGGCAAAGGCCGAGTTCAAAACCAACGACCCCATCAGCGAAATGGACATCAAGCAAGACGTCATTGCAGCTCCTATCTCGCAGATGGTGAAGGACTGCCTCAGCGACTCGGGCATGGACAACAAGTCGATGCTGAAGTGCCGCAACATGTTCGCCGTAGGTCTCGTCTGCTGGCTGTTCAACCGCGATCTCTCCATCGCCGAAAACTTCATCCGCGAGAAATTTGCCAAGAAACCGGAAATTGCCGAGGCCAACATCAAGGTAATCCACGCCGGTTACGACTACGGACACAACACACACGCCTGTGTGTCCAACACCTACCGCATCGAGAGCAAGACCAAAGTGCCGGGACGCTACATGGAAATCTCCGGCAACAAGGCCACCGCATATGGTTTCATCGCTGCCGCCGAGAAGGCTGGACTGAAGCTCTACCTGGGTTCCTACCCTATCACTCCGGCAACGGACGTGCTCCACGAACTGTCGAAACACAAATCGCTAGGTGTGACCACCGTGCAGTGTGAGGACGAGATTTCGGGTTGCGCCTCCGCCATCGGCGCCTCCTTCGCAGGAGCGCTGGCCGTCACTTCCACTTCAGGACCGGGCATCTGTCTGAAGTCCGAGGCCATGAACCTGGCAGTCATCACAGAGCTTCCACTCGTCATCCTGGACGTACAACGCGGAGGCCCCTCCACCGGTCTGCCTACCAAATCTGAACAGACCGACTTGCTGCAGTCGCTCTTCGGCCGCAACGGCGAGAGCCCGATGCCCGTCATCGCCGCCACATCGCCCACGGACTGCTTCGACGCCGCCTATGCCGCTTGTAAGATTGCACTGGAGCACATGACCCCCGTCATCCTGCTGACAGACGCATTCGTGGCCAACGGCTCTGCCGCATGGAAGCTACCCAACATCGACAACTATCCCGCCATCAACCCGCCGTACGCTCCGGCAGAGATGAAGGACAACTACACTCCCTACCGCCGCAACGAGGAGACCAAGGTGCGCTACTGGGCCATCCCGGGAACGGAAGGCTACATGCACATCCTCGGCGGACTGGAGAAGGACGGCAACACGGGAGCCATCTCCACCAACCCCGAGAACCACGACCACATGTGTCGCGAGCGTGCCGAGAAGGTGGCCCGCATCCCTGTGCCCGACGTGAAGGTAGAAGGTTGCGCCGACGATGCCGACCTATTGGTTGTAGGTTTCGGCGGCACCTACGGACACCTTCATAGCGCCATGACCGAGATGAACGCCGCAGGCCAGAAGGTAGCCCTCGCTCACTTCGGCTACATCAACCCGTTGCCCAAGAACACTGCCGAGGTATTGAAGAGATACAAGAAGGTGGTGGTTGCCGAGCAGAATCTAGGCCAGTTCGCCGGTTATCTGCGCATGAAAGTAGACGGATTCGCTCCTTATCAGTTCAACCAGGTGAAGGGTCAGCCTTTCGTGGTGAAGGAACTGGTAAAAGCGTTCACAGAGATTATCAACAAGTAAACGTACATCTTCTAAACAAGACATTATCATGAGCGAATTTACAGCTAAAGATTATAAGAAAGGACAACCGCGTTGGTGTCCGGGTTGCGGTGACCACTTCTTCTTGGCCTCACTGCACAAAGCGATGGCTGAGATCGGCATTGCGCCGTGGGAGACTGCCGTCATCTCCGGTATTGGCTGCTCCAGCCGCTTACCTTATTATATGAACACGTATGCGATGCAGACCATCCACGGCCGTGCAGCGTCCATCAGCACAGGTGCCAAGGTTGCCAACCCCAACCTCACCATCTGGCAGATTTCGGGCGACGGCGACGGACTGGCCATCGGCGGCAACCACTTCATCCATGCCATCCGACGCAACATCGACATCAACATGATACTGCTGAACAACCGCATCTACGGCCTGACCAAGGGACAGTACTCCCCCACCTCACCCCGTGGTTTCGTCAGCAAATCTTCTCCTTACGGCACAGTGGAGGATCCGTTCCGTCCCGCTGAACTCTGCTTCGGCGCACGCGGACGCTTCTTTGCCAGGGCCGTGGCCACCGACGCCGAGTGCACGGTGGAGATCCTGAAGGCCGCCCAGCAGCACAAGGGTGCCGCCGTCTGCGAGATTCTGCAGAACTGCGTCATCTTCAACAACGGCACACACGACGCGGTGTACAGCCGCGAGGGACGCACCAAGAACGCCATCCACCTGGTTCACGGCAAGCCGATGCTCTTCGGCGAGCACAACGAGTACGGACTGATGCAGGAAGGTTTCGGTCTGAAGGTGGTGAAGCTGGGCGAGAACGGCATCACGGAGAAGGACATCCTGGTGCACGACGCTCACTGCGTGGACAACACCCTGCAGCTGAAGCTGGCGCTGATGGAAGGTCCGGACTTCCCCATCGCTCTGGGTGTAATTCGCGACATCGACGCTCCGACCTACGAGACGGCCGTTGCTGAGCAGATAGAGGAGTTGAAGGAAAAGAAGAAATACCACAACTTCAACGAGCTGTTGATGACCAACGACACGTGGGAAGTGAAGTAACTCCCGGAATCATTCCAATCACTTATACAGAAGAGGCTGCGCCAACCGAATGGTGCAGCCTCTTCCATTTTTAAGTCAGTCCAATAAACAGATAGCGGTTGCAACCCTTCGAAGAGCCCACAACCGCTATCATAGATATCGTCAGCTACTACATACGGAGTCTCTCTTCCTTATGCCTGTAGCTCTTCATTTTCCTTTATGCTTCTTCGTCCACTCGGAAGCCTTTCCGCTTGCCGCGGTAGTACCAGCGGAAGAAGAGTATCAGCGAAGCCAGCGTCACTACGCAAGCCGTGATGTTGCCTATCAGAGGTGAGAGGTCCAGTCCTTCCTTTGCCACTGCGATGTACGACGTGCAGGTGAGCATCATCCACACCGTCGGCACCAGCGAAACGACGAAGAGTTTGCCATGGCGAACCAGCCAGATGGTGACGGCCCATAGGGTAAAGATGGAGAGCGTCTGGTTGCCCCAAGCGAAGTAACGCCACAGCACGTCGAAACGAATCGTCATGAACAGCACCACCACAGCAAAGATAGGCAAACTGATGAGCAGACGCTTCACTACGCCCGTATCCTTGATGTGGAAGAAATCGTACACTACCAGGCGCGCACTGCGCAATGCCGTATCGCCCGTGGTGATAGGAGCGACAATCACGCCCAGCAGGGCAAGCACGGCACCCACGCTACCCATCCACGAATTGCAGATATTGTTCACAATGATGGCCGGGTTTATCGATCCGTTGTCGGTCATGGCGAACAGCAGTTTCTCGTAAGGCGTGTCGCCAGGCACTTGAAGCGAGTCGCCGAACTTAATGGCTGCGGCGGCCCAAATCAGCGCCACGACGCCTTCGGTAATCATGGAACCATAGAACACCGGTCGGCAGAGTTTCTCGTTCTTGATGCAACGCACCATCATAGGCGACTGCGTAGCGTGGAATCCGCTCACCGCACCGCAGGCGATAGTGATGCAGATGCCCGGGAAGAGAGGAATTGGCGACGACGGGTGGTGATTAGTGAAAGCTCCCGTGATTTCAGGCACATTGCCATCCTGTGTGAAGATGCCCCACAGCAGGCCTACCGCCATAAACAGCAGCACCAAACCGAAGACCGGATAGATGCGGCCAATCAGTTTATCGATAGGCAACACGGTGGCCAACATATAATAAAGGAAGATGATGACGGACCAGAACATCGGGGTAGCCCACTCGCCCCATCCAGCAGTAAGGTTCGCCAACAGACCTGCCGGAGTGGTGACAAACACAGCACCCACCATGATCAGCAGGACGATGACGTACACCATGACGACAAGCTGCATCCGCCGGCCCATCTCCTGGCCTACCAGTATAGGTTGGCTCACGCCGCCTTTACGCAGGGAAATCATGCCGGAGAGGTAGTCGTGCACAGCACCGCCGAGCACACAGCCCAACACAATCCACAGGTAAGCCGCCGGTCCGAACAAGATTCCCTGTATGGCACCGAAGATAGGTCCCGTGCCGGCAATGTTGAGGAACTGAATCAAGTAAACTTTCCACGTAGACATCGGCACATAGTCCACGCCATCTGTCATTGTGTAACAAGGAGTTTTCCTGTTTCGGTCCGCTCCGAACACGCGTTCCACGAAAAGTCCGTAGAGGGCATACCCCACTATGAGTATGCAGAGAGAAGCAACAAATGTTATCATGCTATAATTGTATTATTATCCTTTCGACGTTTTGCTTTTAAAGTTCCGCAAAATTATATCGAAATCCGATAAAAAGCAAATCCATGCAACTATTTTGTCGCAAACAACCATAATAGCAATAGCTAACACGCGATAGTGTCCTGCCCACCGATAGTCCGCAGCCACCGTTCTTGGCGTGCTTACCCCCGATAGGTGTGCGAAATCTATGCTTTTTCATGAGATTTCGCACACCTATCGAAATGTTTCCGCTTTTTTATTGTATCTTCGCCAACAAACCACCTGTCATTGTCATGATAACGAAAGAACTGATACCCGCCTTGCTCAAAAGCACAGAGACCTATCGTGTGGAGAGGACCATCTCCACTGGCAACATGGACAAGTTCTGTGAGGCCATCTGCGCGTTCGCCAATGATTTGCCCGACTCCCGCAAGAAGGGATATCTGCTCATCGGCGCCAATGATGATGGTACCCTATCCGGTTTGACAGTCGACGACGCCCTATTGAAAAAGATATCCGGCATACGTTCTGACGGCAACATCTTACCTCTGCCTGTCATGAGTGTCGACAAGTTCGAGTTTCCGGAGGGAGATTTGCTTGTGGCGGAAGTTTCTCCATCGCTGATGCCGCCCGTGCGTTATCGTGGTCGTATATTTGTCCGGGTAGAACCACGACGAGACATCACAAGCGAAGCGGAGGAACGCATCCTGACCGAACGTCGCACGGCCTATATGGCGACATTTGATGCAACGCCATGTCTTGGGGCCACACTGGAAGACCTAAACCTCGACTACATCCGAAACACATACTTGCCAGCCGTGGTCGATGCCGACGTGCTTGCCCAGGACAAACGGGACATCAAGGAACAACTTGCGTCCGTTCGGCTGTACGACCGCACGCACGATTGCCCCACGTATGCTGCACTGATACTCTTTGGCAAGAATCCGAGATACTTCATGCCGGGAGCTTACGTGCAGTATGTGAGGTTCGCAGGTAAAGAAAAAGGTGGTGAGGTGCTGAATGAGAAGCGACTTCAAGGACCGCTCTACAGGATGCTCCCCGAACTGGAGTCTTTTGTAGAAAATGCCATCGTCACCCAACGTCCAGTCGCAGTCAGCCTGTTCCGCGAAAAGACCGTCATCAACTATCCCAACAAAGCCTTGCGGGAGTTGATGATGAATGCCTGTATGCACCGTGACTACCAAGCCAACATGCCGATTCGCCTCTATCAGTTCGACGATCACATAGAGATTATGAACGCAGGAGGACTCTATGGCGAGGCCCGACCCGAGAACTTCCCCACGGTCAACGACTATCGCAACCCCATCATAGCCGAGGCCATGAAGGAGATGAAATACGTCAACATGTTCAACCAAGGTGTGAAGCGTGTGCAGGATATGTTGCATGATAACGGGAATGAACAGGCCGAGTTTGATGTCTCCAAGTTAACGGTCTTTTGCGTCAATGTCTTTTCTACCGAGTGCGAAGAGGCTGCAAGTTCTGCAGGCATACATGACTCCACGCAGAACGATGACCATATAAATGTCCCCAATAATGGTACGATAAAGTTATCGCAACTCACTGATAGACAACGAAAAATTTATGTAGTCATAAAAGGCGGCATGGTAAATGCCCCCAATGACCAAATAAATGACCAAATAAAT
>CAVINS010000055.1:0-22277 GCA_963643925.1 Bacteroidaceae bacterium
CTCCAGTATCTTGGCATACTGGAACAGAGGGGAACTCTTGGGGGCTACTTTGGGTCCGATGAACAGCTCCTTGCCGTCCTTGCTAATCCAATGTCCCTCGAACTCGCAGACCGATACCAAACTCTTTTGGGATTTCAAGGGCCGTTGGTAGTAGATAATCTCGTCCTTTATGCGACTGATGAGTTCATCGGACAGTCCCAAATGACCCTTCTGCCGGTTGCAGATGGCATCGAACTCTTCCTTGTAGGCGTCGCGGGGGAAGATGTTTTCTTTCACCCGGAAATACTCGTTCTTCTTCAGCTCTTCATAGAAATGTTGTCCTATGGTCTGCCGCCCCCGGATGCTCTCATAGCGGTCCTTGATTTCCTGCACATAGTCCGTCTCCTTTTTGTCGAGCGACGCGTCGCTCCGGCTGCTTTTGTACCCTCGCTTCTGATTGAGCCACAAAAGCAGTCTGCCCAGTTCCTGGGCCGTGACGTCCTCCGTCACCGCCCGGCTGCGCAAATTCCACAGCGTCATTTTGGGTGCGCGCATGAGGGTCTCGTCGGGCATCATACCGTTGTCCGTCAGCAACGCGACAAGGTTTTGCCGTCGCTGTTGGTATCTGTCATAACCCTTTCGCATCGTGCGTTTCTGAGTGCGAAGGGAGTTGCGTGTCTCGCCCGCGCCCCTTGTAAAATCGTCCGCCTCTGTACCGTTATAGGGTATGATGCGGCTTCCCATTCCCAATATTCTGGTAGCGTCATTATCCTCTTCGATGACAGCCCACCCTATGGAGGCACTACCTAAATCCAGTCCTAATATCTTATTCATAGCATCCATCATTTAAAATTAGGCTTCAAATATATAAAATAATTCAATATCCTTGCACGATACAAAAAAAAGTTATACGTTTGCCGCACTAATTTGAAGCAAATCACAATAAGGATTATTCCGTTGTGAAAACATTTAGAGTGGAGCCGAAAGGCTTCGCTCTTCGTTTTTCCACCCAACATTTGCGCATCCGGGAAAACAGCCGCGAACCAATGCCTCTTCACCGGGGATTATAGGACATACACATTAAAATAACGTCGACGGGTGAAGTTTTAGACTTCGCACATGCAGAATCCGACAAATTATGCATACCTTTGCCGTGAACATCTAACGGAATTGACATGTTGTTAAGATTCTCTATCGAAAATTTCGCATCGTTCAAAGGTGCAATGGAGTTCAATACGTTCCCATCGAGCAAGAGCAAGAGCCATGGGAATCACAAGCTGGAGTGCGGTCATGCCACGGCGCTCAGGCTGTCCGCCATATATGGCGCCAATGGTGCCGGAAAGAGCAACCTGCTGGAAGCCATCAGTTTCCTGGCGACACTGATAAAGACCGAAAGTCTGTCGAAGATGACTTTCGGGAACGACATCGCCTTCGCATTTGACAGCGACACCAGGACAAAACCATCGGAACTGGCAATAGAATTCTTCAACAAAAGCAATATCTTCTACTATCACATCGCCTTCGACCAACAACAAGTGTTCGCAGAAGAATTGCTGTTGAGCAAAAAAACCACGGACAAGGAAATCTTCGTCCGAACCGCTGACGGCATCAGCATCGGGCACGAGTTCGCGGGCGAAGGGGTGAACACCGTGTTCGTCAATGCCCTGACAAAGCTCGTCCGCAAAGACATGCTGTTGCTCCCGTTCCTCGCAACATATTATCCCGAAGCCGTGGCCGCTTGCAAGGATGCCTACGATTGGTTCGCCGAAAAACTGGAGGTGGTGCGGCCCGATGTGCGTTCGTGGACAATCCCGCACACGCTCGACACCGACGCACAGTTTCGCGACATGGTGAACGCATTGATCCCGGAGCTTGGCACAGGGGTATACAGGTTGTCCGTCAAGAAAGAGCTGATTCTTGAAGAAGACATGAAGCAGGACCTCAAACTGTCCCAAATGGCGAAAAAGGCCAAAGCCGCGCCGGGTGTGCCCCTGACCATGCACAATGAGGGAACAAACGACATCGCCAACATCGTGTATGAGGACGGATGTGTATACAGGAAAACCCTTTGCTCCGAACACAAGGGTTTGGACGGAAGCCTGGTGGAGATTCCGCTCGCTTGCGAGTCGGACGGCACAAGACGGCTCATTGAATATATGCCGATGCTCTTTGACGTCCTGAACAGAGGCAAGGTGTACGTCGTGGACGAGATAGAGCGCAGCATGCACCCCATAATGACAAGGGACTTGGTACAGAAACTATCGGAGAGCGACAGCGCCAAGGGGCAGCTTATCTTCACCACTCACGAGTCGAGCCTGCTGGACCAGGACATTTTCCGCCCGGACGAAATATGGTTTGCCCAAAAGGATGTGGAACAAGCCACCCAACTCTACCCCTTGAGCGACTTCAACATCCACAAGACAGCAAACATCGAAAATGGATACCTCAATGGCCGCTATGGAGGCATCCCGTTCTTGTCGAACCTGAAAGATTTGCATTGGTGATATGATACGGAGAATAAAAGATTATACAAAGAAGGAGCCCTGCAAAGACTCCCACAAGATCTACGTGGTTTGCGAAGGCGCAGGGACAGAACCGGCATACTTCTCTTTCTTCAACCAATGCTCTTCGAATCTTGAAGTGATAACGATACCACCTCAGGACGGGACGGATCCTCTAAAATTGATGGAGAATGCAAAGCGGACCTTTCTGAAAGACACCAAAAGATATTCAGTGGATTATATGCATGGCGACACAGTATGGTTTGTGTTCGACACAGATATGTCGGAAAAGGAAGGCAAGATTGCCCCGCTGTGTAAATTCTGTGACGAGCAGAACAGACTTGTCGTCAGTAAATATGATGAAGTGAAGCCCTATAAAGCATGAAATGTCGCCCAAAGCAATCCGTGTTTTGAGATTTGGCTTTTCTATCACTTTTTCGATACGAAACCCAAGGACTACGATTCTGAGCGATACACCTCGTTCAAGGAATATGTAAACGCCCAAATCTCTGGCGGTTTTAATTTTCAAGCACATCCTGTATACCTTCAAGAAGCTATGGCAAATGCGAAAAAGAATTTTCAATTGGACACAAACGGAAAACTTGATTTGTATTGCACGGAAATGTTCAAATTGGGTGAGGAGATTCTTTCTTTTACCAAAAGGGAGTTAAGCAAACTTAGGAACAAGTTGGGATAATCGGCAAATTTATCCGCCCCCACTCCGCACCCCAAGCGAACATCTTCAAACCGTTACAAGTTGTAACGCTTTCACAACCCGTGACAATCCATCACGCTTTCATCCACCGACCCAGGAAGGAGGTGCCCCCGATGACATCGCCCACAAGGGAAAACGGGAAATGTGCGCCCGATGCCCCACTTAATTTCCCTTTCCTACCGAAAACGAATCTTAACAAAAACGGCGGTGAGGGAAGGAAACTATTAAAAGGTGTTATATAACATGCCTTTTTGCTTGGATTGTTTGCAGTATTGCAGAAGATGCGTACCTTTGCAACGTGTTTTTCATAGTATTAGATTTAAGGTTAACAAAGATTGGGTCAAGGCGTTGACCCTTTTTTTATGCCCGTACGCCAAGGGCAGCAGACGGATAAGCCTTAATTAACACCCCGCGGAAGCAAATAATTGGAGAAAAGTTTCTCCGTTCGGCGCAAAATACGTTCCTTTGTAATCATTTTCAAAACAACCGGCCGTTTTGGGCCGATAAACAAAGTATAAAACTATGAAGATTTCGCACATTGAGCATCTGGGCATTGCCGTGAAAAGCATCGAAGAGGCACTGCCTTACTACGAAGAGGTCCTTGGCCTGAAGTGTTACAACATCGAGACAGTGGAAGACCAAAAGGTGAAGACTGCCTTCCTGAAGGTGGGCGACACCAAACTGGAACTGCTGGAGCCGACAAGCCCCGATAGTACAATCGCAAAATTCATCGAGAACAAGGGAGCCGGAGTGCACCACGTGGCATTCGCCATAGAGGACGGTGTGGCAGAGGCATTGGCACACGCCGAATCGAAAGGCATCCGACTCATCGACAAGGCTCCGCGCAAAGGCGCCGAGGGCCTCAGCATCGCCTTCCTGCACCCGAAATCGACACTGGGAGTGCTGACAGAACTTTGTGAACATTAATCATATAAAGTATAAAGATCATCAATTGGTATGAGCAATCAATTAGAAAGAATCAAAGAGCTGGTGGAGCTTCGCACACAGGCTCGCTTGGGCGGTGGCGAGAAAGCCATCGAAAAGCAACACGCAAAAGGGAAATACACAGCCCGCGAACGCATCACTATGCTTCTGGATGAAAACAGTTTCGAAGAACTCGACATGTTCGTCAGACACCGCTGCACCAACTTCGGACAGGAGAAGAAGTCCTTCCCCGGCGACGGAGTGGTGACAGGATACGGCACCATTGACGGACGTCTGGTATACGTCTTCGCACAGGACTTCACCGTGTTCGGCGGATCGCTGTCGGAGACAATGGCACAGAAAATCTGCAAGGTGATGGATATGGCCATGAAGATGGGCGCACCCTGCATCGGACTCAACGACTCCGGCGGCGCACGCATCCAGGAGGGCATCAACGCCCTGGCAGGATACGCTGAAATATTCCAGCGCAACATCCTCGCCTCGGGTGTCATCCCGCAAATCTCCGGCATCTTCGGCCCATGCGCCGGCGGCGCCGTGTACTCACCCGCTCTGACGGACTTCACACTGATGATGGAAGGCACATCGTACATGTTCCTGACAGGACCGAAGGTGGTGAAGACGGTGACAGGCGAGGACGTGAGCCAGGAGGACCTGGGAGGCGCCAGCGTGCACTCCACAAAGTCGGGCGTATGCCACTTCACGGCACAGACCGAGGAAGAGGGCCTGGCACTGATACGCAAGCTGCTCAGCTACATGCCCCAGAACAACATGGAGGAGGCTCCGAGCATAGAGTGCACCGACCCGATAGACCGCAAGGAGGACCTGCTGAACGAGATCATCCCCGACAACCCCAACAAGGCCTACGACATGTACAAGGTGATAGGCGCCATCGTGGATAATGGCGAGTTCCTGGAAATACAGAAGAACTACGCCACGAACATCATCATCGGATTCGCCCGCTTCAACGGACAGTCGGTGGGCATCGTCGCCAACCAACCCTCGCGCTACGCCGGCGTACTCGACTGCAACGCTTCGCGCAAGGGTGCCCGTTTCGTGCGCTTCTGCGACGCATTCAACATTCCTATCGTGTCGCTGGTGGACGTGCCGGGATTCCTGCCGGGCACAGGACAGGAGTACAACGCCGTCATCCTGCACGGCGCCAAGCTGCTTTACGCCTACGGAGAGGCCACAGTGCCCAAGGTGACCGTGACACTGCGCAAGAGCTACGGCGGTTCGCACATCGTGATGAGCTGCAAGCAGCTGCGCGGCGACATGAACTACGCATGGCCGTCGGCAGAGATTGCCGTGATGGGCGGTGCCGGTGCCGTGGAGGTGCTCTACGCCAAGGAAGCCAAAGAGGCCGAGGACCCGAAGGCATTCATGGCAGAGAAAGAGGCAGAGTACACGAAGCTGTTCGCCAACCCCTACAACGCAGCGAAGTATGGTTACATCGATGACGTGATAGAGCCGCGCAACACACGTTTCCGCATCATCCGCGCCCTGGCCCAGCTGCAGTCGAAGAAGCTGACAAACCCGGCGAAGAAGCACGGCAACATTCCTCTCTAACGAAAAAATGCTTTTCACAATGAAAGAAAAAGAACTGACAAGCAAGACCCAGTGCGAGTGCGGAGACGTGTATGCGGCCATCGCCATGGCTCTGTACGAGACGCTGGGTGGAGTGCACGACGTGGAACAACAGGTGCTCACCATACGCCGCACCAACTCACCCTGGAGCGGAAAATGGCACGTGCTGCGCGCAACTCCGCAGAAGAAATAAGTTAAACTCCTAAAATCGACTTTAGAAAAAAGATGAAAGAATTCAACTATAAAATCAACGGCAAAGATTACAAAGTGAACGTTGGTGAGATAGAGGGCAACATCGCCAACATCGAGGTGAACGGCGTGGCCTACCAGGTGGAACTGGAGAAGAAAGAGGAAGAGAAACCGGTGATAAAGCCGGTGGTGCGCCCCGCAGCAGCCCCGCAGGCAGCGACAGAGGCAAAACCCGCCGCAGCGGCAGCGCCGGCAGCCAAAGGCAAGGGAGTGAAGGCTCCGCTGCCGGGTGTCATCATCGACGTGAAGGTGAACGTGGGCGACACGGTGACGAAGGGTCAGACCGTGGTGGTGCTGGAGGCCATGAAGATGGAGAACACCATCAACGCCGACCGCGACGGACAGGTGACAGCCGTGAACGTGAAGGTGGGCGACTCGGTGATGGAGGGCACAGACCTCGTCATGATAGGATAAGCCACTGCCACGCCACGAGCGGACAAGACATAGAGAGAGGGGCACCCCATGCGGGATGTCCCTCTCTCAGTTTTAGTATACTTTATTTGCCTAAATAAGGATGTCGTGTGTGCGCTCCCCCGTCGCTACGCGAGCTTGTTGTTGGCATCGGGGAAAGCCACCTTGGGCACAAAGCGCTTGGCTTCCTCGAAGTCCATCAGGGCGTAGGACATGATGATGACGATGTCGTCCACCTGCACCTTGCGGGCGGCGGCACCGTTGAGGCAGATGCAGCCCGAGCCGCGTTCGCCCTTGATGACGTAGGTCTCGAAGCGCTCGCCGTTGTTGTTGTCGGCAATGTACACCTTCTCGCCGGCTATGAGGCCGACGGCGTCCATCAGGTCCTCGTCGATGGTGATGCTGCCCATATAGTTGAGGTTCGCCTCCGTCACACGGGCGCAGTGCAGTTTCGATTTCAGTACTTCTACCATCATAATCGGTCGTCGAACTATTTGGTTTCTTCTTTATACTTGATGTTGTCAATCAGACGCACCTCGCCGCAGAAGACGGTGATGCAGCCCACAATGTAGGCCGAGTCGTCCCACTGGGCGACAGGCTGCAGGGTGTTGCCGTCCACAATCTGATAGTACTCCAACCGCAGTCCGGGAGCGGCGGCGATGCAGTCCTCCACATACTTGCGGGTCTCCGCCAGGGTGTGGCTCTTGGCATAGTCCACACTGCCGAAGAGGGTACGGGAGATGCCCAAGGCCTGCTGGCGTTCGTCGGCAGAGAGGCGTGCGTTGCGGCTGCTGAGCGCCAGGCCGTCGGCCTCGCGCACGATGGGACAGCCCACGACGGTGAGTTTGTAGCCCTGCTGACGCACCATCTCGCGGATGATGGCCAACTGCTGGAAGTCCTTCTCGCCAAAATAGGCGCGGTCGGGCTCGACGGCATCGAAGAGTTTCGTCACAATCTGCGCCACACCGTTGAAGTGTCCCGGACGGAAGGCGCCCTCCATCACCGTGTCGAGCGGTGCGAAGCTGAACTGGCGTGTGTCGGGCTCGGGATACATCTCCTCCACAGCGGGAGCGAAGACGAACGAGGCACCCACCTGCTCCAGCAACCGGCAGTCGGCCTCAAGGTCGCGCGGATACTTCGCCAGGTCGTTCTTATCATTGAACTGGGTAGGATTCACAAATACGCTGACAACGGTCACGTCGTTGTCCTCAACACTGCGTTTCACCAGGGAGGCATGGCCTGCATGGAGGGCTCCCATGGTGGGTACGAGGCCGATGCGCTTGCCCTCGCCGCGGAGAGCGCCAAGCCCGGCCTGTAGTTCTTTAATAGTCTTTACTAATTTCATTTTTCAAGTCTTAGTTTAAACCCCTTATCTGAAATCGCTGCAAAATAAGCCATTATTTACCATATAAAGAAGAAATAAACTAAAATAATGCAAAGCCAGGGACGTTTTTTGCCGTGCCGCAAGGCATCCAATGCGGTGTATATCAGCACGTTGCCATAAAGCGGGAAAAGATTTTTTGTGCAGGAAACGTGGCAGTTTCGAGAAAAGTTCGTATCTTTGCGAAACGTTTAAGACTTAGATATCACACAATGATGGCAAAAAAAGTATTATTTATCACTCAAGAAATCACTCCCTATGTACCCGAATCCGAAATGTCCGTTTGGGGCAGAAAGCTTCCACAGGCCATTCAAGAGACAGGGCGAGAAATAAGAACTTTTATGCCCAAATGGGGAAACATCAACGAACGGAGGAACCAGCTGCATGAGGTGATTCGCCTCTCGGGCATGAACCTCATCATCAACGACACCGACCATCCGCTCATCATCAAGGTGGCTTCCATACAGTCCGCCCGCATGCAGGTCTACTTCATCGACAACGACGACTACTTCATGAGACGCCAGATGATGACCGACGAGAACGGCGTCGAGTACACCGACAACGACGAGCGCGCGGTGTTCTACGCCCGCGGCGTGCTGGAGACGGTGAAGAAGCTCCGCTGGGTGCCCGACATCGTGCACTGCCACGGATGGATGACGTCGGTGGTGCCGTTCTACATCAAGACGGCCTGCCGCGACGAACCCTCGTTCAGAGACTCCAAGATTGTGTACTCGCTCTACGAAGAGTGCTTCAAGACACCCATAGCCGAGGGATTCCCCTCGCGCGTGGCCCTGAAGGGAACCAACAACGTGGACAAAAACCAGCTGAGGGGAATCGACTCGTGCATGGAGCTGCAGAAGATGGCGCTCCGGTTCTCCGACGGCGTGATAGTGAACAGCGAGAAGGCCCCCGAGGAGCTGGTGGCATACGCCAAAGACCTGAACCTGCCCATGCTCGGACTCCAGAAGCCGGAGGACTATGCCGAGGCCTGCAGCCAATTCTACGACAAGGTGTGGGGATAAGATCTGAACAGTAACGTAGTATTAGTTTTTTCAACTCAATATACACGAATGAAAGTACATTATTTAGGTCTGATGTTTGCCGCAATGGCATTCTCGGCCTGCGACGACTCAACGTCCACCATCGGACAAGAGACCATGCCGGAAGGCGATGAGGTGGAGGTGACAGTTGACCAATATGACGTGACGACGAAATCCATACTGGCAGAGTCGCTGCTGGCAAAGACATCGACAGCCTACCTGGGCAAATTCACCGACCCCTATACACAGACAACTTTCGAGAGCGACTTCCTGGCACAGTTCAACTGCCTCGAAGGATTCGAGTTCCCCGAGCACATCAAGAAAGAGAGCGACGGAACCATCAAAGCGAAGCTGACGGAGCTTCGCCTTTATTATACCACCTACTTCGGCGACTCGCTCAACGCGCAGACCGTGGAGGTCTATCCGCTCTCAGTCAGACTGAATGAGGAGCAGAACTTCTACACCGACCTCAATCCGGCGGACTATTACGACGCCTCGCAGAGCCCCATAGCCACCAAGACTTACACCGCCGTCGACAAGACCGTGAAGGACTCGCTGCGCTGGACCAGCTCCTACTACCCCAACGTGCGCATCCTTCTGCCGGACGACTACGGCACACAGATGCTGCAGAAATACTATGAGACCGACGCCGAGGGCAACAACACCGGCAAGCAGAACTACGCCACCACGGAGGCCTTCATAGAGAACGTCTGCAAGGGATTCTACTTCCGCTGCTCGCAGGGCGACGGCACGGTGCTCAATATCGACCAGGCACACCTGAACGTATACTTCGACTATTACATAGAAAGCTCGACAGGCGAGGCAGACTCCCTGGTGACAGGCGTGGCACAGTTTGCCGCCACCAGCGAGGTGGTGCAAGCCAACCACTTCAAGACCTCGAACCTGGAGACGCTGGTGGACGACACGGATTGCACCTACCTGATGACCCCCGCGGGCATCTTCACGGAGGTGACACTGCCCATCGACGACCTCTCGCTGAACGACACCATCAACTCCGCACAGCTGACGCTGACGAAGTACAATACCTTCAACGAGGGGAAGTACCAGATGTCGACGCCGGAGACGCTGCTGATGATACCGAAGTCGGAGCTGCACACTTACTTCGAGAACAACAAGGTGCCCGACAACCACACGTCGTACTACACGACCTTCCTGGATTCGTATAACCAATACGTATTCAGCAACATAGCCTATTACGTAAACAGTCTGCGCAGCAAGAAGCGCAACGACCCGACGGGCTACAACAGCGATCCGGACTGGAACAAGGTGGTGTTGATACCTATCACCATGGTGACGCAGACGGTAAGCAACCAGTCGGTGATTGTGAGCGTCCGCCACGACTTGGAGATGAATTTCGCCAAGCTGAAAGGCGCCAAGGACAAAATAGCGCTGAAGGTCATCTACAGCCGCTTCAAGGACATGAAGTAGCTTGCCCAAAAAGCCAGAGGACAAAAGTTTTCATTTATACATAAAAGCAGCGGGCTGTGTTCGGAGAATGAATCTCGAAGCAGCCCGCTACTGTTTTTATGGATTCAGAGAAACTATTCCTCAGCAGCAGCGATAAGACGCCTCCTGCACTTTGAAGCCACGGAGGAAATCCGCAACCGGCATGCGTTTCTTGCCGGCAAGCTGAAGTTCCTTCACAGCGAGGAAACCATCGGACACAGCCACATGCAGGTAGCTCTTACCGTCGGAAACCACCTGTCCGCAAGGCAACCCGTGAGAGGCAAAAATCTTCTCCGCCACATAGACCTTCAGACTCTGGCGGTTGTCGTCCGACTCGCGCACAAGCTCGCACCAGGCGGCAGGGTACGGCGACAGTCCGCGCACGAAATCGTAGACCTGCTTCAGCGGCTTACTCCAGTCGATGCGGCAGGTGTCCTTGAAAATCTTCGGAGCGGGACGCAGTTCCACGTCGGCACGCATCAGCTGTTCCTGGGGCACGGGATGCACACGTCCTGCCAGGATATTGTCCACCGTCTCCACCACCAAGCTTGCGCCCAGCATCATCAGGCGGTCGTGCACGGTGCCTACGTTGTCGGTGTCGGCTATGGGGATGCGCACCTGCTGGATGACCTCGCCGGTGTCAATCTCGTGCTTCAGAAAGAAGGTGGTGATGCCTGTCTCCGTCTCGCCGTTGATGACGGCCCAGTTGATGGGAGCCGCGCCACGATACTGCGGCAGCAGCGAGGCATGGAGGTTGAAGGTGCCCATTGGAGGCATGTTCCACACCACCTCGGGCAGCATGCGGAAAGCCACCACTATCTGGAGGTCGGCTTGCAGAGCGCGAAGCTCCACAACGAAGGCCTCATCCTTCAGATTGACGGGCTGCAGCACGCGGAGGCCCTTCTCCACAGCATATTGTTTCACGGGCGAGGGTTGCAGCACACTGCCGTGGCGACCCACAGACTTGTCGGGCATGGTGACGACAGCCACCACATTGTAACCGCCTTCGACCAAGGCGCGCAGGCTCTCCACCGCGAAATCGGGGGTGCCCATATATACGATGCGCAAATCTTTCTTTTCCATTGTCGTGTTCTGTGAATTGTTTTCAGTCGGCCGAATAGTCGACCAACACTTGTCTGTACGTATTGAATATCTTCGATTTGGAGACGAAGCCCAGGTACTTGCCGTCGTTGTCCACCACAGGGAGGTTCCATGCGCCGGTGGCGTCGAACTTCGACATCACCACGTCCATGGAGTCGTTGATGTTGAGCCGCGCAGGGGCGGAGGTCATGAACTTGTCCACCGTGAAGCGGTGGTAAAGCTCCTGGCGGAACATGATGTTGCGGATGTCGTCCAGCAGCACCACGCCCAGCAGCACGCCCTCCTTGTTCACAACGGGGAAGACGTTGCGCTTCGATTTGGACACCACGTGCACCATCTGTCCCAGGTCCATCTCCGGGGCGACGGTGGTGAAGTTTGTCTCCACCACGCTCTCGGTCTTCATCAGCGTCAGCACGGCCTTGTCCTTGTGGTGGGTGATGAGTTCGCCCTTCTTCGCCAAGCGCATGGAGTAGATGCTGTGGGGCTCGAAGACGATGATGGTCAGATAGGCGCTGACGGAGACTATCATCAGGGCCAGGAAGAGGTCGTAGCCTCCGGTGAGCTCGGCGATGAGGAAGATGCCTGTCAGCGGCGCGTGCATGACGCCGGACATCACGCCTGCCATTCCCAGCAATGCGAAGTTCTTCTCGGGGATGTAGACACCCAGATCGAACTGGTTGCAGAAGCGGGCGAAGATGAAGCCGGTGATGCAGCCCAGGAACAAGCTGGGAGCGAAGATTCCGCCGCAACCTCCACCGCCGTTGGTGGCGCTGGAGGCAAACACCTTGAAGAGGATGATGAGGGCCAGATAGACGAGCAGCAGGTTGCCGTAGCCGTAGAACAGGGAGTTGTCGAGCACCTGGTTCCAGTCCGCCAGCGAGGTGCCGTTGAGCAGCAGGCCGATGGTGTTGTATCCCTCACCGTAGAGCGGCGGGAAGAGGAAGATGAGCACACTCAGCATCACACCGCCGATGAGCAGCTTCACGTAGGGGTTGGAGTATCGGCGAAACACATCCTCAATCTTGTCCATCGTGCGGGTGAAGTAGAGCGACACCAGGCCGCAGGAGATTCCCATCAGTATGGCGTAGGGGATGCGCTCCATCACGAAGGGATTGTCCAAATGGAAGCGGAACATGGCCTCGGTGCCGGTGGCTATGTAGCTTACCGTGGCGGCCGTCACACAGGTGACAAGCAGCGGCAGCAGCGAGGACATGGTCATGTCTATCATCAGCACCTCCAGGGTGAACACCAGTCCGGCGATGGGGGCTTTGAAGATGCCTGCCACGGCACCGGCGGCGCCGCAGCCCACGAGCAGCATCAGCGTCTTGGGCTCCATCTTGAAGACCTGTCCCAGGTTGCTGCCGATGGCGGAACCGGTGAGCACGATAGGTGCCTCCGCTCCCACCGAACCGCCGAAGCCGATGGTGATGGCGCTGGCGAAGACGGACGACCACACGTTATGTTTCTTGATGCGGCACTGCTTGCGCGAGATGGCGTAGAGGATTTTGGTGACACCATGACTGATGTCGTCCCTCACGATGTTGCGCACAAACAGTCCGGTGAGGAAGATGCCCACCACGGGGTAGAGCATGTAGAGCCAGTTGGCTCCCGTCACGTCGAAGTTGTCCGTCAGGAAGAACTCTATCCAGTGGATGATGCACTTCAGTATGAGGGCTGCCAGGGCGGTGAGGATGCCCACCACGAAGCTGAGCAGCAGGATGAATTGCTTCTCGCTGACGTGACTGTCGCGCCAGCGGATGAAGCGTTGCAACAGGGTTGTTTTCTCTTCTGTAACTTCCATTCCGCAAATTAAAATGCCACGCTATGTCGTTTCTTATTCTCTGATGACTTTCACCGAGCAGTCGGCTCCCAGTTTGATGATGCCCGAGGGTTTGGGGCGGCCTTTCTCCGTCCGGCGGCTCTGCACGATGTAGTCCACGGCCTGCTTCACCTCGTCGGATATTTCGCTGAAGTTTGCCGGCGAGGGTTGTCCGCTGATGTTGGCCGAGGTGGAGACGATGGCTTTCCTGAACCGCATGCAGAGTTGTCTTGAGAACTCCTCCTTGGTGATGCGAATGCCCACGCTGCCGTCCTCCGCCAGCAGGTTGGGAGCCAGGTTGCGGGCTCCGTCGAAGATGACGGTCAGTGGTTTGGTGCTGAGTTCCATGAGGTCCCAAGCCACCAGGGGCACCTCCTTCACGTAGAATTCCACTTTGGCTTCGGAGTCCACCAGCACCAGCATGGCCTTGCTGTCGGACCGCCGTTTTATCTCGTAGACGCGCTTCACGGCCTCCTCGTTGGTGGCGTCGCAGCCTATGCCCCAGACGGTGTCCGTGGGGTAGAGTATGACTCCGCCCTGCTGCATCACCTCGATGGCGCGCTTGATGTCTTCGTTCATTTGTTCGTTCATCATTGTCATAATCTCCTATATATTAGAATTCACTTGTAAAATGGAACTTGATGTGCTTGAAATCCATCTGTGCCATCTGCAACACGTAGTTGCTGTCGGCCAGGAACACATCGCGTCCGTCACGGTCTTTGGCCATGTATTGGTATTTGCGTTTCTTGAAGGCTTCCAGCTCCTCGGCGTCGTCGCTCTCTATCCAGCAGGCCTTGTAGAGGCTGATGGGTTCCCAGCGGCAGAGGGCGTTGTACTCGTTCTCGAGGCGATACTGTATGACCTCGAACTGCAGCTGTCCCACGGTGCCGATAATCTTGCGGCCGTTGAACTGATTCACGAAGAGCTGCGCCACACCTTCGTCCATCAGTTGGTCCACGCCCTTGTTGAGCTGCTTCGCCTTCATGGGGTCGGCGTTCTCGATGTACTTGAACATCTCCGGCGAGAAGCTGGGCAGGCCCTTGAAGTGGAGGTTTTCGCCCTCGGTCAGCGTGTCACCTATCTTGAAGGTGCCGTTGTCCGGCAGGCCGATGATGTCGCCGGCCCAAGCCTCGTCCACGGTGGTCTTGCGCTGGGCCATGAACTGTGTGGGCGACGAGAAGCGCATCGACTTGCCGTGGCGCACGTGGTAATAGGGTGTGTTGCGGGTGAAGCGTCCGGAGCAGATCTTGCAGAATGCCACGCACGAGCGGTGGTTGGGGTCGATGTTGGCGGTTATCTTGAAGACGAAGCCGGTGAACTTGGGTTCCTGTGGGTCCACGGTGCGCTCCAGTGCGGTGACAGGGCGCGGACATGGGGCTATCTCCACGAAGCAGTTGAGCAGCTCCTCCACACCGAAGTTGTTGAGCGCCGAGCCGAAGAACACGGGAGCCAGTTCGCCGCGGAGGTAGGCCTGCACGTCGAACTCGGGATAGACGCCCTCTATCAGCTCCAGTTCGCTGCGGAGTTTCTCTGCCAGCGGGGTGCCGATGTGACGGTCGAGGTCGTCGGTGTTGATGTCCACGGCCACCTTCTCCGCCACAGTCTGTTTGGAGGGTTGGAAGAGGTTGAGGTTGTGCTCGTAGATGTTGTAGACGCCCTTGAACCGGATGCCGCTCTCGATAGGCCACGTCAGGGGTCGCACGCCGATGACGAGCTCTTCCTCCAACTCATCGAGCAGGTCGAAGGGGTCCTTTGCCTCGCGGTCCATCTTGTTGACGAAGATGATGACCGGCGTGTTGCGCATGCGGCAGACCTCCATCAGTTTGCGGGTCTGAGCCTCCACGCCCTTGGCACCGTCCACCACGATGATGACGCTGTCCACGGCCGTCAGGGTGCGGTAGGTGTCCTCGGCGAAGTCCTGGTGACCCGGGGTGTCGAGGATATTGATTTTATAGTCGCGATAGTCGAATTCCATCACCGAGGTGGTTACGGAGATGCCTCTCTGCTTCTCGATGTCCATCCAGTCGGAAGTGGCTGTCTTCTTTATCTTGTTCGACTTCACAGCGCCGGCCACCTGAATCTGTCCGCCAAAGAGCAGCAACTTCTCGGTCAGCGATGTCTTTCCCGCATCCGGGTGTGCGATAATCGCAAAAGTCCTTCTTCTTTCAATTTCGTTCATCATTACAAACTTTATAAATAAGTGGTCCCTCCCCACGCGCGGGGAAGGGGGATTATATAAACAGTTTCTTTTCTCATCCCCAAGCCACCTCCCCGTAGGGAAGGGTCGGGAGCCGCAGGGGCCGCACCATAGGGCCGTCCCTTCAGCAAGGCGCCCGGCAAAGCGTCCTCCTTCTCTGACCAAAGAAGCCGGAGTGGGAACTCGTCCCTTCTGCAAGGCGCCCGGCAAAGCGTCCTCCTTCTCTGACCAAAGAAGCCGGAGTGGGAACTCGTCCCTTCTGCAAGGCGCCCGGCAAAGCGTCCTCCTTCTCTGACCAAAGAAGCCGGAGTGGGAACTCGTCCCTTCTGCAAGGCGCCCGGCGAAGCGCTTCAACCGGAGCACCGGGTCTATGGGGCTTTTCACTCCAGCAAATCGTCCAGCTCGCCCCGGCGGTCTTTGTCGTAATAGTTCGCCAACAGGGAGATGAACTTGCCGATCTCCTCCACAGCCTTGGCCGTGGCCTCGGTCACCTCCCGCTTCTGAAGGCGCAGCAGCAACACGCCGTAGAGAGCGTTGAAGCAGACTTCCAGCTCGGAGGTGTCGTGTTGGTGGTCCTTGGCGCGCAGCTCCACGATGTAGGGCAGCACCTTGTAGTAGGCCGCCCCGTAGTAGGGCACCTTGGGCGAGCGCAGCAGCTGCAGGTGCAGGTCCGTCAGCCTGAGGATGACGTTCTTGTTGATCTGCAGATGGCCCTTCTCCACCACCCCCTCGAGGTGCATCATGTTTATCAGGTCCTCGTACCACTGGGTGAGCTTCGCCCGGCGGTCGTCGTCGAGCTGACAGGGGTCGATGATGGTCTGTCGTATCTTGTCGATGTCGAGGCCGTTGGCGCGCAGGATGTCCTCCACCTGCCACATATATAATAGGTATTCGGCGATGTTCCGTTCTTTCAGTTGTTCCGCTATAAACATGTTCCCGATTTGTTTCAATAGAGTGAGTTACCCGTGATGGTCCAGAAGAATCCCGCCAGGGAGAGCACGATGACCACGCCGCCTATGATGCGATTGAGCAACCAGATGCCCCGAAGGTTGAAGCGGTTGCGTATCTTGCTTATGAAGAAGGTGGTCCAGAACCACCACGACACGGCTCCCGTCAGGATGGCGATGTAGCCCAGCGTCTGTTCATACACCGGAATCTCGGGCAGCACGAAGGCGAAGCGGGCGAAGAATCCGATGAACAGGAAGATGATGAGCGGATTGGAGAGGGTGACGAAGAACGCCGTCACGAAGTTGTGCACCAACGTGCCTTTGTTGGCAGACACGGGACGGATGGACCGCACCGGATTGCTGCGGAACGTGTAGACACCGAACAGCAGCAACATCACGCTGCCGATGAGCTGCAGGTAGAATATGTTCGCCTGGATGAAGTCGAAAACGAAGCTCATGCCGTAGCCGGTTATCAGCGCATAGATAATGTCGCTCAAGGCCGCACCAAGCCCCGTGACGAGACCATAGGCGCGACCCTTGTTCAGAGTCCGTTGTATGCACAGTACCCCAACAGGTCCCAAGGGCGCGGAGACCACCACGCCTATAACGAAGCCCTTCATTAGAAATTCTAACAGCGATACTTGTTCTAACCAATAATTCATGTTGCAAAGATGCCACTTTTTTTTGTTATAGTACCACGATAAGTGCAATTTTTTCTGTACACCACCCTTTTAGGGCCTCATAGCACCGCTCCGGCGCTCTTTTTTCCCTCTTTTCTTTCGGGGACCGGGGGTTTTGCTTAACTTTGCGCATTCTTAAGTGAATAGGACACGTTTATACAACAAAATTATTTACGTATATGATTTTATTTTTCAGAACCTCAGAAAAGAACGTGATTGCCACCGAGAGCAACCACGAGTTATCCTCTGAAGATGTAGCGAAACTCTGCTGGCTCTACGGCGACGCCAAGCAGGAGAGCGAGGAGAGCCTACGGGGCTGCTTCGTCGGTCCGCGCAGGGAGATGATCACACCCTGGAGCACGAATGCCGTGGAAATCACCCAGAACATGGGACTCACCGGCATCGTCCGCATCGAGGAATACTTCCCCGTGAAGGACGAGAACGCCGACTACGACCCCATGCTGCAACGCATGTACAAGGGGCTCGACCAGGAGGTGTTCACCACCAACCGCAAGCCCGAACCTATCATATACGTCGACAACCTCGAGGAATACAACGAGAAGGAGGGACTCGCCCTCTCGCGCGAGGAGATGGACTATCTGCTGAAGGTGGAGAAGGACCTCGGACGCAAGCTCACCGACTCCGAGGTGTTCGGCTTCGCACAGATAAACTCCGAACACTGCCGCCACAAAATCTTCGGCGGCACATTCATCATCGACGGCAAGGAGATGGAGTCGTCCCTCTTCCAGATGATAAAGAAGACCACCGCCGAGAACCCCAACAAGATCATCTCCGCCTATAAGGACAATGTGGCCTTCGCCGAAGGCCCCGTGGTGGAACAGTTCGCTCCCGCGGACCACTCCACGTCGGACTATTTCATCATCAAGGACATCAAGACCGTCATCTCGCTGAAGGCCGAGACCCACAACTTCCCCACCACCGTGGAGCCCTTCAACGGAGCCTCCACAGGCACTGGCGGCGAAATCCGCGACCGTATGGGAGGCGGCAAGGGCTCGTGGCCTATCGCCGGAACGGCCGTCTACATGACCTCCTACCCACGCACCGACGAGGGCCGCGAATGGGAAGAGCTGCTGCCCGTGCGCAAATGGCTCTATCAGACTCCCGAACAAATCCTCATCAAAGCCTCCAACGGAGCCTCCGACTTCGGCAACAAGTTCGGACAGCCCCTCATCTGCGGCTCGGTGCTCACCTTCGAACATAAGGAGGACGACACCTTCTACGGCTACGACAAGGTCATCATGCTCGCCGGTGGCGTGGGCTACGGCACCCAGCGCGACTGCCTGAAGGGCAAACCCGAGAAGGGCAACAAGATTGTGGTGCTGGGCGGCGACAACTACCGCATCGGTCTGGGCGGAGGCTCCGTGTCGTCCGTGGAGACAGGCCGCTACTCGTCGGGCATCGAGCTCAACGCCGTGCAGCGCGCCAACGCCGAGATGCAGAAGCGTGCCAACAACGTGGTGCGAGCCCTGTGCGAGGAGGATGTGAACCCCATCGTCTCCATCCACGACCACGGCTCGGCAGGCCACGTCAACTGCCTCTCGGAGCTCGTGGAGGAGTGCGGCGGACTCATCGACATGAGCAAGCTGCCCATCGGCGACAAGACCCTCTCGGCCAAGGAGATCATCGCCAACGAGAGCCAGGAGCGCATGGGACTCCTCATCAAGGAAGAAGCCATTGAGCACGTGCACAAGATAGCCGAGCGCGAGCGCGCACCGATGTACGTGGTGGGCGAGACCACCGGCGACGCACGCTTCGCCTTCGAGCAGGCCGACGGCGTACGGCCCTTCGACCTGGCTGTGGACCAGATGTTCGGCTCCTCACCCAAGACCTACATGGTGGACAAGACCGTGGAACGCCACTACCAGGACGCTACCTACGACACCGCCCACCTCAACGAATACCTCAACCGCGTGCTGCAGCTGGAGGCTGTGGCCTGCAAGGACTGGCTCACCAACAAGGTGGACCGCTCCGTGACCGGAAAGATTGCCCGCCAGCAGTGCCAGGGCGAGCTGCAGTTGCCGCTGAGCGACTGCGGTGTGGTGGCCCTCGACTACCGTGGCCGCAAGGGCATCGCCACCTCGCTGGGACACGCCCCACAAGCCGCACTTGCCAACCCTGCGGCAGGCTCTGTACTCTCCGTGGCAGAGGCGCTGACAAACATCGTGTGGGCACCCTTTGCCGACGGCATGGACAGCCTCTCGCTCTCTGCCAACTGGATGTGGCCCTGCCGCTCACAGGAGGGCGAGGACGCACGCCTCTACACAGCCGTCAAGGCACTGTCCGACTTCTGCTGCGAGCTCCACATCAACGTGCCCACGGGCAAGGACTCCCTCTCCATGACGCAGAAATACCCTGGCGGCGAGAAGGTCATCTCCCCGGGAACGGTCATCGTATCCGCCGGAGGCGAGGTGGCCGACGTCACCAAGGTGGTCTCTCCCGTGCTGGTGAACGACCCCAAGACCACCATCTACCACGTGGATTTCAGCTTCGACAAACTGCGCCTCGGAGGCTCCGCCTTCGCACAATCGCTCGGTAAGGTGGGCGACGACGTGCCCACGGTGCAAAACCCCGAATACTTCCGCGACGCCTTCCTCGCCATCCAAGAATTGGTGAACAAAGGCCTGCTGCTCGCCGGACACGACATCTCCGCCGGAGGTCTCATCACCACCCTGCTGGAGATGTGCTTCGCCAACACCGAGGGCGGCATGGAGATCAACCTCAACAAGATAAAGGAAGACGACATCATCAAGGTGCTGTTTGCCGAGAACCCCGGCGTAGTGATTCAGGTGAAGAACAAGCACAAGGAAGAGGTGAAAAAGATACTGGAGGACGCCGGCGTGGGCTACGTGAAGCTGGGCGCCCCCACAGACGAACGCCACATCCTCGTCACCAGGGGCGACGCCACCTACCAGTTCGGCATCGACTATCTGCGCGACGTTTGGTACTCGTCGTCCTACTTGCTCGACCGCAAGCAGAGCCTCAACGGCTGCGCCAAGGCCCGCTTCGAGAACTACAAGCGCCAGCCCCTGGAGATGGTCTTCGGACCGCAGTTCACCGGCAAACTGTCGCAGTATGGACTCGACCCCGACCGCCGTACGCCCAGCGGCATCAAAGCCGCCATCATCCGCGAGAAGGGAACCAACGGCGAGCGTGAAATGGCCTACATGCTCTATCTGGCAGGCTTCGACGTGAAGGACGTCACCATGACCGACCTCATCAGCGGACGCGAGACACTGGAGGACATCCACTTCATCGTCTTCTGCGGCGGATTCTCCAACTCCGACGTGCTGGGCTCCGCCAAGGGATGGGCCGGAGGCTTCCTCTTCAACCCCAAGGCGAAAGAGACGCTCGACAAGTTCTACAGCCGCCCCGACACCCTCTCGCTGGGCGTCTGCAACGGCTGCCAGCTGATGATGGAGCTGGGCCTCATCAACCCCGACCACAAGAAGAAGGGACGCATGATGCACAACACGTCGCACAAGTTCGAGTCCGCCTTCCTGGGCCTCACCATCCCCACCAACCGCAGCGTGCTCTTCGGCTCGCTCAGCGGCTACAAGCTGGGCATCTGGGTGGCTCACGGCGAGGGCAAGTTCTCCCTGCCCTACGACGAGGACAAATACAACGTCATCGCCAAGTATAGCTACGACGAGTATCCTGCCAACCCCAACGGCTCCGACTATTCCGTAGCCGGACTTGCCAGCGACGACGGCCGCCACGTGGCCATGATGCCCCACCTGGAGCGTGCCTTCTTCCCCTGGCAGTGTGCCTACTACCCCGCCGACCGCCGCGGGACAGACCAGGTGACGCCGTGGATAGAGGCCTTCGTCAACGCCAAAAACTGGGTTGTTAAGAACAAGAGATAAGTATTGCCGGGGGAAGTTCGGCTTCCCCCGCAATGCAATCGACATTGCAATGAACATTTATTTCGAATCTTTCAGCATCTTCTTCAAGATAGGCCTCTTCACCATCGGTGGCGGCTACGCCATGATTCCCCTCATCGAGCGTGAGGTGGTTGACAAGAAAGGCTGGATAGGCAAGGAAGAGTTTGTCGACCTCATGGCCGTGGCCCAATCCTCGCCCGGCGTGTTCGCCGTCAACATGGCCATCTTCATCGGCTACAAGCTGCGCGGCCTGCGCGGCAGCCTCACCACGGCGCTGGGCACCGTGCTCCCCTCGTTCCTCATCATCCTGGCCATCGCCCTCTTCTTCCAGCAGTTCAAGGACAACCACCTGGTGGAGAGCATCTTCAAGGGCATCCGTCCCGCGGTGGTGGCGCTCATTGCCGCACCCACGTTCTCGGTGGCGAAGTCGAGCAAGATAAACCGCCGCACGGTGTGGATTCCCATCGTCAGCGCACTGCTCATCTGGGCCCTCGGCGTCTCTCCTGTCTACATCATCATCATTGCCGGCGTGGGCGGTTACCTATGGGGCCGCTTCGTGGCGAAACACCAATCTGACACTCACGAGCCATGATATTCCTGCAATTGTTCTACACCTTTCTGAAGATAGGCCTCTTCGGCTTCGGCGGAGGCTACGCTATGCTCTCCCTCATCCAGGGCGAGGTGGTGACGCGCTACGGCTGGGTCAGCAGCTCCGAGTTCACCGACATGGTTGCCATCAGCCAGATGACCCCTGGCCCCATCGGCATCAACAGCGCCACCTACGTGGGCTACACGGCCATCGTCAACGCGGGCTATTCCCACGCGGTGGGCATCCTTGGCAGTGCCATTGCCACGCTGGCGGTAGTGTTGCCGTCGTTCGTCCTGATGCTCACCATCAGCAAGTTCCTCCTGCGCTACAAGAAGCACCCTCTGGTGGAGTCGGTGTTCCAGGGCCTGCGTCCTGCGGTGGTGGGACTGTTGGCAGCCGCCGCCCTGCTGCTGATGACTCCCGAGAACTTCAGCCGCCCCTCGGACGACCTGTTCCAGTTCATCCTCAGTGTGACCCTCTTCGTGGCCGCCTTCGTGGGCACCCGCTTCTTCCGTGTGAACCCCATCCTGATGATCGTCATCTGCGGCGCCATAGGTGCTGTGGCGTACGGAGGGTAGACCGTCGAGGCTCCGAAACCCACCCCTGGCAACCGTAGGAACTGTACACACCGGGGAAAAAGCGGACGCAGCCGTACTGACAAACGCAAACTCACTGACGCACAGGGCTTTGTAGAAGGAAGCGACTGCTGAGACCTGGGCGAAGGGGTACAGTGTACAGAGGTACAGTTGTTATTTCAAGTCATTTTTATT
>CAVINS010000056.1:0-22171 GCA_963643925.1 Bacteroidaceae bacterium
ATGGAAGGCAAGCCCGCTCCTGCGTTCAACCTGCCGGGACTGGACGGAAACCTAATCTCGCTGGAGAGTCTGCGCGGCAAGTATGTGGTGGTGGACTTTTGGGGCAGCTGGTGCGGATGGTGCATCAAGGGCATCCCTGACATGAAGAAGGCCTACGAGAAGCACAAGAGCAAAGTGGAGTTCGTCAGCATCGACTGTCGCGACACCGAAGCGAAATGGAAGAAAGCCGTGGCTGACAATGCCATGCCGTGGATTCAAGTCCGTTGTGCTGACGGTTGCGACATGCCCGACCGGTACAACGTGTTGGGCTATCCCACCAAGGTAGTCATCGACCCGCAAGGCAACATCGTGAAGAGCATCGTAGGCGAGAGCCCCGAGTTCTACGAATTGCTCGACAAACTCTTCGCTGAATAGTACTACTTCTCGTAACAATAATAGGAATCCCTCAATGAGGATGGAAAACAGTGAAGTTCCTCCCTTATTGAGGGATTCCTTGTCTGTGCTAACGTCTTTAATCCTCGCACAACTCATAATTGGTGCTACGGCCGCCTTCGTCAGTCTTCCGTAGGATGCCTTTCTCTATCAAGTCCTTGATGTCGCGGGCGGCAGTGTCCTGCGAGCAATGGTTTATCGTGTACCACTTTGAGGAACTTAACTTGCCATCGAATCCATCCAACAGCATATTGGGGACTTTGCTCCTATACCTTATATATATATGGCGTACCTGTGAGGGAGCTCTTTCTCGTGCCATTTAACAATAATTGGTCTGGCGTGAGACAGTTTGCCGATATTCGGAGATAAATTTAGTAAAATGCTTTCCTTACAAGGGTTTATCCATAAATTTGTATAAAACTTACCTTGAATGTTCTGCGTAGCGAAAATTGTTCCTATTTTTGCAGCTTATAAAACAATATCTTCATCTATAATGAGAAAGACTTTATACATTATATGTAGTTTACTGGCGGTTCCCTTCTTGTTCGTTGCTTGCCTTAACGATGACAGCACAGAAACCGAATATACCTCGGACGCACTTATCTCTTCCTTCTCTATCGACGACATTGAGAGTAACGTGACGCAGAAGACCTCCTCCGGCAGTGACACTACAGTTGTGGTAACCCTGACGGGAAGTGACTATGAATTCACGATTAATCAGAACGAAAACAGAATATACAACGTCGACTCGCTACCCGTGGGCACAGACGTCAGCAAGGTGGTGATTAGCATCAGCGCTGTAGGACTCGGCGTGGTATATGAGAAGAACAATCAGGATACGTTGTGGAGTTCCACCGACTCACTTGACTTCACCAATCCTGTTAAGTTCAAGGTTTATGCTTATGACGGCACTACCCGCGCTTACACCGCACAGATTAACGTGCACAAGCAAGACCCCGACTCATTGCAGTGGACCCGACTGGAAGGTGCTAACCTGAACGTCACGTCCAACGGACGCTATAAGGCGTTGACGCTGGGTGATAGAATCTACCTGTTTGTACAGGACCTCAACACCGGAAAGGTGTCTGTGACCTCCACCGACATTACCGATGGCAAGAACTGGACAGACCTTACACAGGTTAGCTTAGAATTTGCTGACTATCGGTCGTTGATTACCTTCAAGAACCGGATGTACGTCACCGATATGACTAATCTCTATAGCTCTACCGATGGCATCAATTGGACGAAGGTCAGCTCAGACACCGCTATCTTGCGGCCATTCGCCGCATCGTCGAACCAGTTGTTCGCTATCAGCAATGCCGGCAGACTTGTGACCTCGACGGATGGTCTCACGTGGACCGACGAGGGTGAACGCGGTTCGTTCCCGTTCTACAGTACCTATGGAGTGAACAAACTGCCGACAAACGGCTCTATAGAACGCATACTGGTGATGGGTGAGAGCGAGAACAAGGAAGACACCACGGCTGTGGTATGGAGCCGTCTCTCCACAGAGAGCAAGTGGACCTACTACAAACAGGCCGCCGACAACACCTACGGATTCCCTGACTTGAAGAGCTGGGGAATGATTGCCTACGACTCCCGGTTCTATGCCTTTGGCAGTGAGAGCAGTTCTTCGAAAGCCGAGACTACGGAGCCCTTCGATGCGCTGTATGAGTCTGTCGACAACGGCATCACCTGGAAGCCAACTACCTCTAAGGTGATGTTGCCCGATGATTTTAAGGGACGTACCGAGAAGTTTGCCTATGTGGTGGATGCCAACAACTACATCTGGATTATGTGGACCGAGAGCAACGAGGTGTGGCGCGGACGCATCAACCGGTTGGGCTATGAGAAGATTCAAGAATAACACACATATACCTTATTATATATAGTAATGTCATATAAGGAGCAAATTGACAAGAACAGAATCCCGCAGCACGTGGCCATCATCATGGATGGCAACGGGAGATGGGCTAAACAACACGGACATCCGCGCAACTACGGACATCAGCAAGGTGTCGCCACTGTGCGACAGATTGTGGAGACCGCTGCACGGGCCGGTGTGAAGTTCCTTACCTTATATACTTTCTCCACCGAGAACTGGAACCGTCCTCAAGCGGAAGTGGCAGCGCTGATGGCACTGCTCTTCGAGTCGGTAGAGGAGGAAATCTTTATGAAGAACAATGTCAGTTTCCGCATCATCGGCGACATGGACCGCTTGCCCGAGAACGTGAGAGGCCGACTGGAGCAGTGCATTCAACGCACGTCGGTAAGCACCGGCATGTGCCTGGTGCTGGCACTGAGCTACTCTTCACGCTGGGAACTGACGGAAGCCATGCGGCGGATGGCACGCGAGGTGCAGAACCATACGCTGGAGCCCGAGGCCATCGATGACAAGTTGATAGGCCGTTATCTGGCCACCGCCTTCATGCCAGACCCCGACTTGTTGATACGCACGGGCGGCGAGGTGCGCCTGAGCAACTACCTGTTGTGGCAATGCGCTTATTCCGAACTCTATTTCTGCGACACCTTTTGGCCCGACTTCGACGACGAGGAGTTCTATAAAGCTATATGGGAATACCAACAGCGCGAAAGACGGTTTGGAAAGACAAGCGAACAAATTGAATTGACTAATGAATAATCTGTAAAGATGAGAACATATTCGGAACTAACATCTAAAATACCCGCAATACTTGGCGTTGTCATTCTTGGGTGCCTATCCCTGGTCCCTGAAACCGGCTGGGCACAAGACACACCGGACAACAAAGACGAGAAACCCGTTATCCTCTACTCGGGAACCCCGCGCAAATATGAAATCGGTGGCATCAACGTGACCGGTGGCGAAGGTTACGAGGACTTCACCTTGATAGGCCTCTCGGGACTCTCCGTAGGACAGAACATCACGGTGCCGGGCGACGAGATTACATCTGCCATCCGCCGTTATTGGCGTCACGGACTCTTCTCCAACGCACGCATCGAGGCGGACAGTATTGTCGGCAACAAGATTTATCTGAATATCGTACTTGCTCAACGTCCCCGTGTGTCGGAGATTCGCTACTCGGGCGTGAAGAAGTCCGAGCGCGAGGATCTCGAGACGAAACTGGGACTCGCCATAGGCGGACAGATAACTCCCAACTTGATAAACCGTACACAGATATTGGTGAAACGTTACTTCGACGAGAAGGGATTCAAGAACGCTGAGGTGCAGGTCATCCAGAGAGACGACCCCAAGGACAAGAAGTTCGTCTCCATTGAGGTCAACATCGACAAGAAGGAGAAGGTGAAAGTGCATGAGATTACCATCGCAGGTAACCAGGCCATCCCCACCAAGAAAATCAAACGCTTGATGAAGAAGACCAACGAGAAGAACAAACTCGTCAATATCTTCCGCACCAAGAAGTTCATCGAGGAGAAATACGAGGAGGACAAGGAAAACATCATCAACAAATATAACGAGTTGGGTTATCGCGACGCCATGATTGTGGAGGACAGCATCTCCAACTTCGACGACCGTACGGTGGATGTCTTCATCCGCATCGAGGAGGGCGACAAGTACTACGTACGCAACATCTCGTGGGTGGGCAACACCGTTTATCCCTCTGACCGCCTGGAAGAGACCCTCCGCCTGAAGAAAGGTGATGTCTACAACCAGAAACTCTTGAAGGAGCGCGTCAACGAGGACGAGGATGCCATCATGAACGCCTATTATAATAATGGTTACGTGTTCGCATCGGTAGATCCTGTGGAGGTGAACATCGACAACGACTCCATCGACCTGGAGATGCGAATCATCGAAGGTCCCCAGGCAACCATCAACCGCGTGCGCATCACCGGTAACGACCGACTCTACGAAAACATCGTACGTCGTGAGCTGCGTACCCGCCCGGGTGAGCTCTTCAGCAAAGCGGCTCTGGAACGTTCCTACCGTGAGTTGGCTCAGATGGGACACTTCAACCCCGAGACCATCAAGCCGGACGTGAAGCCCGACGGACAGAACGGTACGGTGGACATCAACTACATCCTCGAGTCGAAAGCCAACGACCAGATTGAGTTCTCCGCAGGTTGGGGACAGACAGGTGTCATCGGTAAGCTGAGCTTGAAGTTCACAAACTTCTCCATGAAGAACCTCTTCTCGAAGAACGAGAACCGACGCGGTATCCTGCCGCAGGGCGACGGACAGACACTGACCATCAGCGGTCAGACCAACGGTAGCTACTACCAGTCCTACAGCCTCTCCTTCTTCGACCCCTGGTTTGGAGGCAAGCGGCCGAACCAATTCTCCGTCACCGCTTTCTACTCCAAGCAGACCGACGTGAACGACAACTACTACAACTCTTCCTACTATAGCAATCTCTACAACTATTATTATGGAGGTTATGGTAGTTACAACAGCAGCTACTACGGCTACAGCATGGACTCCTACTACGACCCGGACAAGTCCGTACAACTCTACGGTCTCTCCATCGGTTGGGGTAAACGTCTGAAGTGGCCGGACGACTACTTCACCCTGACGGCGGAGATGTCCTACCAACGTTATGTGCTGAAGGACTGGAAATACTTCCTCATCGCCAACGGCCGATGCAACAACATCAGTTTCGGACTGACACTGTCGCGCAGCTCATCGGACAACCCCATCTTCCCGCGTGAAGGTTCCGACTTCTCACTCTCCGTGCAGTTCACCCCGCCTTACTCATCGTTTGACGGTGTCGACTACGCTAGCCTGGCCACCAGCACCAGCGACCCGAACTACACCGAGGACATGAAGAAGAAATACAAATGGGTTGAGTACCACAAGTGGAAGTTCAAAGGCAAAATGTACACCGCACTCACCGAAGGCAACAAGTGTCCCGTGCTGATGACCCGTGTGGAATTCGGTCTGTTGGGCCACTACAACAAACATAAGAAATCTCCGTTCGAGACCTTCTACGTCGGTGGTGACGGCATGACAGGTTACTCCAGCAGCTACGCCACCGAGACCATCGGTCTGCGTGGATACGAGAACGGATCGCTCACCCCGTACGGATACGAAGGCTACGCCTACTCCCGTCTGGGTCTGGAGCTCCGTTACCCCATCATGCTCGAGACCTCTACCAGCATCTACGCCTTGGCTTTCGCCGAAGGTGGTAATGCCTGGACGGACATCAAGAAATTCAACCCCTTCGATATGAAACGTTCGGCCGGTGTCGGTGTACGTATCTTCCTGCCTATGATAGGTATGATGGGTATTGACTGGGCATACGGTTTCGACAAGGTATTCGGCAGCACGCAGTACAGCGGCAGCCAGTTCCACTTCATCATCGGACAGGAATTCTAAACCTCGTTTGAACGACTAAAAAACAAAAGGATTATGAAAAAAAGAGTTTTGTCATTGGCACTCGCCTGCTTTGCCATCGTAGCCGTGCAGGCACAACGGTTCGCTCTCATCGATATGGAGTACATCCTGAAGCAGATACCTGCCTACGAGCAGGCCAACACCAAGCTGGATGCCTCGTCGAAGAAATGGCAGAGCGAAGTGGAAGCCATCACCGCTCAGGCCAAGAGCCTCTACGAAGACTATCAGAAGACGGCCAAGAACCTCAGCACTACACTGAAGAAGCAAAAGGAGGATGCCATCGTGGCCAAAGAGAAGGAGGCCAGCGAACTGCGCCGCAAATACTTCGGCAACGAGGGGGAGATGCAGAAGCTGCAGCAGAGCCTGATGGAGCCCATACAGAACGACATCTACACGGCTGTGAAGGAGATTGCAACCCGCAAGGGCTACTCACTGGTGCTCGACCGCGCCTCCGACGCAGGCATCATCTTTGCCTCCCCGTCGATAGATATCAGCGACGAAGTGCTCACGAAGTTGGGATATTAGGAAAACTTTCCATACCTTTGCTGATACGTAACCAATGAAACTATGATTGACAACTGACGAATAACAATTAACAACAATATCTATGATTAAGAAAATTATCTTGATAGCGCTTCTTGCTATCCCTATGTGCTCTTTCGCACAGAAATTTGGTCATGTGAACACAGCTGCCATCATGCAGCTGATGCCTGAGACAACCAAAGCTCAGAGCGAGCTGAAAGAACTGCAATCGCAATATGAAGGCGAGATGAAAATCATGCAGGACGAGCTCCAGAAGAAAGGTGATGACTACGAAAAGGCAAAAGAGACATTGCCCGCCAACATCAAAGAACGTAGAGAGAAAGAACTGCAGGACCTCTACACACGTCTGCAGCAATACGTTCAGGAGAGCCAGCAGAACCTGCAGAAGGCTTCTCAGGAGAAGATGGCAGGCATCAGCGAGAAGCTCGAGAAGGCTATCAAAGAGGTTGGCGTTGCCGGCGGTTACGTCTACATTATGGACTTGCAGGGCGGTGTGCCTTACATCAGCGAGACACTGAGCACCGACGTGACGGATGCCGTGAAAGCTAAACTGGGCATTAAATAAGAGACGCTATTACTGTCCGGAAACCGCTCCGGAACGGACGAATCAGGGATGATAACACAATCATCCCTGATTTTGTTTGATTATTCGGCAGATAACCCGTACTTTTGTCTACTGAAACATACATTAAGTCATGACTATGCTGAAGAAGATTCTGATTATTACACTGTTCGCCGCCCCGTTGGGCGTGTTGGCACAAACAGCCGATGAGCCTGTGACTGTGCAGGAGGTAGTGGTTCCGCAGCCCACGTTCGGTTACCTGAGTTACGACAACGTGTTCAAGGCTATGCCCGACTACGCCGATGCGCAAGAAAGCCTGAACCTGCTGAAGAGCAAATACGAAGCCGAGATTAAACGTGCCGAGACGGAGTTCGAGAAGAAGTATTCCGAGTTCCTGCAGAATCAGAAAGAGTTGCCCGAGGCCATCCTGTTGCGTCGACAGAAGGAGCTGCAACAGCTGATGGAGAAGAGCATCGAGTTCAAGAGCGAGATAAAAGCACAGCTTGCCAAGGCGCAGAAGGAGATGACAGCCCCCGTCACCGCCAAGCTGGACGCTGCCATCAAGGCCGTGGCCGAGCAGCACAACCTGCAGTACGTGCTCAACACAGACAATAACAACTGCCCTTACATCAACTCCGCATGCGGACTGGACGTCACCGCTGAAGTGATGGCTGCCCTTGGCATCGCGGCACAGTAACAGATGCAGACCCTCTCGTTGCCGGAGTGTGCCGGTCCCATTGGTGTGTTCGACTCAGGCTATGGTGGCCTCACCATCTTGAGCCGCATCCGCGAGTTGTTGCCACAGTACGACTATCTCTACTTGGGCGACAATGCACGTGCACCCTATGGCCCACACTCCTTCGAGATTGTCTACGAATTCACGCGTCAGGCAGTGACCGCCCTCTTCCAACGCGGATGTCAGCTCATCATCCTTGCCTGCAACACTGCCTCCGCCAAGGCCCTTCGATCCATTCAACAGAACGACTTGCCCCTGTTGGGCGCCCATCGCCGGGTGTTGGGCGTCATCCGTCCCACGGTGGAGTGCATCGGGGGCATCACCCACACGCGTCACGTGGGCATCTTGGGCACTGTCGGTACTATTCTTTCCCAGTCGTACGTGCTGGAGTTGCAGAAGCTCTTCCCCGACATTGTGGTGACAGGTCAGGCGTGCCCTCTGTGGGTCCCGTTGGTGGAGTACAACGAGTACAACTCTCCCGGTGCCGACTTCTTCGTGAAGCAATACATCGACCGCATTCTCTCCACCGACCCGCAGATTGACACCCTCGTGTTGGCCTGCACCCACTATCCTTTGCTCATCGACAAAATCCGTCGGTACACCCCGTCCGGCATCTCCATCGTCTCCCAAGGCGAATATGTAGCTGCCAGTCTGCAGGACTATCTCCACCGCCATCCCGAGATGGATGCCCTCTGCACTCGCCAGGGCACCTGTCGCTTCCTCACCACCGAGTCCGAGCAGAAGTTCCAGGAGTCCGCCTCTATCTTCCTCAACCGCCCCGTAGAGGTGCAGCGCATTTCGCTGCAGTAAAGGAGCGTCCTTTACTCAATCAGCATAAACGATGTCCATTTGTCGTAGCTCATCGTGGTTTACATTTTATTTATGAAGCCTCACTCTTCCGTCACCCCAGTATTTCCTTGATGCGACCAAGCAAGTAGAACGGGAGATTGATGAGGGTGAACGGTTTCCCTTTGGATGTGGTGACTTTGTCTACGGAATAGGGGCTCGACCAAACTCTTATGGCAACATCCACTTCGGAGGAGTCCATAAAGACTTGCAGGGAACGCAGATGGGTGTTCGTTCCGCTCTTTACCTCTATCGGGTAGAGACGTGAGTTGTGCGGCAACACAAAGTCCACTTCGGCACCATTGTTGGGACGGGCCCAGAAACCTCGTTTCGCCCCCACACGGTCATCGGTCGTGAGCAGCTCCTGGGCAGTGATTTGTTCGGCAAGATGCCCGCGCCAGGAGTCCACCATGTCCGTGGAACCGATTATCTCCCTTCGTATGCCGGCCTGATAGTTCACCAATCCCGTGTCGAACCATATAAGTTTGGGCATCCGTTTGGTCTCGGGTATCAGCGGCATTTGAGCCGATGAAGAGGGGTAGACTAACTCCAACAGCATCGCCTTCTCTAGCAGTCGGAAGGCTTCGCCCACCTCACGCGACTTGTAGCCGGAATTGGCAAAATTTCCCAACGTCACGGTTTCTCCGGCGAAAGCCCAACCATACGACAGCACGAATCTGACGGCTTCGGTCAGTTTGTTCCCTCTCACGTATTTCTCCACGTCGTCCTTGTAGGCCTGTACCAGAGTCTCGCACACATCGTCTATCAACAGAATGTCACGTGTCTCGGCGTAGCGTTTCACCGCCTCCGGCATTCCGCCGACTATGGTGTACTGGTTGAACCAATACATGAGTTCCTCGTGTAAGGCCACCGTGTACTCAGCCTTTTGGTGCAACACGCCTAGCAGGTCGTCTTTGCCCACCGCACCAAGAAACTCATAGAAGGAACACGGACGTAGCGCAAGGTACTGCACTCGCCCTACGGGGAAGCTGACTTTCATGTCGATGACGTTCTCCAACAGTGAGCCCGCCGCTATGACGTAAAGGTCGGGCCGTTGCTCGTAGAAATAGCGCAGCAGGGCTATCGTCTTGGGCGAGTTCTGTATCTCGTCGATGAAGATGAGTGTCGTTCCGCTCAATATCGGCTTGCCTGCCCGCGCGAAGAGCAGGTTGATGAGGTCATCCAACGGAATGTCCATCTCGAAAAGCTTCACGTTGGCGGCCATCTCCATATTGAAATATAGGTAGTTGTCGAAGCTTTTCCCGAATTCGTTGACCACCGTCGTCTTGCCGACCTGACGGGCTCCTCGGAGTACGAGAGGTTTGTGATTGCCGTCCATCTTCCATTCCGTCAGCTTGTCTATGATACTTCTCTTGAACATACATGAAAGTTTTAGTCCCGAGGGCAAATATACAGCATTTGTCTCAAATCAGGGGCAAAACCGCCCAGAAAATGTTTCAAATCAGGGGCAACATGCGGTTCCGATGTTCCAAATCATGGGCAACGGCGGAGATTGCCTGCCGGAGTTCATGCCTATCCCTATACATTAAACCATTACAGGGTACGGGCTTATGCCTTGCAGAGTACCGTCTCGATGATTGATTGACAATTGTCAAACACGTGTACGGCAATTGCCGTACACGTGGATGGCAGTTGCCGTACACATGAATGACAATTGCCAAACACCCTTTTGAACTATACCAATGCATAAAAGAAAGCCGGTTGTTACAGCGTTTCAACCGAAGTCTTCACGCGTAACAACCGGCGTCTATAAGTCGTATGACTAGCTGATAGCGGTATCTGTTTGCGACCGTGCCGGATGTGTCACTCCTTGGAACGCTTCGTCGAACTCCAGCAACGTCCGCCGTCGGTCGGTCTGTCCAGCGCAGCAAGGGTAAATCATCTATCAGAGAAAGTTGTTCACAGGTCGTTTATTGCATTGCATTCGCGGCAGTATACGGATTCCTTGCCAAATAGCAAAGATTTTCGGTAGCCGCCGTTGTCGATAATGATACGTTGAAGTACAAGACCCTGTGTCATAGGGCGCACATGGAGCAAGTGCGTACCGGCGGTAATCGACCGCGCATCGAAAGCTACCAGGGCTTCGATCACACGGGCTGCGCCGGCGGGGTACATCAAGTCGTAACAGTGTTGCCAGTCCATATCCTTGTTGAGGTTGACGCGCTGGGCAGGGCCATCGTCGAAGGAGACCTCCACATCGTGGCCGCCTTTGATGAACGGCATCACCGTGGAGAAGACTAGATGCACTCGGAGCGTGTCCACCCGTGGAGCCATCTCCATCTTATAAGAAAGGGAGGAGGCTACGGGAGTCTGCGTCGTGGGCATCAGAGCCAATGCCGACGATGTTTTTCCTAAATCGGGAATGACAGTCCACTCCATGCCGTTGTCCGCCTGGGCAGAGTAGTACTTACGGGCATCCATGACGACTTGTCCATATTGTTCCTTGTAGACGTATCCTCCGCAGTTTGTCGTCTGGGTAGAGAGTCTCTTGACGACAGGCATTGCATTGTACCGTGGAGCGTGCCAGCTGAAGTAACCTATGTGCACCTCGTCCATCATGTGGTCCCATTTCCCGTCCGCCATCACTTTGTTGTAGTGGTGGGAGAGGAGTGAGTCTCGTCGGAAACATCCCTCCGCTTTATCTGCCCACATGTTGGCTTCCACATCCCCGTCGTCGTAGAGCTTGTGGTTCATGGCGACGGAGTAGTAGAGGTCGTAGAGGTTGGCGAGTGCTTGTACGGGATAGAGTATGATTTGGTTGTAGGTCGGCTGAGCCTCGTCAGCAATCTCTTCTTTCAGGCGCAGTGCCTCTGCTTCCAATGCCAGGAATTCGTCGCGTACCTGTTTCCATTCGCCGCTGGCAAGGTTGTAGGTGTGCTCATCGAGCATCTCGGCAGTAACTCGGGCTGCGTACTTATTATATTGGTTGAGGATGGAAGCTGCCTGTGGAGCATGGTCAGCAGTGAACTGGGAACAGAATGCAGTCGTGTAGCTCATCAGATTGTCGGCCTGGAAGCGTGTAGGGTCCCAAGCCATGTCCATGAAGAACTGGGTCATGAATTCAGCGGGCTTGATGTCGCCCACGTTGACAATCCAGATGCGGTCGATGCCATTCTCGTAGGCGAGATTCAGTTGTTGCCACACGTGCTGTGCCTGCATCTGTTGCAGCCATTTCATGGCACGGGGAGCACCGTAGTAACTGAAGTGATAATAGAGCCCGAAGCCGCCTTTCCGACTGCGAATGTCGGCAGTAGGAACTTTGCGGACATCACCCCAGTTGTCGTCACAAAGCATGATGGTGACATCGTCGGGGATGTCCATCCCGTCGTCGTAGTAGTCGAGCATCTCACTATAGAGTGTCCACACTTGTGGAGTTTGGTGAGCGGGTCGGCCGGTGACTTGGGCGATGATTCGGCGTTGGTCCTTCAGGATGCGGTGGAGCAGTTGCATATTGGCTTCTTTCCCGCCTGCGTCGTCCATAGGACGGTCTTCGTCGCCCCGCATACCTACCGTTATCAAGCTTTCGTAGTCCTTGGTATGCTCGATGCCTTGGCGGAAGAATTTCTGCAGTCCCTTAGGGTTGGTGAGGTAGTTCCATTGGCCATTGCCATAGTCGTTTTTGTGTCGTATCCATTCTTGTTGGGAGCGTTGCATGGGTTCATGGTGTGAGGTGCCGACCACGATTCCCATCTCGTCGGCCAGTTGAGGGTTCCGTGGGTCGTCCTCGTTGAAGCAGTTGCCCTCGTAGCTGCCGTCGTCGTTCCTCAGTACGGGCACCAGGGGCTTGTACTCTTTGAACGATCCCCACATGCCGGGCCATAGAAGGTTGGCTTTCATGCGAAGCAGCAGCTCGTAGACGTGGGCATACATTTGTGAATTCATCCCCCCGAACTTAGCTCGTGCCCACTGTTGCATGCAGGGGTTCTCGTCATTGATGAAGATGCCGCGGTACTTCACCTTGGGTTCGCCGTCGGTGTAGGTGCCGGGCTTCAGGTAGATATTTTTGTGATGCGCAACGGGCATATCCGCCCACCAATACCATGGGGTGACGCCTATTTGTCGGGAGAACTCATAAATGCCGTAGATGCAGCCGCGTCGGTCGCTGCCGGCTATCACAACCTCTCCTTGGGGTGTGACCGCTATTATGTATTTCTCCCATTTCCCCCGCAGAGAGTCGGCCGGGATGATGCCGTTCTGCTGATAGGCTTTGAGCACTGGAGACCCTACGATGCCCACAACGATGGAGGGGGTGTGGGGCGCAACAGTGACAACGGGCAGTTTGATGTCCGTCACCCGCTGGAAATCGGCTGACAGATTGCCGGTGGCATGATGTATCGCTTTGTCTTCGTCTTTGTAGATAACGATGGACGTATGTTCCACATCGACTTTCACAAAGCCGGAGGTGGGTGTGAAACTGACAAACCGGTCTGCGGCTTTCATCGGAAGAATGAAAGTGATTGTCACAATTATCGCAAGGAGTGTTCTCATAGGAGCTCATTTATTGAAAATCCGCTCTCCCTACTATTAGAGAGAGCGGATTGTGAAAAAACTAATACTAACTGAAAGATGGAAATTTAGTTGTCATATCCAGGGTTCTGTTCAATCTTCGCGTCCGTGTTGGCCTCGATGAAGGATTGAGGAATTGGGAACAGGGCGAAGTGGCTGTCGAATGCCTTGCCGCTAGAGGAGTGCTCGGCTGAGTAATACGGGTTGTACTTCAACACACGCTCGGTCATCATTCCTGTACGTGATAGGGTCAACTGCCTTTGCTCCTCGATACCGAACTCGCGCAGACGCTCGTCGAGGATGTAGTCCATGTCCATCTGGTCTGCCGTAGCTTCAGATGCATGGGCACGTTTGCGGATTACGTTCACGTCTGCTGCGGCTTTGTCCTTCTGGTTCAGCTTCACGTAAGCCTCCGCACGCAGGAGGTAAGCCTCAGGAAGACGGAACAGATACTGGTCTTGGTATGTCTTTCCGGCAGAACCCGTCAACAGATAGGTCGACTTGTTGGCGTACTGTGCGTCCGGATGGTTGTAGGGCGATGTGCATTTCGTCTGATAGGCTCCCATGTAACGGTTGGGAATGGCGTTGGATGCCGATGTGATGCCCGGTTTGGACTCACCCGTCTGCAAGTCCCATCCGGCGGGAAGGTTGGGATGCATGATGTCGATTTCGTCGCCGAAGAGCGAGCCGTATTGTTCCACAAACGAGGCGTTGTTGAACTTGTAAGAGCGCGGGTAGTTGTAATTCGAGTTGCGGATGTCGTGCTCATAGTCATAGCTGCCTTCGCCTCCCCAAATCTCGAGGAAGTAGTGTTGGGTGTTGTAGTAGTTGCCGATGCCACGGCCGCCGGTGTAGTCGCCAGTAGGCCATGTGAACGGTGCGATTGCCTGACCTGTGGTGGTGTTCACAAAGCGGAACAGACCTGTCTGTATGCCGAACCAACGCTCCTGCCAGAAGTCGCCGTCTATCCAGAAGGCATGGCCTGTGTCGCCACCGCCGCCGGTGATGTTGGGCTCAATCTGGATGACCCAAATGCCTTCGGTGTTGCCTGCCCCGCGGTTCTGGTTGTCGCGGCGGAAGAGGTCCCAATAGACGTCGCCATCGTCGGTGGCACGTGAGCCGAAGCGCTCCTTCATCAAGGCGAGTGCCGGATTGTTGATGACCTGTGTTGCCATGTCTACAGCCTTTTGGTTCTCACCGATGGCCAGATAGAGTTCTGCCAACAGAGTCTGTGCTGCAGGGGCACTCACTTCACCGTCCTGCACGTCTTTGATGTCCGGCAGATTGTTGGCGGCGAACTTCGCATCCTCAATGGCTTGGTTGAGGGTCTCTTCCTTGGTGGCTCTCGTGTAGTCGGTCTTGGGAGAGGTCACCTCTTCCAATTGGAGGGGCACACCGCCATAGTAGTAGCACAACGTACGGTAAGCGATGGAACGGAACAGCTTGGCTTTGGCTTCGTACATCAGCTTGTCGCTGTCCGACAAACTGGATTTGCCTACACGTGTGATGACCGTATTGGCCTGCGCGATAAGTTTGTAGAGGTTCTCCCAATGCCATTTGGGATTGGTGGCCGTAGGGTTGAGGTCCGACTCAAGGTTGGACATGGCAGGGTCTGCCTGGATGACGAAGTCGGTACGTGTCAGATAGGCGTTCATCACCGAGTAAGAGCCGCAGTAGAACTCCGACCGAACCAGGTTATAGAGCCCGTTTATGGCAGCATCGAAGTCCGCCGAGGTCTGATAGGAGTTGTCCCCGCTCATGAAGTCGAGCGGCTTCTCCTCCAGAAATTTGTCTTCATCGCAGCTCACCACGGAAGCGGAGGTAGTGAGCAATGCTGCAGCCATCATCAGATGGTATATATATTTTTTCATAACAATGTCTTTTTATAGTTCTGGTATCATTCAGTGTTTAGAAGTTTACGTTGAGGCCGAAGGTGATGCTCTTCATCACCGGACGGTTGCTGTAGCAGCTACCCGTCACGATGTCGCGGCTGTTGCCGTCCTGGCAAGTCATGTCAGGTTCGGGATCCCATCCATGCCAACCGGTCAGGGTCAGGAGGTTCTTGCAGTTGACGTACACATTCACCCCGTCGATGCCAATCTTGTTCACCCACGTGCGCGGCAGGTTGTAGGAGAGCGTAACGTCCTGTAGACGGAGGAAGTCACGTTTCTCGTAGCGGTGAGGCTTGTCGCCGAGAGCACCGCTCTGTGCGGCACGGTCGTAGATGCCGTCGGTGTTGTTGGGCGACCAGAAGAGGTCTGCCTCCTCGGTGAAGTGGTTGTAGCGCTTGCCATTGTCATCGGGACGCACGTAGTTGGTGTTCTGTCCCATGAAGCCGTTCTTGCCACCTACCACAGCGTAGAGGAAGAAACTCAACGTAAGGTCTTTATAGGTGAACTTGTTGAGTAATCCCATGCGGGCGGCAGGGTCGGTCTTGCCGATGACGGTGCGGTCGTCGGCTGTAATCTTTCCATCTTCGTTGGTATCCACCACCCGGTAGTTGCCGGGGTAGAATCCTTCGGGGATGTCGTCGCCAATCTGATAGATGCCGTCCACCTTGTAGTCGTAGATAGCGGAGAGCGACTTGCCGATGAAGAGGCTGCTGGCGGTCATGTCGTCTTCCTTGCCGTCGCCGTCGCTGTCTTTGCCCGTGAGGGACTTAATCTTGTTGGAGTTGTGCGAGATGTTGAAGGTAGAGGTCCACTCGAAGTCCTTGGTAACGATGTTTCGCGAGGTGATGTTGAACTCAATACCCGAGTTGGCTATCTTGCCCACATTGGAACGTATGGTGGTGAAACCTGTTGTGGAAGGAATCGATACGTCGAACAGCAGGTCGCGTGTGGTGGTGCTGTAAGCCTCGATGGTACCCATCAAGCGGTTGTTCAGGATGGTGAAGTCGAGACCGAAGTTGAAGCCTGCGGTCTTCTCCCACTTCAGGTCGGAGTTGCCCAACGAGGAGAGGGTCTGTCCCAGCACACCCGATGTGGCGCCATTGCCGAACACGTAGCTGATGCTGGAGTTCACTTGGGAGAGTGATGAGTAGCGACTGGTCTGGTTACCGCTGACGCCATAGCCGGCACGGAGTTTCAGTTGGTCCACCCATGATACGTTGAAGAAATTCTCCTCGGAGAGAACCCATCCAAGGGCCACAGAAGGGAACACGGCGAACTTGTTGTTGGCGGCGAAGCCTGAGAATCCGTCGCGGCGAACCGTTGCTGTCACAAGGTATTTGTTGTCGAACTTGTAGTTGACGCGGAACATCTGATAGAGCAATGTGGATTTCCATGCGTCGGAAGAGACGTATTGCTCCTTACCTTGCTCCAGACTGTTGAAGCCCAGATTGAGGCGTGAGAAGTTTTTAGCCTCAGCACTCGTGTAAGAGTACTTGCGACGGCTGGCTCCGTAAACGAATGTAGCACCGAAGTCGTGTTTGCCAAAGGTGTTTTGGTAGTTCAGGATATTATCTAACGTGTAGTCGTAATACTTGTAGCTGTTCTTGTAAGCCTGTCCGCTCGGATAGTTGCTGTACTTGTTGGCGTAATCGTGCTCGTAGGTACGCAGGTTGTTACCGAAATTGAAGCGGTAAGTCAAGCCTTTCAGCGGCAGTTGGAATTCCGAATAGAGGTTGGCAAAGAAGGTCTCCTGGCGTTCCACATCGTCGGCAACGGTACCCATATAGGGGTTGTCGCACATCGCACCGCCCATTGGATAGGGGTCGATGTCGCCGTTCTTGTCGTAGGGTGAGGCGAAGGGGCTGTACTTTACCAGGAACGGAAGGTAGGTTTCCGAGCCGTCTTTGTTCACAAACGATCCGAATGCCTGGATGCCGGCTTTCCACCATTTGCGGGGTTGGATGTCGATGTTGGCACGTATGGTGTTGCGCTTGAAATCGTCGTTGAGCATCATGTTCTTCTGGTCGGTGTTGCTTACCGACAGGAGGTAAGAGCTGAACTCATTGCCGCCCGAGAGGCTCAGCTTGTTCTCGAAGATGTGACCTGTGCGTGTGAAAGCGTCCCACCAGTTATAGTCGTTCTCGATGAGGTTTCCGTTCTCGTCGCGCATGTAAGAGTCGGGCGCTGTGGCGGCCAGGTTGAAAGAGGGGTTGTCCTTTGTGTAACCGGACTCTTCGGTGTAGGCGCTGTTCCACTGTGTCTCCTTCATCCAGTCTATCAACCCCGCTCTGTTCATAGGTTTCAGGTCCTTGGTCGGGCTCTGGATGCTGTATGAAGAGGAGAAGGTGATTTTGGCCTTGCCCTGTTGTCCTCTCTTGGAGGTGATGAGCACCACACCATTGGCTGCCTGAGCACCATATACGGCGGTGGCACTGGCGTCCTTCAGCACGTCCACACGCTCGATGTCGGCGGGGTTGATGGACGAAATGTCGCCTGTGTAGATGATTCCATCGAGAACGATGAGCACATCGGTGCTACCGGAGATGGTGTTCTTGCCACGAATCTGAATGGAAGGCGACTGTCCGGCAGTGGACACCTGGCCGATGTTCAGACCGGGGATGGTACCCTGCAGGGTCTGCATGAGATTGGTGTTCGGGGCTTTCTCGAAGTCCTTCAAGTTGGCGCTCATCACGGCACCCGTGAGGTCGCTCTTCTTGGCGGTACCATAACCGATTACCACCAGCTGTTCCAGGAGTTGGTTGTCTTCCTTCAACTCCACGTCAATCATCTTCTTGCCTTTCGCAGCGATTGTCTGCGTCTGGTATCCGATGCAAGAGATACTGATAGTGGCGTTTGGCCCTACCTTGATAGTGAATTGTCCGTCGAGGTCGGTGACGCAACCGTTGGTTGTTCCCTTTTCAACGACCGAGGCACCGATGATCGGTTCACCGTCGGTAGCCGAGACCACTCTTCCTTTTACTTGATTGCTCTGTCCCCATGCCGTGAGGCTGAAGACAAGCATCAGCAGAAATAAAAGCTTACTTTTCATACTTATATTATTTTGAAATTAAATTGGTTCCATGAAAACCTTAGTGCGAAGACTGCGTTTTCGTCGTCCATATTTTTGATTTTTCGGGTGTAAAAGTAGAGGTAATGGATTGCAACCGGGGCGAAAATCATTTCATAAGCCTTGAAAATCATTTCAAGACCGCTTCCATAATGTTACATAAAGTTTACGGGAAGTAACGTCAGTCTGATTCCTGCTTTCTCAAGTGGTTATGATTCAGACTGTTTGGCATAGTCAGACGGTGACTTTCCAAAGTATTGTTTGAAGACTGTGGAAAAATAGGTTTGGTCGTTGAATCCGACGTTGTATGCCACTTGTGCAATGTTGAGTTTGCTTTCCAGGATGAGTTGTTTGGCCTGTTCCATGCGAATGTTACGGATAAATTGTCCCGTGGAGATGCCTGTCAACTCTTTCATTTTGCGGTGGAGCTGCACGCGGCTTAGCCCAATCTCCGAGGCAAGGGCGTTGACATTGAAATCTGCATCACCAAGATGGGCATTGATGGATTTCATGATACTGTTCATCAGCCGCTCGTCATTCCCGTCGACCTCCACCTTCTCCACTTTGTCGGCTTGCTGTTGTGCCCCGGTGTATTTCCCTCTCAACCGGCGCATGGAATCTATAAGGTTATCGATGCGCGCATGGAGCTCATCGATGTTGAACGGCTTCACCAGGTATGCGTCGGCACCGCTCTTGAAGCCTGCCAGACGGTCGGCTATCTCCGATTTGGAGGTGAGCAGCAGTACTGGGATGTGGCTTGTGTTGGGGTTTTGCTTGATCTTCTTCAGCAGCGTGATTCCGTCCATGCCGGACATCATCACATCGCTCACCACCAGTTCGTATGGCTGTGAGAGCAAAGCCTGCAAGGCATCCATCCCGTTGGAGAAGCTGTCGATGTTGTACCATGGCTTCAGCTCACGTACGACGTAGGCCGATAGCTCGCAATCGTCATCCACAATCATGATGCGGCCTCTCTTATAGATGGTCTTCTGGTTGGCAGGCATCTGTTCGGTCTCCGTCGAGATGTTCTCCGGGCTGAGATGGCTGTGGCCTAACGGCAGACGGATGGAGACGCAGGTGCCTCGTATCCCGTCGGTGCGGTTGCAGGCAGAGATGGTTCCTCCATGCAGTCTGACGATGCTCATCGCCAGATTGAGTCCGATGCCTGTGCCGACAACGCCCTCTCGCTGTTGCTTGCCTTGGTAGAACCGCTCGAACAGACGGGAGGCCTTCTCGTTGGCCAGACCGATGCCGCTGTCAATCACTTCTATCGTCAGCGATGTGTTGTCCGAATGAATCCGCACGGTGACTTCCCCACCGTCGAGCGTGTATTTGAAGGCATTGGAGAGGATGTTGGTCAACACTTTGTCGAAATTCCCGCGGTCTATCCACACCTTGCAGGCATCGTTGTCAGCCTCGATGCTAAGGTCGATGCTCTTCTGCTCGGCCACGAACTCAAAGGAGTGGCACACTTGACGGACTAATTCGACTATGTCTGTCTCGCGACACTGTAGTTTCAGTTGTTGCTTGTCTATCCTGCGCATGTCCAGTATCTGGTTCACCAACAGCAGCAGGCGGTCGGCATTGCGGTCAATCACGTCCACATATTGGTCGAGCACCTGTCGGGTCTCCTCGTCGCTGTTCTTCTTCACCAAGTCTTTCAGCTTTTCTATCGGACCGAGTATCAGTGTCAGCGGTGAACGGATGTCGTGTGTGGCATTAATCAGCAAATTCATCTTCTCCTCTTCGAAGTTGGCCTTTTGGCGACGGTAGAAGTAGTAGGCTATGGCACCCAGTGCCAGCAGTGCGGCCAGTGTGTAGAGGATGAATGCCGTGGTGGAGGCGTACCACGGAGATTTCACTCTGAGGATGATGGTCGTGGTGTCGGAGATGCAGCTCTCTCCACTCATGGCTCTAACCTCTATCCGGTATTTCCCTGGTTTCAGTTTGGTGAAGGAGAGTTGGTTGTCGCCACTCTCGAACATGGCCCATTTGCCTGTGTTGATGCGATACTCGAACGTGATGTTGGCGTTCTCGTAATTGAACAACGAGAATTCCAAGGTGAAATGGGTGTCGTACCAGGGCATGGTGAACTCTTTGCCAAGGGGGTTGTAGGTTTGCGACAGGGTAGAGGCGCTGGTGATGTGGATCTGTTCCGTCATCGTATCGTCGTTCTCTTTCAGTTCTTGTGGGTAGAAGGTTGTCACGTTGCCGTTAGAACCGAAGCACATCTGGTCGTCGGCTGCGTGGTAAGAGGCTCCTTCGGCGAATTCCTCTTCCACGATGCCGCTACGGCCCACGTAGCTTATGAGTCTTTGGTTCTGACAGATGTATTGCCAAATGCCCTTGGGCGTACTTATCCAGAGGTTGCCCTCGTTGTCGCGCTCCAGACTGGAGATAACCATGTCCTGTAGAGCTCCGCATTCGGGCAACTCGGCCACGGTGTTGTCGGCCCTGTGGTAGACGTAGAGTCCGCTCTGGGTGCCCAACACCATGTCGTGACTGTTCATTTCACAGATGGCGGAGATGTGGGTCTCGCGCATGATGCCGTCACCCTTGTTGAGGTCCACAAAGTAATCCTCTTCGGGGTCGTAACACCAAACGCCGCTTGTGGTCGCTATCCACATCAGACCCTGGTGGTCGCAGAGTATCTTCGAAATCCAATTGTTGCCAAACTTGGCTCCCCGCTTACGGGGAAGTTTCTGGGTGTTGTAGTGTCGCAGTTGCTTGCCGTCTCGGTCGAGGATGAAAAAACCGTCGCCCATGGTGCTGACGTAGAGGTGGCCCTGTAGGTCTTCCTCTATGTTGGTGGCCCCTTTGCCGTTCATCGTGTTCAGCAGCGAGAAGGTGCCGTTTTGTGGATTGAACAGGTAGAGTGATCTCCATGTGCCCAGATAGTAGCGGCCGTCTTGACTGTGGTAGAGCGAAACGCTGCCTTGGGGATTCTCCTCGTATTTGGTTGTGTTGCCGTCCTTGTTCACGCGGAAGATGCCTACGTTCTTCATGAGGCACAAGGCACCTCCGTCTGCCAAAGGTACAACGGAAGAGATGGCGGCATTGAGCTTCTCGCCCTTGTAGGAGAAACGCCACGAGGAGAATTTCTGCCTTGCCGTGGAGCAGAAGCACAGACCGTGGTAAGAGCTCGTCATCCATAGGTCGTTGGCTCTGTCGAGGAACAGACCGTCGATGGTAAGGTCGGGCAACAGATAGTGACTGTCGTAGATGGGCTCTTTCCGCACTGTCGACTCGCCGCTCGGTACGACGTAAAGTCCCTTGTTGGTTATTCCCAGATAAATGGTATTGTCGGGAGCCTTCAGCACCGATGAGATGCCGAAGTCCTTGGGCAATGAAATGTAGCTGTCGGTCAATTGTCCATTCACGGGGTCGAAGCACAGTATCTTCGACGAGAAGAACAGAAGCAACCGCCCTCCCTCTGTTTCTGTTATGTAGATGGGAACAAGCCCATCGGTGGGGATGTCTGCAATAGATTCCGGCACTTCGCCCCTGAATTTGCACCGGAAGACGCGTCCGGAGTTGGTAGAGACCCACGTGGTTCCGTCGCGCTCGGTGTAGCGGAACGAGAGGTAACGGTCGTTCAGCCGTTCTTCGATGGCTTTCACATGGCGCAACGTCCGGCTCCCTTTGTCGATGGCGAACACTCCATGGCCGGATGTGGAGACGAGCAGCTTTCCGTCTGTCAGCTCTGTGATAGTGGATACCCGGGGTTGTATGCTGTCAGGAAACTGGAATCTGTAGAAATTGTCGGTGGTGTAGTCGTACCGCATCAGTCCTCGGCTACTGCCTATGAAGAGTGTGCCGTCGGAGGTGCAGACCAGTTTGGTAATAAGGTTGCTCGAGATGGAGTTTTCGTCCTTGCTGCTGTGGTAGTAGTTGGTGAAGTGGTAACCGTCGAACCGACTTAGCCCGAAGTTCGTGGCCACCCAGATGAATCCATACTTGTCTTGGCAAGACTGTGTCAGTGTGCTGCTTGCCAATCGGGTGTATTCATACAGAATGCCTGTCATTCCCGATAGGGGAATGGCAGCAACCCACATTGACAGAATTGGAACAATGAGTCTTTTCAACAGTATTGCCGATGTCCGTACAGTAGTTTTCATCTCTTTTTGTTGAACTTAGCGTGTTCCTTGTCGTTCCTTGTAGATTCTGAGAGGGCTCTTGCCGTGCCCCTCTACCTAGTTTACTCCTCTTCCCGGACGATCCAGTCGCTGATGGT
>CAVINS010000057.1:0-21477 GCA_963643925.1 Bacteroidaceae bacterium
ACAAGCGCACACTGTACAAGATAGGCTGCAGCTTCTCGTCCGAGACCGGCACCATCGAGGACTGGAAAGTCGCCGAGTGAAGCAGGGCGGTCAAAGAACACCGCTTTATCACTCGAGAGGTTGTGGCTCATCCTACATTTCGAGTGATACGGCAATCGTGGAGTGCATATAGCCCGAATTTGAATACCCCGCTTCGCAATGGACCGTCCCTGGATATCCCCAATGTATGACCTCCGTCGTAACAGTTGCAGAATGCCGTTGTGATGATGCGAGAACCAGGGCTCACAGTACGTACGGCAACTGCCATACACGTAGATGGCAACTGCCGTACACGTGGATGGCAACTGCCGTACGCCTGTTTGGCAATTGCCGTACACCTGTTTGGCAACTGCCAAAGAACAAAGAAAGCTAAACTTTTGCACCATTACACCTGATTTCTTACATCGTGATAGTATTTCTTTGGAGTCTACGAAAGTCTTATGACAACCTCCAGGGCCTACTTCACTGATGACCTCCAGCAACAACTGCTGTCGATGGGATTCAGAGAGAAATCACTCCACTTTCACCGAAGCCCGGTAGTGGCAACCCTTGCCGATGGGGTTCAGCGAAAGGTAACCCGAGAGGATTCTTCCGTCGCTCACCACGAGGGGAGAATCGGTTTTCTGCCTCTGATGGTCGGTGCGCAGGGCCTCGGCATCCTGCCAATACTCTACGGAGAACGTCCCCATGCGACCATCCTTCACGAAGCGGTCGTGGAAAAGCCTCGCCACCACCCCCATGTTCATCCGCAGATTTATCTCCACACAAGGGTGGATACGATAAATCGGAGCCTCAGCAAAACGGCAGACCATCATGTCGATACCTAGATACCCCCGATAGCCCACTCCGAAGAGCCACTTCCGCAGCAATACTGCCCACTCACATCGCAAAGCGTGCAGCGCCTCCACGTCCACGTAACGGGAGAGTCGGCTCTCTATCTCGGCATCCGTCGCCAACAAGTTCCCCTTGTAAGCGCCATTGCCGTCCGTGCGGAAGAGCGAATAGCCGACAAACGACACCTCGTCGCCTTCCACCAGGAACTCCATAGCGAAATCCTCTACCTTATTATATAGGGGCTCTACCACTACCCCGCCCTGTGCCCGCATCACACGGCTGCACCAATTCGCCAGCACCGGAGTCCATGCGCCACGCCCCTGTCGAAGTCCTTTCCCGCTTCCGGAGTAAGGGGCTTTCAGCAATGTCTCTTCCCAACGACACACGAGCGGTTCCACTTGCGACAGTTCCGTGCAAAAGAAGGATTTCCCGCAAAACGAGGAGGAGAATTGTCCGCAGAGCGAAGAGGAAGAAGAGTCTATGTCGGGAAGCGGCTTCGCCGCCCGTACGCAAGACGATTCACCGCAGAGCCGGGAAGAAGCGACGAACTGTGAAAGCATCTTCACCGCCTGCTCGCGAGACGAAAGCCGACGGAAGGTCTCCATCTGCACCGCGCCGGGCAGGAACGTTTCCTCCACACCCCATTGGCGCAAGCGCTTCACCAACGCAAGGTTCCAACCCCAGGGCTTCAGTTCGCCCACAAACGGCGGCATACGGAAGGAGTGCCAATGGATGTCCGTCAACAGGTCGGCGGTCTCCTGACGCTGCCACCACTCGGCATCAGCTATGGAGCTCACCATCACGCTATCGCCCACGCCAGCGAACCATGCCGACAGTGTGCAGAGGTCGTCCGCCATCTGCCGTGCAGACTGCGGTGCCTGATAATTAGGACTATTGTTTGCCAACGCCAAGTCGTTGTCGGGATTGAAGAGGTAAAGCGATGCAGACATGTTCGTTCTGTTTTAAGGGCAGCAAAAGTAAACATTCCCCAAGGAAAGTGAAACATAAAACGAATATAATTGAAATCGTTTCCATTTAGGAAACAGTGGCATCTGCCGACAAGACGCCCCTCGCTTATACCTTATATATATAGCACACCCCGACCGAAAAAAAGATGTATAATAGATGCAAATTTTGTAATCTCCACTTTGCAATCATTGGAAAAGATATTATCTTTGCCCGCAATTTGGATTGGCAATGGAAGTTTTCTATCAAACACACGCATATCTTGTGGAGCATACCAACGCACCCGTCCGTCGCGACCTGATGGACGAAGTGGACTGGAACGACCGTCTGATAGGCATCAAAGGCACCCGGGGCGTGGGCAAGACCACGTTTCTGCTGCAGTATGCCAAGGAAAAGTTCGGTACAGACCGCTCGTGCCTCTACATCAACATGAACAACTTCTACTTCCAAAACTGCAGCATCGCCCACTTCGCCGAGGAGTTCAACAAGCGCGGAGGCAAGGTGTTGCTCATCGACCAAATCTTCAAGCAGCCCAACTGGAGCCAGGACCTGCGCCTCTGCTACGACCGCTTCCCCAACCTGAAAATCGTCTTCACCGGATCGTCAGTCATGCGTCTGAAGGAGGAGAACCCCGAGTTGAACGGTATCGTCAAGCCCTACAACCTCAGAGGATTCTCGTTCCGCGAGTTTCTCAACCTGCAGACAGGCAACAGTTTCCCCAGCTACAGCCTCGACGACATCCTCAGCCGCCACGAGCAGATAGTGAAGACCATCCTGCCCAAAGCCAAACCGCTGAACTACTTCCAGGACTATTTGCACCACGGATTCTACCCCTTCTTCCTCGAGAAGAAGAACTTCTCGGAGAACCTGCTGAAGACCATGAACATGATGATAGAGGTGGACATCCTCCTCATCAAACAGATAGAACTCAAATACCTCTCGAAGATAAAGAAACTGCTCTACATGCTGGCTGTGGACGGACCTACAGCCCCCAACGTCAGCCAGCTGGCAGCCGACATACAGACCTCTCGCGCCACGGTGATGAACTACATCAAGTATCTGGCAGACTCGCGCCTGATCAACATGGTCTATCCCAAGGGAGAAGCCTTCCCCAAGAAGCCATCGAAGATCATGATGCACAACACCAACTTGATGTACTCCATCTACCCCGTGAAAGTGGAGACACAGGACGTGCTGGAGACCTTCTTCCTCAACACGCTCTACAAGGACCACAAGCTCTACCGTGGGGACAAGGGCACATCCTTCCTGGTGGACGGCGAGCTGCCTTTCCGCATCTGCGACGAAGGATGCAAGATAAAGAACAACCCCAGCGTCTACTACGCTATGCACCGCGCCGAGATAGGCCGTGGCAACCAGATACCGCTGTGGCTCTTCGGATTCCTTTATTGAGAGTGGCGATGAGGGAGTTTGAAGCAAAACATAAAACAGAAAAATAGTAACCGAAATATTTACTAATAATTTATCAGTTATGACTAAACAAAAAAAATTTATCACGTGTGACGGTAACCAAGCTGCAGCACATATCTCGTATATGTTCTCAGAAGTTGCGGCTATTTACCCCATCACTCCGTCATCTACTATGGCTGAATACGTAGATGAGTGGGCTGCCCAAGGCCGCAAGAACATCTTCGGTGAGACAGTCCTGGTGCAGGAGATGCAGTCTGAAGGCGGTGCTGCCGGTGCAGTACACGGCTCTCTGCAGGCTGGAGCGCTCACAACGACCTACACAGCATCACAGGGTCTGTTGTTGATGATTCCTAACATGTACAAGATTGCAGGCGAGCTGCTCCCGTGCGTGTTCCATGTTTCCGCTCGTACACTGGCTTCTCACTCACTCTGTATCTTCGGTGACCACCAGGATGTGATGTCCTGCCGTCAGACAGGCTTCGCCATGCTGTGCGAAGGCTCCGTACAGGAAGTTATGGACCTGGCAGGTGTGGCCCACTTGTCCACCATCAAGTCGCGCGTTCCGTTCGTCAACTTCTTCGACGGATTCCGCACCTCACACGAGATTCAGAAAATCGAGATGCTGGAGAACGACGACCTCGCTCCGCTGATCGACCAACAGGCTCTCTCAGAGTTCCGTGGCCGCGCCCTCTCACCCGAGCATCCGGTGGCACGCGGTATGGCCGAGAACCCCGACACATTCTTCGCACACAGAGAATCATGCAACCCCTACTACGAGGCAGTTCCCGCCATCGTGGAGGACTACATGGGCAAGATTTCCGATATCACAGGCCGCGAGTATCACCTCTTCAACTACTATGGTGCAGCTGACGCCGAGCGCGTCATCATCGCCATGGGTTCTGTCACCGAGGCAGCCCGCGAGGCTATCGACTACCTGACAGCCAAAGGCGAGAAGGTAGGTTTGGTATCCGTTCACTTGTATCGTCCGTTCTCAGCAAAGCACTTCCTTGCAGCTGTGCCTAAGACAGCCAAGCGCATCGCCGTGCTCGACAGAACGAAAGAGCCGGGTGCCAACGGCGAACCTCTGTTCCTCGACGTGAAGGAATGCTTCTACGGCGTGGAGAACGCTCCCCTCATCGTGGGCGGACGCTACGGACTGGGTTCCAACGACACCACTCCGGCACAGATCCTGGCCGTATACAAGAACCTGGCTCTCGCTGCTCCGAAGAACCAGTTCACCATCGGCATCGTGGACGACGTCACTTTCACCTCTCTGCCTAAGGAAGAGGAGATCGCACTGGGCGGCGAAGGCATGTTCGAAGCTAAGTTCTACGGCCTTGGTGCCGACGGTACCGTAGGTGCCAACAAGAACTCGGTGAAGATTATCGGCGACAACACCGACAAGCACTGCCAGGCATACTTCTCTTACGACTCCAAGAAGTCAGGTGGTTTCACCTGCTCACACCTCCGCTTCGGCGACTCACCCATCCGCTCTACCTACTTGGTGAACACCCCGAACTTCGTGGCTTGCCACGTTCAGGCTTACCTGCGTATGTACGACGTGACCTGCGGTCTGCGCGAGAACGGCACCTTCCTGCTCAACACCATCTGGGAGGGCGACGAGTTGGTAAACAACCTGCCTAACAACGTGAAACGCTACTTCGCAAAGAAGAACATCAAAGTATACTACATCAACGCCACCAAGATAGCTCAGGAGATCGGTTTGGGCAACCGCACCAACACCATCCTTCAGTCAGCATTCTTCCGCATCACAGGCGTCATCCCCGTGGATTTGGCCATCGAGCAGATGAAGAAGTTCATCGTGAAGTCCTACGGCAAGAAGGGCGAGGACGTGGTGAACAAGAACTACGCTGCCGTTGACCGTGGCGGTGAGTACCACGAGTTGGCTATCGACCCGGCTTGGGCTAACTTGGCCGACGACGAGAAGGCTCCCAACAACGATCCCGCATTCATCAACGAGGTTGTTCGTCCTATCAACGCACAGAACGGCCACCTGCTGCCCGTGTCCGCATTCAAGGGCATCGAGGACGGTACTTGGCATCAGGGAACAGCCGCTTACGAGAAGCGCGGCGTAGCAGCCTTCGTTCCGGCTTGGACGGCTGAGAACTGTATCCAGTGCAACAAGTGTGCCTTCGTTTGTCCTCACTCATGTATCCGTCCGTTCGTGATGGACGACCAAGAGGTTGCAGGCTTCGGCGCCACCACACTGGAGATGAAAGCCCCTGCCGCTATGAAGGGTATGCACTTCCGCATGCAGGTAGGCGTCATGGACTGCTTGGGCTGCGGCAACTGCGTGGACGTATGTCCGGGCAACCCCAAAGCCGGTGGCAAGGCTCTGGCAATGGTTCCGCTCGAGGGCGAACTCAAAGAGGCTGCCAACTGGGAATATTGCGTGAAGAACGTGAAGAGCAAACAAGACCTGGTGGACATCAAGTCGAACCCGAAGAACTCTCAGTTCGCTACCCCGATGTTCGAGTTCTCAGGCGCTTGCTCAGGTTGCGGCGAGACTCCGTACGTGAAACTTATCGCCCAGCTGTTCGGCGACCGCGAGATTGTTTCCAATGCAACAGGATGTTCTTCAATCTACTCCGGTTCCATTCCTTCTACTCCTTACACCACCAACGAGAAGGGTCAGGGTCCTGCGTGGGCTAATTCCCTGTTCGAGGACTTCTGCGAGTATGGCCTTGGTATGACCCTGGCAACGAAGAAGATGCGCGCACGCATCGCCGAGCTGCTGAAGGACGTCATCGCTACCGAGGAGGCTCCTGCCGAGTACAAGGCAGCCGCTCAGGAGTGGCTCGATGGCAAGGACGATGCTGACGCCAGCAAGGCCGCTGCCGCCAAACTCGTTCCGATGATTGAGGCAGGCGCTGCCAAGGGATGTTCCACATGCGCTCAGCTGAAGGAACTCAGCCACTACCTGGTGAAGAGAAGCCAGTGGATCATCGGTGGCGACGGTGCCTCTTACGACATCGGCTACGGTGGTCTCGACCACGTGATCGCTTCGGGCGAGGATGTCAACATCCTGGTGCTCGATACCGAGGTTTACTCCAACACCGGCGGACAGTCGTCCAAAGCTACTCCGCTCGGCGCCATCGCCAAGTTCGCTGCCAGCGGCAAGCGTGTGCGCAAGAAAGACCTGGGTATGATTGCCACCACCTACGGCTACGTCTACGTAGCACAGATTGCCATGGGAGCTGACCAGGCTCAGTGCCTCAAGGCTATCCGCGAGGCAGAGGCTTACCACGGACCTTCTATCATCATCGCTTACGCTCCGTGTATCAACCACGGTTTGAAGAAGGGCATGGGCAAGGCACAGGCCGAAGAGGCCGCTGCCGTGGCTTGCGGTTACTGGCACCTGTGGCGTTTCAACCCGGCATTGGAGGAAGAGGGCAAGAATCCGTTCTCGCTCGACTCTAAAGAGCCGGCTTGGGAAGGCTTCCAGGACTACTTGAAGGGTGAGGTTCGTTTCGCATCTGTGATGAAGCAGTATCCTAACGAGGCTGCCGACCTCTTCAACGCTTGCGAGGAGATGGCCAAGAAGCGCTACCAGAGCTACGTACGTATGACCAAGATGGACTGGAGCGAATAATCCGGTTCCACACCATCATACACTATTAAGGAGTGGGTGCAAGATTCGTCTTGCATCCACTTTCTTTTTTCATCCCCTGTGGCTTGATATTTCGCGGAAGTTCTTAACTTTGCGCACGAAGGCTATGAGATACAAACTGGTTGCATACCGCAGAAGCGAGGACATTCCTCCCCGAACGGAGAAGGACCTCTTCCATTCCACGGCGCTCTTCAAGGTGTATGAGCAGACCTCGGGCTACCACCCTATCCTCATCGAGGTATCCGACGGCGACATCCCCTTGGCGCGGCTTTTGGCCGTCGTGCGCCGCAGTGTGCGCCTCTTCCCGCCCTCCATCATCAAGCGTTGCGAGGTCTACGGCTTCGGGGAGTACTTCTTCGAGTCATCCTCGGCCTACAGTAAGGAGGAGATTTTCGACCAGATGCTCACGTTCCTCACCCGCAGGATGCTGCGGCGCTGCTTCCTCATCGAGTTCCGCAACCTCGACAACGCCCTCTTCGCCTACAACAGTTTCCGCACCAGCGGCTATTTCCCCATCAACTGGCTCCGCATACACAACTCGCTCCACAGCAAGGCTCCCTACGACAGGCTCAGCAACTCGCGCCGCCGGCAGATAACGCAGGCGCTCCGCAGCGGCGCCACCATAGAGACCGCCCAGACCGAGGAAGAGGTGCAGACCCTGGGCCGACTGCTGAAGCACAACTACGCCTCCAAGATTCGCAAGCATTTCCCTGGCCTCAGCTTTTTCCCTCAGCTGCTCCGACAACAGGCTGAGCGTGAGACAGGAAAGATTTTCGTGGTGAAATACAAGGGTCGCATCATCGGCGGTTCCGTCTGCCTCTATTCGGGCGACAACGCCTACCTGCTCTTCTCCGGCGGCCTGCGCAAGAGCCACCCCAAGCAATACCCCGGCGTTATGGCCGTGTGGGCAGCACTCACGTATGCCTACGACCACGGCTACCACCACATGGAGTTCATGGACGTAGGCCTCCCCTTCAAGCGCCATGGTTACCGCGACTTCCTGCTCCGCTTCGGAGGCGCCCAGTACAGCACCCGCCGCTGGTTCCGCTTCCGCTGGACGTGGCTCAATCGGCTGTTGACGTACTTCTACATCTAGAGGCTTGCTCTGCAATCGGGAGAGTCAGCTCTTGCGGCTTCGCCATTCCGTGGGAGTGACTCCATACTTCGCCTTGAAACATTTGCTGAAATAGTGCGAATCGGGAATACCTATCTGATAGGAGATGTCAGCGATGCTCATATCTGTCCGGGAGAGCAATTCCGATGCACGCTGCAGTCGCATGAACTTCAGATAGTCATTCGGTCCGATGCCTACCAGAGCCTTCACCTTCTTGAAATAGACAGATCGGCTCATTCCCATCATCTTCGCCACATCGTCCACGGACAAGTTTTCTTTGCTCAGGTTCTCCTCGAGCAAGTTGGTGAGTTTGTCCAGAAACAGATGGTTGGCATCGACGGCAACACCCGAAATGCCTGTACGCTCACCGTCAACAACCATTTCACTGTGGTTTGGCTTCTTATCGATATACTTGTCCATATACGCCTTTTGGAGGTTGCAGCGCATAGTTATCAGATTCGCTATCCGTGCCCGCAACACCTCCGCGCTGAAGGGCTTCTCGATGTAAGCGTCCACCCCAGTGCGCAGACCTTTGATGATGGAGTCCTCATCGGTGCGGGCCGACAGGATGATGATGGGGATATGGCTCACGGCCACATCGCTCCGCAGGCGTTCGGCCATCTCCAGTCCATCCATCTCCGGCATCATGTAGTCGGAGATGATGATGTCGGGTTGTGTGTCGCAGGCCTTCTCCAAACCATCCTTGCCGTTCGCTGCCTCCATCAGCTGATACTCATCACGTAGGATGAGACAGATGAACCGCCGCATGTCGGCATTGTCATCCACCACTAGTATGGTTTCACGCCGTTGCGCGTTCTCTCCCTCACCCCCCGCAAGTGGCATCACACTGGCTATTGAGGGTACAGTTGCTTCACCTTCCATGGGATAATCCACATCGTGCACAAGGGGTTTTACATTGTCGGTGAGTATATAGTCCGCATGGATGTCCTTCCTGGGTTCATTCACCGGCAAGTCCACGATAAATGAGCTGCCTTTGCCCACCTCGCTCTCCACCCGGATGGTTCCATGGTGAAGCTCCACCAGTTCCTTTGTCAACGCCAGGCCGATGCCGGTGTGGGGGTGAGTGGACTGGCTGCCTTCGTTGTCGGAGTCGAACAGGCGGAATATCGTCTTTTTCCTTTCGGGTTCGATGCCCTTGCCCTCATCGGCTACCGTCAGCCTCACGCCACGCGAGGTCCGCTCCACACTGACGGTAATGTCTTTGCCCGATGGCGTGAACCGGAAGGCATTGGAGAGCAGGTTGAACACAATCTTGTCCACCTTCTCGGAGTCTGCCCAGATGAAGAGCGGTTCGTCGGGACGTTGTACGAGCAGACGGATGCCGCGTTCCTTTGCCAGGTTGCGGAAGTTGTCCGCCAACGACGCAACGAACTCACAAAGGTCTATCTGCCGCAGGGAGAGTTTCATGTTGCCGCTCTCTATCTTGCGGATGTCGAGTATCTGTGTCACCAGGCGCAACAGACGGTTGGAATTTTCGTTGACCACATGCAGCGTGTCGTTGAGTTCCTCGTCCTTCACGCCCTTGCGCAACACCTCCTTGATGCTGCCGGAGATGAGTGTCAACGGTGTGCGTATCTCGTGGGAGATGTTGGTGAAGAACTTCATCTTCAGGTCCGACAGTTCCTGTTCGATGAAAACTTTCTGCTTCAGATTCCAGATGGTGGTGAGTATGTAGGTGGCACAACCGATAAGGAGCACGATGGTCAGGAAGTAGAGTGCCCAAGCCCATCCCGTTTGCCAGAACGAGGGTTTCACCTCTATCTCAATGGAGCGTAGATTGTCCACCCACACACCATCGCTGTTGGTGGAGCGCACCTTCAGTGTATACTCCCCAGGCGGCAGGTTGTTGTATATGGCGGCATGATGGTTGCCTGGCATGTTCCATTCCGTGTCGAAGCCCTCCAGCATGTAGGCATAGCTGATGTTCGACGGATTGCAATAGTCCAGAGCGGAGAACTCGAGGTTGATGCTGTTGATGCCATTGGCAAGCACTATCTTGTCCGTCTGATTGAGGTCCTGTCGCAAGATGGCCTTCCCGTCGGCAGCGGGGAGTTGTTCTTTCTGATCGAGAAACAGCCGTGTGAAGGCTATCCTCGGTACGAAATCGCTCATCTGCACATTGTCCGGATAGAGACAGACGGCCTCACAGTTGCGCGAGGGGTAGAACAGACGGCCGTCGTGAAGTCTTATGGCCATGCCCTCGTTGATGTCTATCTGCCGTCCTAGGGCCACCGTGGCAAAGTGCTCCAGACTGTTGTTCTGTGGCGAGTATCTGACGAATCCGCTTTCGGAAGCAAACCACAGGTATCCCCTGTCGTCCTCTTGCACGGAGAAGATGACGTCGCTGCGCAACCCGTTGGCCGTGGTGTAAGGCACAAATCGCAAGCTGTCTCCGTGGCAACGGATGGCCCTGCAGAATCCACCACTGTAGGTGCAGACGTACATGGAGTCCGAGCGGGTGAAAAACACCTCCAGCACATCGTTGTGGCTCAGCGAGGAGGAGTCGTCAGCCTGTCGCGAATAGACCTTGAACCGTATATCCTGCGGACGCTTGAAGTCGTCTCCGAAACGCAACAGTCCCGAAATGGTGCACACCCAAATGTCGCCATGGCTGTCGGCGGTCACCGACCGCACCTTGTTGAATTTCTCCATCGAATAGTTCGCAAGGTCGTTCTGCGCATGGATGAACTTGAAGGAATCGTCGTCCAACCGGGTGTAGCAGAGTCCGCCTCCGAAGGAGCCTATCCACAGCCGGTGGTGGCGGTCGATGCAGAGTGTGAAGATGTCGTTATGAGGCAGGCTGTAGGGTTTTCCGTCCGCCACGAAATGACGCACGCTGAAGGTGTTGTCATGCCTGGGTTGCAGTCGGAGCAATCCCCTCAGCTTGGTGGCAATCCATATCACGCCATCCTTTTGTTCGGCGAAGGCGTAGGCTCTGCCCACCGGCACTTTCGATGTGGGCGATATGGCTCCTTCGGGCGTAAGGTTGCCGATGAAGTGCAGGCGACTGTCATACACACTTATCACCTCGTTCTTCGCTCCCACCCAAATCCGTCCTTTGGAGTCCTGGAAGACACCACGCACATCGTGTGCGCTGCCGTCGGTGGGCTCGGCGCTGAGTATGTCGAACCGAGGTCGGTTATAGGTAGCTTTCTGCAATCCGGTGTATTTGTCGCAGAACCATACGTTGTCCTGACGGTCCACGAACAGGGTCACCGCCGTGTTCTCGGCCGTCCAGGTTTCGTGGTACTTCTTGTTGATAACCGGCACCAGCGAGTTGGATTCCCGGTCGTACATGGCAAGTCCGTTGCCCGATGGCGTGAGCCATATGTGTCCATGTGAATCCTCCTCCAGATAGATGCCGTTGATCCACATGGCAGGGTCGTTGCTGAACTCGCCTTGCAGATAGAAGCATTCCAAGGTCTTCCGCTCTCTGTCATAGCGCATCACACCGGGCTTGTTGGTACAGAACCACACATCGCCGTGGGAGTCCTGCCTCATAGTGGTAAGGCAATTGGAGGGCAATGCGCTGTCCTCCGCACAGAAGTGCTGCGCTACCGTGAAGTCCGGCCGCAAGACGTACAGACCGTCGCCCTGGGTGGAGAAGAGCATACAGCCATCCGGCAATATAGCCACAGAGATCAGGTCGGCTGTGATCGGCAATCGCCTCGTCACCACCTTGCCGTCCTGCAACACGAGGATTTCACCCTTTGCTCCGCAGAAGATTGTCTTGTTGCGGACAGTTGCCATGTTGGTCACGCTCACCCCTTCCACCACGGGTTTCATGATGCCCGTGTCGGTATGGCACCGCCATAGGCCATTGGAGGTCAGCACCCAAGCCGTCTCATCGTCGGCTACATAGATTTTGTTTATCACACAGTCCGCCACAGGGCACTCGCTCTCTATGGTGAAGAGCACATCCTCTTCAGCTATCGTCCTTGCAATCACAATCCGTCCATCCGTCAGCTGTACCATCACGCCTCCCGTGGGCAATGTCATCAAGGCAGTGGCAACGCCGTCACGGCCTAACTCGATGTTCTCTATCTTATGCGTCCGTTTGTTGAAGCGCGACACCACACCCGTGTACCCTAGCATCCAGATGTTGTCGCCGTCCAGGCAGATGCGCTCTATGCGGTTGCTCTCCAGCCGTATGCCGTCGCCAGGCCGTGCCTTAAAGTTCGAGAACCGATAGCCGTCGAAGCGATACAGTCCGTCCCACGTGGCGAACCATATCTGTCCGTCGCCGTCCTGAAGGATGTTCATCACCTCGCGTTGGGCGAAACCTAGTTCATATTTATAGGAAGTGAAAGTATAGTTCGAAAGGTCCACAGCCATCGATACGAGGCTGCAAGTGAGCAGGATAGTAAACAGTGTCAGACGTTTCCGCATAGCATCTCAAGAATATGGCGCTAAAACGACAGATTCCAAAACTTTTTCCGCCACGATAATGATTATTACGGAAGAAGCGATACAGGCACAGCACGCACCCGTATCGCTCCGGAAAACTAATAGCCTATCTACTATTTAAATTAAAACACCAATGATTTGTCAAAATCAATCACCTTACCGCAGGTGCTTGTCGAGGAACTCCAGCAGGCGCTGCTGCACCTTGGGTCCGCAATAGTGGGGCATGTCCCATATCTCGGTTTCCAGCTTGTCGTCGGCACCCTGGCTTTTCCACACGCTGCGCATCTCGGCGAAGGCCTTGTTCACGGAGATGGGCGGGAAGAGTCTGTCCTGCGAGCCGTTGACGAACAGCATCGGCTTGGGGCAGGCTATGGAGGCTATGTGCGGATAGTCCATGTAGCGCCGTATGCCGGGGATGATGTAGCACCACTCCTCGTGTTGCTTCAGTCCGTGCACAGGGTTCACCTGGTACTCGGCGGTGTGCATCCAGCAGATGGAGACACCCGCCTTCACCTTGTCGGTGAGCGACGCCAACATCCACGAGCGGTAGCCTCCCATGGAGAATCCCATGCAGCCTATGCGGTTGGTGTCCACCTCGGGCAGCGTGGAGAGGAAGTCCACGGAGTAAACGTCGTCGAAACTCATCCACGAGCTGATGTTGCGGCCTATCATCAGGAAGTCGCCCACGATGAACTTATACGTGTCCCACGTGGTGCCTCCCTTCACGCCACGGTCGCCCCAGAAGGGAGCGTCGATGCTGAAGACCAAATACCCCCGCGATGCCAGGAAGTCGCCCACGTACTGTCCATCGTAGCACTTCACGGCCCAGGCGTCGGCGTCGGCCATCACGGAGTCTGCCACGGCGAAGGGGCGTATCATCTTCTCCTTGCCTATGGAGTAGTGGGCTCCGTGGTCGTGGAGCAGCACCACCGCGGGGAAGGGTCCCTCGCCATCGGGTATGAGTTCGTAGGCCTCCACGCGGGAGTATGCGTCGATGTTGAACGCCAGGCGGCGTGCCTTGTAACCCTTGCGTTGCTCCTCGGCCACCACCTTCGTGTCGTACGCCGCGGCAGGTCTGGGCGGAATCAGCATCTCCTCCCGCAAGCGGTCGCGTGCGGCTGTGCGCCACAGGTCGAACTCGCGGATGTCGCTGTGTCCCCATGCCAAGGGGTAATCCAGCTCGCGCTGCAACTCGTCGAGGCAAACGGGGTGTTCGCCGTCGAACATGTATCGCGCCACCTCGTCCTGTGCCGTCGCCGGAAGGAAGAGTGCGCAAAGAGAAACCATCATCAGAACATTTCTTTTCATCTTCGTTCGTTATTTTATGCTTAGAGTAGATGGGAGCACAGAGGATGCAACCCTCCGTATGGAGGTTGTCGTTGTTGAAGACCACCGCTTGGGGCAGGTCATACTCTCTGCACGCCATGAGGTTGGAGAGGGCATGGTGGGTTTCATAGTCCTTGCCGCACATCACCCCGATGGGCTTTTCAGCATAACCATCTGTCATTTATCATGTTACACAAATCAGCAAGTCATTCTTGCCGTTTTTCCATGGCAAATATAGGATGTTTTTGCCGTTTTTCCAAGGTGTTTTCGGACGTTTTTTGCCGTTTTTCCAAGGTGTACACGACACAGGCTTCATAGACATAGCCGACAGGCAAGTGTGCGCGCTATAGATCGTCCATCACGTCGGAGCGCAGGAGCTGGATATTCTCCTTGTCCTTGTAGATGAGCATCACGAAGGTCTTCTGGTCGGCGTGCCTGATGAGGAGCGAGAGGTCGCCACACTCGCTGACGAACCGCGTCTCGTACTTGAATTGGTCCAGCCCGACGGCGTTCATCTTGCCCGCATTGTTCTTCGCATAGGGATTGTAGAACCGCTCCACGCACGACTCATAGCCGCCGAAGCCTTGGGTCATATAGTTCTTCAGATAGGTGTAGGTGGTCTCCAGGGTGTTCCAGTCGTCCGCAGCCGGCAACACTACGGCTATCTTCGACACCAAATCCCTCTTTCCCAGCGTGTTGACGTAGACCCGCGTGCCGCTGCGGCCTATGTATTCACCCACCAACACGGCCACGGAGCCGTCGTAGCGCTCCACCTTGAATCCGGCGCGGCGCATGCGCGACACATACTGACGGAGGGTGCCGTCGATGGGCACATCCAGGAACTTCATGTGCTTGTTCGCGTGCATGGCGGCGTCGTCGGCCTGCACGTCGATGCTGTCCACGTCCACCCAGGCGCTGTCGTCGATGGCGGGCGTCTGCTGGCGGTTGAGCGTGATGCAGATGACGGTGAAAGCCACCACGCACGCCAACCCGAAGATGATACGATGCTTATTCATATTTCCCATGATATTTGGTGTATACTGCCTCAATTTAATTCTTTACCTCGCAAAAGTAGGCAAGATATTCCGCTATTGCAAATTTTCCCCGCACAGATTTCGCCCCGAACGGCTCAAAAGCGGCGGCTTTCGGTCAAAAATCCCCCTCCGGAGAAAATAAAGGGACGCAAGAGTTTGAGGGATAGAGGCAAATCGCTATCTTTGCGGCAGTTATAACCTCAAAAAAATTGTAGTATGAAAGGTATTGTATTGGCAGGTGGGAGCGGCACACGATTGTATCCCATCACAAAAGGAATCAGCAAGCAACTTATCCCCATCTTCGACAAACCGATGATCTACTATCCCCTCTCCGTCCTCATGCTGGCGGGCATCAGGGAGATTCTGATTATTTCCACCCCACATGACCTTCCCGCCTTCAGACGTCTGCTGGGCGACGGCAGCCAGCTTGGCGTGCGCTTCGAGTATGCCGAGCAACCCTCGCCCGACGGCTTGGCACAGGCCTTCATCATCGGCGAACAGTTTATCGGCACCGACAGCGTCTGCCTGGTGCTGGGCGACAATATCTTCTACGGATCGGGCTTCACGGGCCTGCTCCATCAGACGGTGAAGCTGGTGGAGGACGAGGGCAAAGCCGCTGTCTTCGGCTATCAGGTGAGCGACCCCGAGCGCTACGGCGTGGCGGAGTTCGACGCCCAGGGCAACTGCCTCAGCATAGAGGAGAAGCCCGCACACCCCAAGAGCAACTACGCCGTGGTGGGGCTCTACTTCTACCCCAACTCGGTGGTGGAGACAGCCAAGCACATCAAGCCCTCGGCACGCGGCGAGCTGGAGATAACCACCGTCAACCAACACTACCTGCAGCAACGCACACTGAAAGTGCAGACCCTGCAGCGCGGCTTCGCCTGGCTCGACACCGGCACACACGACTCCCTGTCCGAAGCCTCCACCTTCATCGAGGTGATAGAGAAACGCCAGGGACTGAAGGTGGCCTGCCTTGAGGCCATCGCCTACAACCAAGGGTGGATAAGCCGCGAGACGCTGATAGCCGACGCCGAACCCATGGCAAAGAACGAGTACGGCAAATACCTGCTGCGCCTGGCGGACAACAAATAAGACATACAACACACACATACATATACATATATATACATCAAAATCTAGCACACACGCATATGGAAGTTATCAAGACCGCCATCGAAGGCGTTGTCATCATAGAGCCGCGCATCTTCAAGGACGCCCGCGGCTATTTCTTCGAGAGTTTCTCACAGCGGGAGTTCGACGCCAAGGTGCGCCCCATCCGCTTCGTACAGGACAACGAGAGCATGTCGTCCTACGGCGTGATGCGGGGGCTCCATTTCCAGCGTCCGCCCTTCACACAGAGCAAGATAGTGCGCTGCGTGCGCGGAGCCGTGCTCGACGTGGCCGTGGACCTGCGCGTGGGATCGCCCACCTACGGACGCCACGTGGCCGTGGAGCTGACGGAGCAGAACCACCGCCAGTTCTTCATCCCCAAGGGATTCGCCCACGGATTCGCCGTGCTCAGCGAGACGGCCGTGTTCCAGTATAAGTGCGACGAGTTCTACCATCCCGAGGCCGACGGCGGCATCAGCATTCAGGACACCGACCTGGGCATCGACTGGCGCATACCCACCGCCGAGGCCATCCTCAGCGAGAAGGACACCCGCCACCCCCTGCTGCGCGACTTCAGCTCGCCCTTCACAATGGATATGTATAACGAATAAAACGAACTTTTTTCTTCCACAAAGGACTATGAACATACTGGTTACAGGAGCCAACGGACAGCTCGGCAACGAGATGCAGCTGGTCTCCAAGCAAAGCACCGACCGCTACCTCTTCACCGACGTGACCGAGGGATACACCCGGCTCGACATCACCAACCCCGACGACGTGTGCCGCATGGTGAGGGAGAACAACATCGACGTCATCGTGAACTGCGCCGCCTACACCAACGTGGACCGCGCCGAGACCGACACCCGCCTCGCCAACCTGCTCAACAACACCGCCGCCGCCAACCTGGCCCAGGCCATGCGCCAGGTGGACGGCACCCTCATCCACATCTCCACCGACTACGTGTTCCAGGGCGACCGCAACGTGCCCTGCCGCGAGGATTGGGCGACGAACCCCCTGGGCGTCTACGGCAAGACGAAGCTCGCCGGCGAGAAGAGCATCGAGGCCACCGGCTGCCGCGCCATCATCATCCGCACGGCATGGCTCTACTCACCCTTCGGACGCAACTTCGTGAAGACGATGCAGAGCCTCACCGCCACGCGCGACACGCTGAAGGTGGTGTTCGACCAAGTGGGCACACCCACCTATGCCGCCGACCTGGCAGCCGCCATACACCACATCATCGAGACACGCCAGCTGGCGAAGACAGGCACCTACCACTTCTCCAACGAGGGCGTCTGCTCGTGGTACGACTTCGCCAAGCTCATCTGCCAACTGAGCGGCAACGTGTGCGACATACAACCCTGCTACAGCGAGGAGTTTCCAAGCCCCGTCGAGCGTCCCCACTTCTCGGTGCTCGACAAGAGCAAGATAAAGCGCACCTTCGGGGTGACGGTCCCCTACTGGACCGACTCGCTCCGCCGCTGCATCGACGAACTGAAGAAACAACAATAGGTTCCCCCCCGCAAGCCGACGGCAACGGCCTTTCCTCTCCCACTCCCGTTCAATGGAAAATCCGGGAATATCGGGGAAATCCGTTAAATGGAGCATCCAGGGAATAACGGAGGGAAACCAAAAGAAACGGAGGAAACTCGAGGGAATCGGAAGGAAATCGAGGGAATCGAAGGAACCGGAGGAAACTCGAAGGAACCGGAGGAAAACCTAGGGAACCAGAAGAAAATCGAGGAAACTCGAGGGAATCGGAAGGAAATCGAGGGAATCGAAGGAACCGGAAGAAACCGGAGGGAATCGGAGGAACCGGAGGAAACCCTAGGGAACCGGAAGAAAATCGAGGAAACCGGAGGGAAATCCGAATAACGGAGCCTCTAAGTGAAACGAAAAAAAGTATAACACAGAAAAACAAATCGGAATATGGACTATAAAAGAAGCATCATCATCACCGGCGGAGCCGGTTTCATCGGTTCTCACGTGGTGAGACTGTTTGTCAACAAATACCCCAACTATCGCGTCATCAACCTCGACAAGCTGACCTACGCCGGCAACCTCGCCAACCTGAAGGACATCGAGACCAGGGACAACTACCTCTTCGTGAAGGCCGACATCTGCGACTATGCCACCATACAGCACCTCATGAGGCAGTATGGCGTGGACGGCATCATACACCTGGCGGCAGAGAGCCACGTGGACCGCTCCATCAAGGACCCCTTCACCTTCGCCCAAACCAACGTGATGGGCACACTCACCCTGCTGCAGGCCGCCAAGGAATACTGGGAGAGCCTGCCCGAGGGGTACGAAGGCAAACGCTTCTACCACATCTCCACCGACGAGGTCTACGGCGCCCTGCAACTCACCCACCCCGAGGGAGTGCCCGCACCCTTCAGCACCAAAGCCTCCAGCGGACAAAACCACGAGGCCTACGGCGAGACCTTCTTCACGGAGACCACCAAGTACACCCCCCACTCGCCCTACTCAGCCTCCAAAGCCGGCAGCGACCACTTCGTGCGAGCCTTCCACGACACCTACGGAATGCCCACCGTCGTCACCAACTGCAGCAACAACTACGGGCCCTACCAGTTCCCCGAGAAGCTGATACCCCTGTTCATCAACAACATACGCCACCGCAAGCCGCTGCCCGTCTACGGCCGTGGCGAGAACGTGCGCGACTGGCTCTACGTGGAGGACCACGCCCGCGCCATCGACCTCATCTTCCATCAAGGGAAGACGGCGGACACCTACAACATCGGAGGCTTCAACGAGTGGAAGAACATCGACATCATCAAGGTGCTCATCAAGACCGTGGACCGTCTGCTGGGCCGCAAGGAGGGCGAGGACATGGACCTCATCACCTACGTGACCGACCGCAAGGGACACGACATGCGCTACGCCATCGACTCGCGCAAGCTGCAGCGTGAGCTGGGCTGGGAGCCGAGCCTCCAGTTCGAGGAGGGCATCGAGAAGACCGTCCGCTGGTATCTCGACAACCAGGAGTGGATGGACAACGTCACCTCCGGCGACTATCAGAAGTACTACGACGCAATGTACCGGAACCGGTAACGCCGCCCCTCCGCTCCACCGGAATTCATCTCTTGAAGTGAGCCACGCAATCCTGGAAGGCGTCGGGCTTGCCCATGTCGAACATGTCGCCATCCAGGCGCACGCCGTACATGCCGCTGGCGGCACGCACACGGTCCAGGGCGGTGGTCATCTCTATCTCCTTGCCGGGGTCCGTGGCGGCGGCCACATCCTCGCGCAGCTGGCGGTAGACCTCAGGGGTGAGGATGTACTGTCCGAAGACGGAGAAGAACTGCTCCCCGCCACCGCGCATCTTCACACCCAGGTTCACCTCGGCATAGCTCATCTTCGGCTTCTCGCAGAACTGCGTCATGTTGAGCACCCGCTCGTCGTTGTCCTCCCAATAGCCCGTCATCACGCCGTAGTGGCTCACGTCCTGCAGGGGTATCGGGTGGATGGAGACCATCGGCTTGTTATACTTCTTGAACACCTCGATGAACTGCCGTGCACAGGGCTTCGACGTGTTGGAGCGGTACACCGTGTCGCCCAGCATCAGCAGCACGGGCTCGCCGGCGGCGAACTGCTCCGTCAGCGACACCGCATAGCCGAATCCGCGCGACTGCGCCTCCTCGCGCACGACGTACGTCAGCCGCTTGCCGATGTCCAGGATGGAGCGCTCGTAGTTCTGCTCCTCCACCTTCAGCTTGCGGAAGTGCTCCTCGGGCAGCTGCGTCTCGAAGAAGCGTCGATACTCCTCGCGCTCCTTCTGTGTGCCCAGCACGAGGCAGATCTCCTCGATACCGCTGCGCACCAGCTCCTCCAGTATCACCAGTATGACGGGCTTCACGCGGCCGTCCTGGTCCAGTATGGGGACGAAGTCCTTCTTCACGATGCGTGTGGCGGGATAGAGGCGGGTGCCGAAGCCTGCCACGGGCACCACGGCCTTGCGCACGGTGTGGGTGGCTTTCAGCGTCAGGGCGTAGGCCGTCATGCCCAGGGCCTTCAGGCGGTCGATGATCTGCCGCTGGCACTCCTCGTCCTTGGCCAGGAACTGCACACTGCCGTCGCCTTGCGAGCCCACGCCCTTGCCGCCGTAGGAGAGCGACTGCAGCACGGGGTCTGCCAGGGTGCGGTGCAGCACGGGCGACTTCAGCTGCGAGGGGCACATGGGTGCCACCTTCTCGTCGAACACGGCCTGCGCCTCGGTCATCAGACGGCCCAGGGCCTCGGCCTCGCCGTTCTTCATATACTCCAGCGCGCGGCTCACTATCTGCCGGTTGACGGGGCCCAGGGCATCCTGCAGGTTGCGCTCCATCTCGTTGTCGGCGAAGGGGAATCCCCTGTTGAGGTCCTTCAGGATGCGCACGGTGTCCTTCGATGCGTTGAGGTCGGCAAACACCCAGTGGAGGTCCTCCTTCACGCTGAGGCGCGTCACCTCTATCTCCTCGCCGTCGAAGTCGAGCAGCACGGGTCTCACGCCGAAGGCACAGGCCTGGTCCAGGCGTCCGCAGCGCGAGGAGGTACGCAGCTCGCCCACGTAGGCGATGTTCATCTCGCCCATGGTGGAGAGGTTGAGGTTGTAGAGTTCGTTGAAGGCACGGCACACGAGCACGCAGATGGCGGCGCTTGACGAGAGTCCGCTCTTCAGCGGGAGTGTCATCTCCCGTATGTCTATCTTCACGCCGCCCACGCGGTACCACTCGAGCATGTAGCTGGTGACTCCGGCACAGTAGGCGAAGAAGGATCCGGAGTGGGCCACGGCCTTCAGGGCGTCGGCGTCGAGGGGGCATTCAAAATCCTGCCACACGTCCTTGAGCGACTCTGCCGAGCAGGTCATCTGGAAGTTGTCGGCCTTCTCCGCCGTGGCGTAGATGCCTTGTTCGGTGCCGGTGACGATGGCGGCTCCCACAGCTATTTCGCTGTTCATGGCGCGGTAGCGTCCGGCCCAGTCGCTGTGTTCGCCGAAGAGGCAGAGTCTGCCGGGCACAAATAGGTTCACTTTTTCCATAACATTCAGTATTGCTTTATTTTTTTGGGACAGACGCCCAGTAACGTTTTCTGTATCTATTCACAAAAGTAACGGTTTATTTCGTGAAATGCGCACAATTTTCCGTCAATATTCGTGCGGGAGGGAATTTTTTCGGGAGGGATGGGAAGGACTCGTTCGGGGCCCCCGGAGTCCGGTTGATAAAATTGTAAAGAAAAATGCCCGATGAGGAAAATATTTTTTCTCGGTCGGAGAAGTCCGGACTCCCGCCCGGGGTGTGTGCAAGCCTTGCCGGTGTGGCGCTGTCCCTTGAGGTTTACGATACAAAGATACGGCGACTGGGACGGGCGTTCGGTGGGTTAAGGGCGGATGCGGTTGTTTCGGGGCGGATTTTGTAGGATTTGGCGGTTTGGCGGAGGATGAAGGTTGAGTTGCCCTTCGGGCAGTTGAGTTGCCCTTCGGGCAGTTTTGGGTTTTGGGTTTTAGGTTTTGGGTTTTGGGTTTTGGGTTGTTGGAAGGTTTTCGCTTCGAGCGGCTTTTCGGCAGA
>CAVINS010000058.1:0-21019 GCA_963643925.1 Bacteroidaceae bacterium
TTCTATTTATTTATCTGCTTGATTCTTAATCCATTGCAATATCATATAAAATATTTTTCTATTTAACTGAAAATAATTTATGAAGTATATCTTTTCGGGTAAAATAGTTTGTATATTTGCAATATTAGGGAGCATATACGTGCTTCTGCATATTGCCCCCCTTCCCAATTAATCATTAATTTATTATTGTAATACTATGAATAAACCAACAAAAGTCTTGCAAGCGGTATTGTTTTGCATGTGTTTAATGGGATGTCAACAACGTACATTCCTCATGGATGAGAGTGAAATGAGTGAGCAACGGATACCGGTGTTGTTCTCCGGGACTATACAGACGCGCATGGTGAACAATGCTTGGGAAGCGGACGACAAGATTGGGGTGTTCATGTTTAAAACCGGACAGACAGAGGTTACGGGTGCGGTCATCGACAATTCCAATAACCGGAAATACGTCTACTCTTCGGACAACTCCTTTTCCCCGGCAACCAAGAACGATACACTTTTCTATCCGCAGGATGCCAATGTCGACTTTATCTCCTATTACCCGTATAGTGCAGTGGAGGATTGCCAACTGAAATTGGACGTCTCTCAGCAGGCGGACCCGTCGTCCATCGACTTGCTCTATAGCAATAACCTAAAGAATATCCCAAAAGGGAACACTCAACAGACATTGCAGTTCACCCACAGGCTGGCGAAGACTGTGTTCGACATAAAGGCTGGGATGGATTTCAATGCCAAGGACTTGGTAGGCTTGAAACTTTCCGTTGAGGACGTGGCAGCTTCCGCAACATTCAATATCCTCAAGAACGAGTTGGAGCTGGTGTCTAACTCCAATAAGACCATTACTGCCAAGACGAACACGGAAGGAACCCAGTCCGAAGCCATCATGTTGCCGCAGGATTGCGGAAACAAGAAGGTGAAGATAGTCCTGGCAAACCGGCGGACTTATACCTTTTTGATAGGTAGCACTGCGGTTGATACTGGAAATGGCGATACCGGTTCCGCCACTAAGAATACTGAATGGAACGCTTCCTACAAGTATACCTATACGATCACATTGGACCGCGACTATTATTCCGTGGAGAGCATCGCTGCCACAGTTGAGGATTGGACCGCTAACGAGGGAGGTTCTTTGGATCAATCCGGTAGCAGCACCATCGATGCATCCATTTGGGACGGCACCACTTCCAACATCGATTGGTACGACGCATCGCTGAGTACCTTCAACATTTCCACAGCGGAAGAGTTCGCCGGATTCTCTGAATTGGTGAATGGCGGCAACAACTTCGACGGAAAGACCGTGAATCTGCTTTCGGACATCGATTTGAACAACAAGAGCTGGACTCCTATAGGTTATGATAAGACTACCTCTTTCAAAGGAACGTTCAATGGCGGTAATCATACGGTGAATGGCATTGCCCCTGTTTTGCATGCCGACAGCCAAGTGCTCGGATTGTTTGGTGACAACGGCGGCGTAATCAATGATGTCATTGTGAGTGGCACGGTGTCGTACAATGGTGGTGACGTGGAAACAGTATGCATCGCCGGTGTGGTAGGCATGAATCGTGGAACGGTAAAAGGTTGCCGTAACTATGCGTCGGTTACTGGCGTTAATACTGCTGTCAATGAGAGTGGTAGTACTAATCTCAATATCGGTGGTATCGCTGGATACCATATTGGTTTGGGCTCAGTCGAGGATTGTCAGAACCAAGGTGTGATTACAGGAGAAAATGTGACATCCGCGGAGTCTAACGTTAGCATGGGAGGTATAGTAGGGTTCTCCAAAGCAGTCGTTAAAAATTCAGAGAATGACCAAAGTGTTCGGTGTAAGGGCAAGATAGCGTACGCAGGTGGTATTACGGGCACTTTCTCAATTGCAAGTTCTGTCTCTGGTTGTTACAACTATGGTAGCGTAACGATAGAGGAAGCCTCTTCTAAATCGGTAGCAGGCGGCATCGTGGGCTGGCTGTCGGAGGCTTCGGGAAATGTCAATGGTTGTTTCAATTATGCGGAAGTGACAGCTAATATTGATAATTCAAAAACATATGCTAAAGCCGGTGGGGTTGTCGGTCAAAATGATGGCGGAACGATAATTTCCAATACGAATAATGGCATGGTAACGGCCGTGAACTCTCAAACAGCATCTAGCTCTGCTGCTGGAGGCATAGTGGGTCATAACCAAAATAAGGGAACAGTCCACAAGTGCACCAACGGAACCAGTGGCAGCGCACAGTGTGCAGGAAAGTATGGTTGCATCGCTGGATATAACAGCACGGCCGATAAGGCAGAAGGTTATGTCTACAGCTGTTGCACGAACAACGGAACACCATCCAAGTGGATTGGTAGTGCTGCGGGGAATAGCTCTCTTGCTGGGGTGACGACCACGGAGCATACAGACGAATGAAATGTATTTCTCTCTCTCTTAATATGTAAACAATGAGTGCTTAATTGTAAGTGTAAAGGTCTGGGGCGTGCCGTGAGGTATGCCCCAGGTCGCAAAGAATGCTCGGCATGATTATGGTCTAATGGGTGGAAGTGCTCGATAACCCTTATTCCCCTTTACTCATTATGTTTCAGATTTCGGTTTCAATGACGGTTATGAACCGGTGCGGATAAGCGATTACTTTACCATTGTGTTCGCTGACCAGAAGTCCACCGGATAAAAATTGGCGAACGATGGTGGTCTTGCCTACCTGTCGGGCACCCTTAATAAGAAGGGCCTTGTTCCTGGTCTCATTCTTCCACTCCGCTAGTCTGCTGATTATCTTTCTTTTAAGCATGTCGTTGCAACTTTTTGCCAGTGTTTTATATACAAAATTACAACTTTTTTCCAGGTGTACTCAGGTGTTTCTGCAACTTTTTCCCAGGTTGAGTGTAGGGTATGCCTTACGCTTTGCGCTTGTCCCACCAGAGGAAGAGGCCGGCTAGTATGGTGCCGGAGATGCTGTGCCAGGCACAACTGATGGCGCAAGGGAGTACGGCCAGGGGTTGGGCGGCAAAGAAATGACCGGCTAGGACGGTGGCCAAGCCGGCATTCTGCATGCCAACCTCTATGGAGACGGTGCGCTTCTTGGCGGTGTTGAAACCGGCAAGTTTCCCGGCAAACCAACCGAGGAGATAGCCCAGTGAGTTGTGACAGAACACCACCATGAAGGTCCAGAGGAAGAGGAACAAACCGCGCTCCATGAGGTCGTCGTGGACAGTAGATATCACTCCGCCGACGATGCAGGCAAGGGCTGTGACGCTGATGCCGGGCATGAGGCTCTGTAGGGTAGGGAAGTAGGAACGGCGACCATAGACGTAGTTGAGTGCACAACCGATGCCTACCGGTATGATGGTGACGATGAGGATATTGATGAACATGCCTACGGCGTCGATCTCGATGATTTCGCCGGCGGTAATCTGCATGAGCAGCGGTGTCATGACGGGAGCCAACAGGGTGGAGGCACACGTCATACCGACAGAGAAGGCCACGTCGCCGTGGCAGAGATAGCTCATGATGTTGCTCGACACTCCGCCCGGACAACAGCCCACGAGCAGGATGCCGAGCGCCAAAGCCGGGTCGAGATGCCACACGCGGACCAGTAGATAAGCCACGCCGGGCATGATGATGAACTGCGCACAGGTGCCGATGAAGACATCCAGCGGACGGCGCGCTAGTATCTTGAAGTCGTCGGTCGTCAAGGTCAGGCCCATCGTAAGCATGATGATGCCGAGTATGACGGTCTGCGTGGTGCCGCGCACCCAATCGAAGGTGTGGGGCATGAAGAATGCGAAGATGGCTATGGCGATGATGAACGCCGAGGTGTAGTTGGCCAGAAAACGGCTGATGGATTGAAGTGTCTTAATCACGGAGCAAAGTTGTTATACCTTATTAAATATATAGAAGCAAAAGACCCGCCCTGATTCGCTGACCTCCGGGAAGCGTGGCGGATTCTGTTGCTGCAAAGATGCAACTATTTATCGACATCGGGAAACAATCCACGACTTTTTGCTCCCGCATGGGCGAAAAAGATGACAGGTGTGCATGATGTTGATGCCCGGAAGTCTGCCGGAGGGTGCAATGGACCCTATACGCATGTCATGATGGACAATAGTTGAACGGCGTTCCATAGTATGACATCTTGTCGTAAAGTCTGTCATGCGGTTGTCACCCGCGTGTGGCGAATATGAATTTGGGGAAGCGATTCCTCCCTTTGGCACAGTTTCTGTAATGCCCTTAGTGCCTACGGGCAAAGAAAACAGTAAATAACAAATTAAAAATAGTAGATTATGAACATTAAACCATTAGCAGACAGAGTGCTTATCCTCCCTGCTCCTGCAGAAGAGAAGACCATTGGTGGTATCATCATTCCTGATACGGCAAAAGAGAAACCCTTGCAGGGTACAGTAGTGGCAGTGGGCCATGGAACTAAAGACGAAGAGATGGTTCTGAAGGTCAACGACCAGGTTTTGTACGGTAAATATTCCGGTACGGAAATCGAATACGAGGGTACGAAATACCTGATGATGCGTCAGAGCGATGTTCTCGCAGTGTTGGGATAATCAATAGTTGAACTTATTAAAATCTAAGAATTATGGCAAAAGAGATATTATTTAATGTAGACGCTCGCGACCAGCTGAAGAAAGGTGTCGACGAGTTGGCAAACGCAGTGAAGGTTACACTTGGCCCGAAAGGACGTAACGTAATCATCGAGAAGAAGTTCGGTGCTCCACACATTACCAAGGATGGTGTGACGGTTGCCAAGGAGGTGGAGCTGAGCGACGCTTTCCAGAACACCGGTGCACAGTTGGTGAAGTCGGTGGCATCAAAGACTGGCGACGATGCCGGTGACGGTACTACGACGGCTACGGTATTGGCTCAGGCCATTGTTGGTGTCGGCTTGAAGAACGTTACTGCAGGTGCGAACCCGATGGACTTGAAACGTGGTATCGACAAGGCTGTGGTGAAGGTCGTGGAGTCTATCAAGAACCAGGCCGAGACCGTGGGCGACAACTACGACAAGATTGAGCAAGTGGCTACCATCTCTGCCAACAACGACCCGTTGATTGGTAAACTGATTGCCGACGCTATGCGCAAGGTTTCCAAGGACGGTGTCATCACCATCGAGGAGGCAAAGGGTACCGACACTACCATCGGTGTGGTCGAGGGTATGCAGTTCGACAGAGGTTACCTCTCTGCTTACTTCGTGACCGACACAGAGAAGATGGAGTGCGTGATGGAGCATCCTTACATTCTCATCTACGACAAGAAAATCTCTAACCTGAAAGATATGCTTCCTATCCTCGAACCCGCTGTACAGACTGGTCGTCCTTTACTGATTATCGCTGAGGATGTTGATAGTGAGGCTTTGACCACTTTGGTAGTGAACCGTCTGCGCTCACAGTTGAAAATCTGCGCTGTGAAGGCTCCGGGCTTCGGCGACCGCAGAAAAGAGATGCTCGAGGATATCGCCATCCTTACCGGTGGTCTGGTCATCAGCGAGGAGAAGGGCTTGAAACTGGAGCAGGCAACACTGGAGATGTTGGGCTCTTGCGACAAGATTACCGTTACCAAGGACAACACTACTATTGTTAACGGTGCCGGCGACAAGGAGAACATCGCTATGCGTGTCAACCAGATCAAGGCTCAGATTAAGACCACAACTTCTGACTACGACAAGGAGAAATTGCAGGAGCGTTTGGCTAAGTTGTCAGGTGGCGTGGCAGTGCTCTACGTAGGTGCCGCTTCTGAGGTTGAGATGAAGGAGAAGAAAGACCGTGTTGACGATGCCCTCTGCGCAACCCGTGCAGCAATCGAGGAAGGTATCGTTCCGGGCGGTGGCGTAGCTTACATCCGTGCCATCGAGTCGTTGGAGAACCTGAAGGGCGACAACGAGGACGAGACCACTGGTATAGAAATCATCAAGCGCGCCATCGAGGAGCCGTTGCGTCAGATTGTCGCCAACGCTGGCAAAGAGGGTGCCGTTGTCGTACAGAAGGTACGTGAGGGTAAGGGTGACTTCGGTTACAACGCCCGTACAGACAAGTACGAGAACATGCACGCAGCCGGTGTGGTTGATCCTGCCAAGGTGGCTCGTGTAGCACTGGAGAACGCTGCTTCCATCGCTGGTATGTTCCTGACTACGGAATGTGTCATCGTAGAGAAGAAGGAGGAGAAAGCCGAGATGCCTATGGGCGCTCAGGGTATGGGCGGCATGGGCGGAATGATGTAATCTTCCGTTAAATACAGATATAGGGTGTGACTGACGCCCGACGCAAAGCCGTTTGTGAGGTTTCACGGACGGCTTTGTTTGTTCTTATACGGTACGAAGTCTCTTAGACTCATAGCCTTCTTCTAACCTAAAACCTTCAACGTTTATGTTTTTTAGTCTTAAAAGAAGTCCAAATGACGATGCTTTGTTCGGGCTTATACAATCTAATTGTTTTGGCTTATACAATTGATTGTATAGGCCAAAACAATCGATTGTCTAGGCCCTTGCCAACGATTGTCTTCGCTATTGCATGGAAGCGGTCTTCCAACATAAAACGTCCAACATAAAACATTCAACGTTTTAGTCTCTTCGCCTTTTATGTTTTCTGTTGTCAAAGAAGTCTCTTGGTTTCCCAACACGAAACCAAAAACATTCAACATCTTAGTATCTAACCCAGCAGGCTCAGCACCTCGCTGAAGTCCTGGCAGATGTAGTCGGCCCCGGCGGCCTCGAACTCTTCGCGGCTACCGAAGCCGTAGAGCACACCGAGGGAGTCGAGGTGACATTCTTTGGCTCCATAGATGTCGAACTTGCGGTCGCCTATCATCAGCACCTTGCTGCGGTCGGAGATGCCCATCACCGACAGTCCGTGGTTGATGACGTCCGCTTTGGTGTGGAGTGTGCAGGCGTTGTCGCGCGCGAAGATGTAGTCGAAGTAGGGAGCCAGTTGGGGAAACAGCTCGTTCACCACCCGTTCGGCTTGTATCTGCACCTTGCTGGTGGCTATTGCCATGGTGTAGCCACGGCTGCGCAGAGTCTGCAGAAAATCCGTGACGCCAGGGTAGGGGGCCTGCTCATATATGCCTTTCTCGAAATAACGTTCGCGGTAGGCTTGCACCGCTTCGGCGGCTTTCTCGTCGGAGAATCCGTAGAACTCCTTGAAGGAGTCCTCCAGGGGCGGTCCCACGAAGGGACGCAGGGTGTGGTAGTCGTCTACTTGGATGTCGAAATGTGCCAGCGCATATTGGGCACATTTGGTGATGCCCTCTCCGCTGTCGACCAGTGTGCCGTCGAGGTCGAAGAGCAGGGTGGAGTATTGTTTCTGCATAGGTAATTGTTTAGTCTGAATAGCAATTTTCGGCGCAAAGGTATGCTTTTTCAGCGGATAAAGCCCCCGTAGAGGCTAAGTTGTGGGCTGAAAATGAAATTTTATCGAAAAAGTTTGGTTGGTTTATGGAATAGCCGTACCTTTAAGCCGTAGATTTAACAAATCTATGAAATGTTTATAAAATGGTTCTTTAATGTGCACGGCGGTGCACTTCAACCGAAAAGGTTGAAAAATGGTTAGTGTCGTTAAAAAAGAGGTTGGAATGAGTACTCACTCCAACCTCTTTCTGTACAATCCGGTCTCGTCATCGGACCGCCGGTGCATGTCCCATGTCAGTGCACTGGGCTGTCCCCTTAGTCGGTTGTGTGGAAGAACTTCTCCAGCAACCGAAACTCGTTCTCGAAGTTGGGGGTGAACACTCCTTTTCCCAGTTGGTCGTTTATCTCCTGCAGACTCCAGAAACGGCCGCCGTCCAGCTCGTCGCTGGGGCGGACGGGCCCGTCGTACACGGCCTTGTAGGTGTTGACCAGTTCCTTCTCGCGGGCCGACTCGAAGACGTAGCGGGTGAGAAACACCGGTGCGAAGTCCGTAATGCCGAGTTCCTCGCGCACCTCCCGTTTCAGTGCCTCGTCCACATTCTCTCCATAGTCCACGTGGCCGCCTACGGCGGTGTCCCATTTGCCCGGTTGGATGTCCTTCCATGCGGGGCGTTTCTGCAGGTAGAGCTCACCCAGGCTATTAAGCACATGCAGGTGCACCACGGGGTGGAGTAGCTTGCTGCCATTGTGGCACTCGCCTCGGGTGGCCTTGCCCGTCACGTTCCCCTGCGGGTCCACCACGGGAAACAATTCCTCTTTGTTGTCGCTGTTCATAGTCACATCATTGTTTTGTGCGCAAAGCTATATAAATAGGTATAATGTCTGCTGTCTATGCCACAAAAAAATTACAGCCCGCGTTCCTGCGTGAGGAAACAGACTGTAATCAAAACTTGAAGGTAAGGGGGCGCAAGTTTCCTTACCTTTGGTAGTGACCATCTTCGTGGGTCAGCGCCTGCGACGACGGCGTCGTTACTGCGCATAGATAAATACGAATGGCGGGTGACTACCCGCCATTTTCGCTTATAGGTGTTGGCTTTGGTTTTGTGAGTATTTCACTCGTTGGTCCACGACCTCAAATACTTATGTTGCCTGAGAGAAGTGCCATTTTATAATCCAGCATACAAATTTCGGAAAAATTCCCTTTATTTAGGACAAATTATCCAAGTGCTACTTTCGTCAACCATCTATTTTTGTATCGAGTTCATCGCATGCGAAGCGAATGCAAGTGCACGTCATTCTGCGGAACAAGTGAAAGAACCCAAGCCTTTAAAAAAGTATTAATTTAAAATTAAATCTTTAATTCTATGAAGAATGATTATCTCAGATTGTCTTCGAAAAGATTTCTGATTTCAACAGCAATGGTTTCGGCATTGTTGGCGGGAAGTCCGCAAATAGCATTTGCCGAAGTTAATGAGACGCTGGCAATGATTCAGACAAGACCCGTAAAGGGAACAATTGTTGACGTCAATGGCGAGCCGATAATCGGAGCCAGCGTACAGGTAAAAGGGACCAACACGGGTGTGATTTCCGACATGAATGGTAATTTCACGGTAGAAGCTGCTTCCAATGCGACCCTGGTGGTTTCGTACATCGGTTACAAGACCCAAGAGATCTCCTTAAAGGGCAAAACTTCGGTATCTATCGTACTGAAAGAAGATGCCGAGATGCTGGACGAGTTGGTTGTTGTGGGTTATGGTGTACAGAAGAAAACCACCCTTTCGGGTTCCGTTAGCCAAGTAAAAGGCGACGCCGTGTTGAAAGGCAAAGCTACCCAAAACGTTGCGGCTGCCTTGCAAGGAACAATTCCCGGATTGACAATCACACGTACATCCTCACGTCCGGGTAACGAAGGAACATCTATCACCTTGCGTGGTGGCATTTCAGTGAACTCAACATCCCCGATGATTTTGATAGACGATGTGGAAGCCTATTCCTGGGAATTGTCGCAGATAAACCCGAATGACATCGAAAACATCTCCGTGCTGAAAGATGCTGCCGCTGCCATCTATGGTACCAAAGCCGGTGGCGGTGTCATCTTGGTAACTACCAAACGAGGAAAAGAAGGCAAAGCCAAGGTTACCTATTCGGGTAGTGTACATGCCAATATCGTCGGCAAACGATTCCCTGTAGCATCAGGACAAGAGTGGGCACAGATGTTGGTGGAAGCCACGACCAACGATGCGTACGCCTATCTGAAAGACGGAGAGCCCCAGTGGAGCTGGTGGATGTGGCCGGAAGAAGTGTGGAGAACCATGGCAGAGGGCAAGACCTATGAAGGTGTTGTGGGAGGAACATGGCGTGTACTGGATCCCGAAAGCGACCAGTTTGATGCCGTCTACGGCAATACATGGGGACAATCGCACACGGTAAGCATCAGCGGCGGTACGGACAAAGCGAAGGTGATGACTTCGTTAGGCTATGCCAATGACCGCTCTCTGATTGACTTCGTCTATGACGGACAGAAAAAGTATAACTTCCGTACGAATGTAGACTATAAGGTCAACGATTGGGTGAAGACAGAGTTCAATCTGTCATACGACAAACGTAAGACCAGCACACCTCAACAAGGTGTCGGACATGGTGTACAAGACTTCTACATTTTCCCACTTTACAACGAGTATGGTCAGTATTACGACACCTTCGGAAACAATAACTTGTTGGCAAAGTTGGCCGAAGGCGGCCGCTACAACAACACAGAAGAGATTCTGAGATTGGGCGGAAAGCTCACGTTGGATATGAACAAGTTGATAAAAGGTCTCTCCCTTTCGGCCAGCGCAAACATACGTATGCGCCATCACAAGAGCATACAGCGACAGACACACGTCACCATGTACGACTGGTCGGGCGAGACAACAAGTGCAAGCGGACTTCCCGACTATACCCAGGGAACGGGTTCAGTCAAGTTCCACAGCAAAGACTCAGACTGCTGGGTAAAAAACACACGTGAGGAGGTGCTGTTTCAGACATACAATGCATTCATCAACTACAACAACTCATTTGCCGACCACAATTTCGGACTGATGTTGGGTATGACGGCTGAGAAGACGCACTACGAAAAGAACTATGCTTTCCGCAAGAATATGACCGTTGATGCCTTGGATGATATCAACCTGGGCGATGCCACCACTGCAGAAGCTACCGGAGGCAGCAACGAAGTCGGAATGATTTCCTACTTGGCACGCTTGAACTATGACTATAAAGGCATTTACCTGTTAGAAGGCCTGTTCCGTCGGGACGGTTCTTCAAAGTTCTCTAAGGACAACCGTTGGGAGAACTTTGCCGGCGTATCGGGCGGTGTCCGTTTCTCCGAATTCGATTTCGTGAAAGACTGGAACCTTTTCGACAATTTGAAGTTGCGCGCTTCATACGGCGAGACGGGTTCTCAAACGGGAATCGGAAATTACGATTACATCTCGTCCATCTCTACCGGAACGACAATCTTTGGATATAATGGAACTAAAGTTTCCACAGCTTGGGTAAGTTCCATGACTTCCAACCAGCGTTCGTGGGAACGCGTTGCCACCACGAACTTCGGTCTGGACTTCGCTGTATTGAACAACCGTCTGAGCGGATCTTTCGAATACTTTATCCGTGAAAACAAAGGCATGCTCATTTCCATGACATATCCTTCGACAATGGGTGCTTCCGCTCCCAAATCAAACAGTGGAAACTTCCAAGCCAAAGGTTGGGAATTGACATTGAATTGGAAAGACAAAATCGGAGAAGATTTCAATTACAGCGTAGGATTCTCTTTGTCGGATGCTAAGACCGAAATAACCAAATACAACGGTGCCATTGCAATAAGCAACGGAGTGAACAACAAAGTGGGCGGTTCGTCTTTCATCGAAGGTAAACCTCTAAACGCTATCTATGTGTACAAGACAGACGGATACTTGCAGAATCAGGCTGAAGTGGACGCCTACTATCAGGAAATCACAAGAACAAGCGGTGGTATACATCCGACTCAGGGCACCAGCGACCAATTGTGCCCGGGTTGTGTAAGGAAAGTCGATTTGAACCAAGACGGAAGAATCACTACAGATGACTTGTATTACTACGGTGATGCGAATCCGCACTACACATTCGGTATCAATTTGGGTGCCAGCTACAAGAACTTTGATTTCTCAATGTTCATCCAAGGTGTAGGCCAGCAGTATACAATCCGTGAAGGATCTTTGTCTTGTCCATGGTACAGTGGATGGACCAACCAAAACTCAACATTCATGGGAAACACATGGTCTGAAGACAATACGAATGCTCGCTATCCTATCATGTCGCGCAACGGTTCGCGCAACAACTGGAACTACAAGAAGTACAATGACATCAATGTCAACAATTGCTGGTATGCACGTGCCAAGAATATTGTATTGGGATATACTTTACCTAAAACCTGGCTGAGAAAAGTCTCTTTAGAGAATCTCCGTCTCTATGTCTCGGCAGACAACTTGTTTGAACTTTCCAACGTGAAAGACGGTTTCGATCCAGAAATCAAGGTGAATACAAACCAAGGCAATGTGGATGTGTACGCACGCACTGTTTCCTTTGGCATTGATTTGACTTTTTAAAAATGTGTTTAAACAGTAAAACAGATTACTATGAAATTTAATTATATAGCATTGTCTTTGATAATGGGTGGTGCACTGACCACTAGTTGTGAGAGTAACTTTCTGGATCTGGAGCCATTGGATTCCCGTACAGAAGCCATATTTTTCAAGACATTGGACGATTTTCAGTATGCAGCGAATGACCTCCATACCAACGTTTGGGCATGGAACGGCAACACTACATATCCTATAAATTTTGACTTTGGTACAGACTTGGTAGAAGCCTCTTCAAACTACGTCAGTGGCACGAACTCTGCACCGACAAGCGATACCTATTGGAACCAACCCTACACATGGTTGCGTAAAGTAAACATCTTGATATCAAAAGGCGAAAGCTATGCCAACCAGGCTGAAATTGCCGGCCCTATCGGACAGGCTTATTTCTTCCGTGCATGGCACCATTTCTTCCTCCTGAAACGCTTTGGCGGTGTGCCCATTGCCAACCATGTGACGGATACTTCATCCGATGATATGGTCGTTTGGGGACCACGTGCGTCACGTTATGAGGTAGTGAAGCAGATACTGGACGACCTGGACGTTGCCATTTCAAAATTGGCACAAACCACTGTTTCCAGTACGAACAACGACGGACATGTGACCTTGGAGGCTGCCAAGGCATTAAAAGCACGTGTCTGCCTCTTTGAAGGAACTTGGGACAAGTATGTAGGTACAAAGACGGATGGCGATGGGAATCAAACCGGAGCAGGCTCAAACAAACCGTCAGGTTACCCTTCAGTGAACGAATTCTTGACTATGGCAAAGAATCTGTCCAAAGATATTATAGACAGCAAGACCTTTGAACTGTGGAAAGGTGTGGAAGATGTCAGCGCCAATGCTTCAGTGAAGAACCCTGATATGTATGCTCATTGCAGTTACTACTATCTGTTCAACCTTGAAGGAACAGACTCCAATCCGGCAGGACTGGACAAATCGTCCAACAAGGAGGCCGTTTACCGGAGTGTGTATGACAAGAACAACCGCAGGAGCAACACCAATCTTACACACACCAAACCGGCTATCATGACCCGTAAGTTGATGGATATGTATCTTTGTTCGGACGGTCTGCCAGTTCATCTCTCACCAGAGTTCGGGGGATATACGACCATGAATGCAGAACTTCAGAACCGCGATTATCGTCTGACCTCTTGTGTGGTTCCCGCAATGGCTTATAGTTGGGGATGGGGAAAATACAACACAGGCGCTCAATACGATGTGGACATTTACACCTTGGCTGCTGCCCAATACCAGAATGTGCCCAACTTGCGCAACGCCGGTTCAGGCATGAGCGGACGTAAATTCTGCAGTGAGCTGAATTCATTAGGTGATGCCGGACACGAAGCAATGGACTATATGCACATTCGTTATGCAGAAATACTGTTGATTTACGCTGAAGCTACCTGTGAACTGGGAGATGGCAACATCTCAGATGCCGATTTGGACTATTCCATCAATAAGGTGCGCGAGCGTGGCGGTGTTGCTCCGTTGAATGCCGCATTGATTGCCAAAGCCAGAGCGTTGGGCGGTGAACTAACCTTCTTGGGTGAAATTCGTCGTGAGCGCGCACTGGAACTGTATGGAGAAGGACATCGTTTGAATGACCTTTGCCGTTGGGGCATCGCCGAGTCTGAACTGGCCGGCAAGAACCGTTGTGGTGCATACCTGGAGTATGAAGGCACTGATTCGTATCTGAAGACTTTGATCAATCCGTCTGACGGCAACCCTGTTTACGTAGAAAGCGCTTATGCCGGCAAAGTGAATGAAGAAGAAATCAAGTTCTCGTATGCCGGGTTGACTCCAACCAAACCGGGAGCCATCATTATTGAGCAGGCTGCCAACCGTAAGTTCGCTCTGAAGAACTATCTTCAACCAATTCCCACAGACCAGATAAAGCTGAATCCGAGTCTGAAACAGAACCCGGAATGGTAATTGGGAATAGGATTGAGTCAGCACAATACTAAAAGTCAAAGATGCAGGTGGTAAATGCAATCTTAGAATGCATTTGCCACCTGCTTGCGGTTCATATTGACTAATCCTCTTGAAAAACATTTAAACATATCGAAATGAAGACAATACTTGCAACAATCTCCCTTCTGATGGCTTCTGCCACGTTGTCAGCGCAACGGTTGTCGCTACCTTTAAACGACGCATGGCGTTTTACAAAACAATCAACCAGTGTTGTGGCACCTACAGATGACTGGGAAACTGTGGCCCTACCCCACACTTGGAACACAATAGACGGACAAAGAAGTGGCAAAGATCGCCTTGATACAAATGGCCATGCCATGAAAGCAGACGGGAATGCTGTCGTAACTGACCCGACAAAGGCATTTGGATATTATCGGGGAACAGGATGGTATGCCCGTTCTTTGACGATACCCTCCGAATGGAAAAACAAACGCGTTTTTGTCAGATTTGAAGCTGCAGGACAAGTGGCAAGAGTCTATATCAACGGAAAGATGTTGGGCGAACATCGGGGCGCCTTCACGGCGTTCTGCTACGAACTGACATCCTTCTTGCAAGTAGGAAAGGACAACGAATTGCGGGTAGAGGTGGACAACACACATAGGCAGGACATTCCACCGCTTTCGGGTGACTTCAATGTCAATGGAGGACTTTACCGGCAGGCAGAACTTATTGTGACCGACAAAGTCTGCATCTCACCATTGGACTATGCTTCACCGGGTGTATATGTAACAACCAAAAATCTCAGCCGTGAACAGGCCATTGTGGAGGTAAAGTCGATGGTGAACAATGGTCACCGGACTGCCATGAGCAACGAAGTGCCAGTCGAGGACGAGAAAGTTGTCATACGGGTTGAGATAACAGACAAAAACGGAAAGACTGTAGCGACTGCCGAAAGTAAGGAATCGCTTAAAGCAGACAAGACATCTACCATCAACCAACAGTTGACCATTGCCCATCCGCATCTGTGGCAAGGAAGGAAAGACCCTTACCTGTATGAAGTGACAGTGGACATACTGAAAAACGGCGATGTCATAGACCACGTGAAACAACCTTTGGGACTCCGCACATTCCGAATAGACAGTGAACGGGGATTCATGCTCAATGACGAACCCTATCCCATTTATGGTGTCGGGAGACATCAGGACAAGCGCGACCGCGCATGGGCAATGACCGATGCGGACAACGAACAGGACTATTCAATCATCAAGGAAATAGGAGCCACAGCCATACGTTTCGCACACTATCCGCAAAGTCGGAATATGCACGACATAGCCGACCGTGAAGGATTTCTCGTGTGGGACGAACTTCCGTTGGTCAACGAAATACGGCTCGACAATGAGTCAAAAAACAATGTGCGGACGATGATGCAAGAGATGGTGCGCCAACTCTACAACCACCCAAGCGTAGCGTGGTGGGGAATCTTCAATGAGATAGAAAACATCTACACTCCTCCTTCGGAAGAGTTCTTGACTGAACTGCGGGACGGCATACGGGAGATTGACCCAAGCTGCAGACTGATAGTCGGAGCCAGCGACCATGGCCAACGCTACTACAACAAACTTCCCGAAGCAACTTGCTTCAACAACTATCCGGGATGGTACACGGGCAATTTCCCACATGAAGAGGGTTACCACGGAAACCATTCAGAGTTTGCCAAATGGATCAACGACCGGGCAGATGAAGTAGGAATGCGCATCGCCATTTCTGAATATGGTGCCGGAGGAGATGCCACGCAACACACGGAGGGCACTCCACGCAAGCCACAGCCAGCACACGGAGGGGCTTTCCAACCCGAAGAATGGTTGACATACGTGCACGAGGAAGATTGGCGCATCATGCACAATAACAATCGGCTTTGGGGAACATTTCTGTGGGCAATGTTCGACTTTGCCAGTTGCATGCGCAACGAAGGCAGTGTGTCGTCTGTCAACACCAAGGGCATCGTGTCGCAAGACAGGATGGTGAAAAAAGATCCGTTCTATATGTATAAGGCCAACTGGAATCCGCAACCGATGGTCTACATCACTTCCCGCCGTTCGGTGGAAAGAACGCTGCCGGTGACAGACATCAAAGTTTACAGCAACTGCCAAGAAGTGACAATGAAAGTCAACGGGAAGAAAATTGGTACAATAAAACCTGATGAAATCAGAATTTGTCTGTTCAAAGATGTACCTTTGTCGAAAGGGGACAACCGGATAGAGGTATCTGCCACCAACGGGAAGACAAGAGTGACCGACCAATGCGTATGGACGCTCAAATAAGTCGAACCAAAATTATTGATGGCGTTTTTATAAAACAATATTTCAGAATTATGAAACAACTCTTATTTTTATTGGGAATGTGCTTCCAGTTGTCATTGTTGGCACAGAGCAACATACCGTTGATAACTAGTAGAAGCACAGATTCGATGCCATTGCCCACAAAGGTAGTCTATACACATCCTGCCGGGGAAAAGGGCTGGTATCTGCGGGGACTAAACAAAGAGCATGACGGGACATACGACCTGCGTACTTTCTACGGCATACGACTAAGCGTGAAGAGCGGCAACGACAAGCCGTTGAACATACGCTGCTGTCTGAAACGTGCAGCCATCGACGAACGTCACAACATGGCAGACAGTACATCGGCAGTAGTCCAAGTTGCCGGAAAGGAATGGCAGGAACTCCTGTTGCCCCTTTCCGCCTTCGATTACAACCGGGGACAAGAGTACTTTTTGAAGTTCGTCAAGGATATAGAATTTTCAGTAGAACAAGCCGATGGCTCACGCGGAATGGTGAGTATCAAGGATGTCCGTCTGGTGAAGTCCCATACGCTGGCAATGGAAACGGACATCTATTCCCGTCCGCTGAACGATAAGCACGAAACCGACTATCGTGTATTGGTGACCAACACCTCCTCTACGGCACAGACCGTGGCACTACAAATCAAGAGAAACGGATGGGAAGGGATGAAGGCTGAAGTAGAACCGAGATCCTTGCTTCTGAAACCGGATGAGTCATCGTGGGTAACCGTGAAGGTGACCGGTTCCGACTATCTTCCTGCCGGAGCACATGAGAGTACGGTGTTACAAGCTATCCCTTTGATGGCTAACGGGAAAACGGAAGAGATAGAACTGATATCAGTGGTTCCCGTCCAATCTCCGTTTATCGTCCACAATGCAGAAGGTTGGGAAGCCGTGAAACAGAAAGCGGAAAAATACGAATGGGCAAGACAGGAACTGCAAGAGTACATCAAAGTTGCAGAGTCGTTCAAAGTCCCTGAAGTGAAAAAAGGAACCATGTCCGACCAAGGCACAGAGGGACTGGTACGTGCATACATCGAACGTTCGCTCCACCAAACAGCCATAGCCTACTATCTGACAGGCAACCGGACCTATGGGGAGAAGGTGGCTGAGACGCTACGTCGCTTGACGGACCCCGTAATGGGCTATCCACGTACACAACACCTCACGTTTCAAGGCATTCCGCAAGAAGGAGGAACGATGGAAGGCTTGCTTCAGGTCTACGATCTCGTCAAGAACTCGGGATTGTTGTCGGAAGAGGATTGCAAGAACGTGGAAAACACGTTCCGAATGTATTGTCAGAACTTTATCGACATGATGGGTTCAGGAGAAATTTCCAACTGGAGCTTATATAATCTGGCACCTGCGGCAGAGTGTGCCCTGTTGCTCCACGATTTGCACCTTTTCAATCAGTTGGCATATGGCCCTTGTGGACTGATAGACCATTTGCGCTATGGTACGATGGACGATGGCTGGTGGTACGAGATGTCGTTGAGCTACAACATCGGCAGTGCAATGTGCTACACAACTCTCGCTCTGGCGGCTCGCGCATTCGGAATAGATTGGATAGACAGGGAATTCCCGGTATCCTTGACTCGCAATGTGGGATTGCGCCCGTTCGAATACGAAAATCTATTGGGAATGGCCTTCGGCAAATTCGGTCCACTGAAACAAAACACCATTAGCATAAAACGTATGTGGGACGGCATATTGCTCTACCCTGACTATCGGGGCGTTATGTTCGGAATGGGTGACGGACACGAACAAACCTTGTCGGGCGACCAGTTTGAACTGGCTTATTATGTTTTTCGCGACCCTCAATATGCTTCCATAGTTAAACGATCGGAAAAGCGAAGCTTGATATATGGTGTACCTGAACTTCCGGAACATACGCCCGATTTATCCACTCAGTCCGGCTACTCTGACAATGCGGGAATAGCTGTTCTCCGTTCGCAAACCAAAAACCGTCCACAGAGGGAACAACTGCAAGTGGCACTGAAATATGGGACGCACGGTAGCTTTCACGGACATTTCGACCGCATCAGCCTACTTTCCTTGATGCGCTACGGACGCAGCTTCTATAACCCGGAGACTTCGTGGTTCGGCTATGGCTCATACATGTACAAGTGGTGGGTGCAACCGTCCATGTCGCACAACATGGTGGTAGTGGACGGAAAGATGCAGGAACCTACCACCTGCGACCAATTCCTGTTCCATTCGGGAGAGATGATGCAAGCGCATGCAATGAGTACTGATACCCGTTGGAGCAATTCTCCCTACATGGGCGGCTACGATCAGACAGACGATGTTCAGACGGGGAAAGCTCCCTATGTACCTATTGCGGTAGGACACCCGAAAGTCGGAGACATAGGTGAATACTCCGAGCCCGTACATCAACGTCGCTTGACAATAGTCACCGATGACTATGTCGTAATGGCCGACTATCTAAAGGGAAACGAAAGCCATCTGTTTGAGAATCTACTCCAACTGAGAGGTGCACAGCCCGGCAAGGAACTCCAGTTCGTATCACACACTGACCAATGGAACGGTGATGCGCTGAATTCAGGGCAATTCATCACCAATGTCAATCACTACAAATATCAGCAAGGAGGCCGGATTACTTCAGTCCATCACTTTGCCCCCAAGGGAAAAGATGGTAAGAACATAGCCATCAACAACTGGGAGACAGGCGGACAGAACCGCCTCTACAATGAACCGGGCGACTTGAATATGGATGTCTATATGGCATGGCCCCGCAAGGCGGAAGTAAAGATGGGAGATTACGCCGAAGATTGGGGCATTGGAAAAACGCTCGATTATCAGGTGGAGGCAGACGGTGAATTGATGGCCCAAGGCTCTATAGGCTCTTGGATTCTTGGCACGCAATCGCTAAACATACCTCTGAAAGGAAAGAAGGAACTTACCTTGACCGTCAAAACAAACCGCCGACAAGAAAGGAAAAAGACTCTGATGCTGGCAAACGCTTATTTACTGACGAGCAAAGGAAAGAAAATCCCGCTTGCTTCATTGAAAGCAGTGACCGAGAACGTTGCAGCGTTGCCCACCAAGGGGAGGGATTACGAGAATGGCCCGATAAGGATTTCCGGTACACCTTACGAGGAAGCTATAGGTATCGAACCGGACATTGCAAAGCAAGAGGCGCATCTGACCTACAATTTGCAAGGAATGGATGTGGTCAGACTGGAAGGGGTTATGGGTGGTGATTATCCCGTTGGGAATGAAGAACAGATGAGAAAAACTGTCGGTGTTTGTTCGCAAGGGAATGAAGCCTCTTTTGTCACGGTGATTGAGCCGCACGAAGGGAAACCATTGGTTAAAAAAGTCTACGCTGACAATCCGTCCAAAATTACAGTGGAACTGACCGACGGCCGTGTACAGGAAATCGCCATTGAAGGCTTCTATGGAAGAGGTCAAAAGGCAACCGTTTCCATTGTGGAAAAGAAAGGCGACAAAGTGATACGTACGGAGTCGACAAATCATGAATAGAACTACATAACAAAATTGAAATGACATGATAAAGAAGATTCTCTACATAGTTAGTCTTATGGTCTGCTGTTTTTCCTGCAGGCCTGTGTCCCAACAGGGAGCATACGATTTCAGCACATTGGACTCTCTGGTCACATCATGGATGGACAAGGGATATTATCCTGGAGGCGCCATTTGTGTGAAAAGGAATGATACCACCCTGTTTGAAAAGACGTATGGCGATTTCACACCCGAGAAACAAGTGTATGTGGCTTCTGCCGGGAAATGGGTGGCAGCCGCAGTGATTGCAGCCGTGGTGGACCATTCGGAACTGGAGTGGAAAGACAAGGTGGCAGATTGGCTCCCCGAGTTTAAGAACGACGTAAAGGGTGGCATCACCTTGCGCCAGCTACTCTCCCATACGTCCGGCATCCGTCCTTATTTGCCAGAGCCGCGCATTGACAACTACAACTCTCTGGACTCTGCCGTGGCAGAGATTCTGCCGATTGATACTGTTTTTACACCGGGCACCCGTTTTCAATACGGAGGCTTGGCCATGCAAGTAGCTGGAAGGATGGCGGAGAAGGCCATGAACAAAGATTTTGAAACACTTTTCCAGGAGTTGTTGGCCCAGCCCTTGGGCATGACCCGCTCGCATTTCGTCCCTGTAAATACGGATGGAGGACATGCTCCTATGTTGGGTGGAGGACTTTGTACGACTCTGAACGACTATATCCATTTCCTGGACATGATTTATCACGAGGGGAAAGTGAACGGAACGTTGGTCTTGAAACCGCAAACCATTCAGGAGATGCAGGCCGACCAGGTAGGCACAGCCAAAGTGGAACACGGTGAATATGTGGAGAAAGGTTTGGGCAAGCACCACAATGGCATCTATGGACTGGGAGAATGGAGGGAGTTGATTGATGAAAAAACAGGAGAAGCCTACCAAATCAGTTCTCCAGGATGGGCAGGCGCATATCCTTGGATCAACAAGAGGGACAGTGTGTATGGTTTCTTCATTGCCCACGTGACAGGTTCATCGAGCAAGCCTGACGGATTCTCTTCTTTTTATGGAAGTCCCATCATTTCCAAAACGGTTTCAGACATCGTCAACGGACATAGATAAAATCATGGTTTGGGCAATACTGATAATTCACTTTTCCTTTTGCCATAACTCTTTGTTTTAAAGGCTTTGGCGCAAAGGTAATAACTGCTACATGCGTGTGGAAACTCGTTTTCCGCCGCATGCCGAGTTATTTCCGTGAGATGCCGAGTTATTT
>CAVINS010000059.1:0-20245 GCA_963643925.1 Bacteroidaceae bacterium
TATCTCAAGTGAGTATTTGCCGAACCATTGCAACACTTTTTCAAGCCATTTGCAATTTATCTTCATCATGGCTATACAAGCAAGAGGCATGGCAAGCAGACGAAACACCATCTCGTAAGTTGGTATCCAAAATGGAGACCAACGCTTTAGAAAAAGGATTATCACGAGCAACACTGCCCCCCCCTACTAACCACTTGATAGTTAGACACTTATTACGTTTGGCCTCATGTGCTGTCAGCATGCCGATAAAGAATATTGGAGTTTTGGTGATGCCAATTTGCAACAGGTTGTAGTAATCCGCACAAAAGTAGTATAGCAACCCCAACACCACATAGCAAAATGTGACTATATGAGTAGTGTTACAGAGTACGGACTTTTCGTCTTTCCCATCGAACATATATCTGTAAGCGGCAGGAAACAAAAGGTATAAAGCCACAGACATGGAAATATACCACATGCCATCATTGCCCCATATCCAAAAATAAGTGGTGGAGATCTTGGCTAATACTATAGGCAACGAGAAACATCAAGATGAACGGCAGCCACAACCGCTTTATTCTCTTCAAATAGAATCTCTTACAATTGCCATCTTTGGAAAACGAGTAAACCAATCCGAAGCCGCTGAGGAAAAGGAAGCCTTCGGTGAATGCTATTCGTGCAAAAGGTTTCAAGAGCTTTGCGACCAAAGTGCCGTCCACCTCTGCCCATGCCATTGCATGAAGCAATGAAACTCCTATTATGGCAATCCCCATCAACTCGGTGCGGTAGCGGGAATATGAAGAAAGTGTAAATGTACGCATATCACTCTACGCTATCCACTGCCTTGCGCAGTGCATCAATAAAACCACGTCCATAGGTAAGATCGGGCTCCATAAAATTGCCCTCGCCCCACTCGTTCCACGATTTCAGGAATATGAGTTGCTCCTGTTCCGGCTTATCTTTTACTGCTTCTATGGCGTGCTTGGCATTCTCGTAGAAATATTCCGGCTTGACATTGACGAAGAAACTTCCGTTCCATCCACTCCGGGGAGTGTGGTCCCATTGGGGTATGATACATGGAATAACATTCCTTTCCTTGTCTTCTTCAGTTACAAGTAGAGGAAGAAACTTCTTGTAGTCAGTCATAAACGGCGGGCGATGAGTGATAAAGCCCTTTACATTCTGCATCACCCGGTGGATGCCTCGGCCTGCACGTCCCATATTCCTCAAGGCGCGGCTAGTGATACCACCCAGTCTCTGGTATGTAACAGCATTGTAGCCTTTGGCGAAAAGGTCCTCTTTCTTCATGTTAGGGCCTGGAATGTTTGCCACCAGATATAAATCCGGGAACCCTGCATCTTTGGTCCACTGTCTGAAATTGTCAAGATACTCCTGTGGCACGTTCATCGGGGCAAATATATAGAGCAATGGAGCTCCATTGACCTTGATATATCTCTCGTCCTTGAAAGCCTTGAGCAGGAAGGCAAAGTGCATCTTTTCATCCTCAATGCCAGGATAGGTTTGCTCCATCAACATCTTATTTGTGGTTGTGCCGTCGCTGTTCCAGTTTTTGGCATACCAAGAGTGGTTTGCCCAACCAAGGCAGAAAGGAAAGTCGGGCTTCTGCGTATTAAGCACCTCGTCGAAGATGTCGGCAATGAGGCGTTTGCCGTTGCCGAACCAGTAATGCCAATAGCAGAAGCCTTCTATGCCTGCCTCACGTGCCATTTGTGCTTGTTGCTCGCGCACGATGGGCAGACGTAGGTCATAATAGCCCAATTCAGTCGGAACACGTGGTTGGTTATGTCCCTTGAACAGAGGCTTTGCCTTGCCCACGTTGGTCCACTCGGTAAACCCCTTTCCCCACCATTCGTCATTCTCCTTGAATGGATGGAATTGGGGAAGATAAAAAGCTATAATTCTTGGTGTCATTTCTAATTATATAATATTGTATGCTTAACTTTTTGGACAATTGCTGACTGATGATGTGTATTTGTCTGCAATTCGTCTTACGATTCCATCGCATTGCTTTTCGGTGATATTATTAATCATCGCAGTACTGTCGTAAATACCATTAGCTTCAAACGCACCTTGGAACTTGTAGCTGTATGCCAAGCCAAACAAAGGTACTTTTGTGTAAATAGCAGCAAAATTGGCATGCATTCTTGTTCCTATGAAGAAACTCATCTGGAAGTTCATCCTCCAGACCATCGCCGCCATCGTCACCGCGGCCCTCACTGCCCTCGGCACCGCCTCGTGCGTCACCGCCTTCTAAGGGCAGCCCCCCGATGGGGAATCTCCTCTCTCCCCGCCCCCGCACAGGGGTGCGGGGAGAGTTTTGGGCAATTAGAAAACTTTCTGCCATTAGGGAAAGCCTGGAAATGGTTACCTCACTTAACCACTATCTTACTACCGGCCATATCGAAGATGCAATCAATCAGATTAGGTTTCGTATTTGAATTGTGTCCGGCACGATTACACATCTCGTTAAAAAGTTTGTTCAGGCCCCATTCTTTTACCGTGATTTTCGGATGGCTCGAAGAAAAAACAAAAACTTTAGGATTCTGATAGTAGATATTTCCGTCATATTGGAAAGATGCAAATTGTTCCAAAAACAGAATCTCACAATCTACAGCAATGCTATCCTTTGATACTGACATTCTGTATTTAATAACCCGCACGTCCTCGTATTTGACGATAATTGTCTTCTGGATTCTAGCAAGAATTTCAATCTCTTCTAAGGTCCGATCCAACTCCTTCCGATAAAAGGGAGTATCAATGTCGTCATGTGAGAATGGGTTCAACAAGATTTGTCTGTCATCTTGTAGATGCGCTGCAAGAGCTTGTAGGCCGAGCAAATTTGCGTATTTCTTCCTGAATATATCAATCATATTGCTGAGATTGCAAAATCGATGATGATATATAATCTCCAAAATTTCATTTAAAGCAAGTATGTCCTTCAAAGATTTTTCCGCACTTTTTCTTAATGCATTCACTGCGGCTGGTATTTCAAACATTGTTAAATGCTCTAAAGCCTTCTCTATGTAGCTCTTCTCTGTGACGAGAACAGGTTCTAAATATCCTTCTTCATTCCTATACGAATAGAGGAAATAGAATTTCCAATCATCTGTATTTCCTGCCTGTTCAATTTCACTTTTTACCAAATGAAAGAAAGCTCTGTCGTGGGTAAAAATAAACATCTGGAAACGGGCAGTATATGTCAACAACTGCTTGATAACTACCCTGCGTAATGGCATATCCAAACTTATCAGCAAGTCATCAACCAACAAAACAGAAGAAAACTCATCTGTAGCCGAGTGTTCTTCAAGTATGGCCAACCGAAGCGACAAGCTCATGCAAGTAATTTTTGCTTCATTGAAAAACGAATGAGGATGCTCGATAACCGTATCATCCTTAAGTTTTTCAGAAGTAATTTTTGCTTTCAGACACAATTTGGGTCGTTCGAGTTGCGAACTATATCTTCGAGGCCCGACATACTTATTAAACACCGCCTTATGGTATTCCCCGACTATTTCTGCATCAATTTGGAAAACAGTTTTCAATATCACATTCGCACGAAGAATCAACCACTGAAATTTTTCTTCAAGAAGTCTGTTGAAGGATGAAATGCAAACCTGATATGCTTTGTACTGCTGTGTCGTTCTATTGAAACTAGAGTATTTTCTTCCGTTTCGCGGAATGGCCCCATCCGTTTTAAGCACCTTGTTGATGTATTGCCACCATTCTCCCGCATTCATCACACTCGTTCGAGTCCCATCTATCTTTTCATAAGGCTCCGCGAGGTCAATATAGGGCAGGGCTTCCTTTTCAAAAATGTCAAACACCTGATTGTCTTCACTATTCCGGAAATCGAACAGAGACGACAACAACTTGTAATTGAGGAAATCGCTTGACATCGCCGTACCTCTCATAAATCTGCACGTTTCCGCACTTGAGGGATAGTAACACAAATTTGAATCCTCAATCTCTTTGGTTTCGCCTTCGCCGTTATCAAAACTTATTTTGATTGAGGACTTGCACTCTTCATCTGTGAACCTATTACGAAGGTTTTGGGGATTGTGGGGCAAAAAATACTTTTGAGCATCAGCCCTATCCTTCGTATAGGCCTGGAAATGAGTATATACACTCCAATAGATTGAACTTTTTCCCGAGCCATTTTCTCCATACAGAAGGACATGCTTCCTGTCTACATCTAAAGAGAATCTGCTCTTGAAGAACTTGAAGTTCTCCATCTCAATGTTCCGAATCGACCATTTCATAGCTTACTCGAATTTTCTTCGGCAAACTTCATAAACTCAGACAGATATATCCTGAATTTACTCATTTCGCTGATTACTCCATTGTCTGTAGTTGTCAAAGCTTCTATCAGTTCGCCGATAATAGGCGCAGCCGTTTGAAGGTTGTCATCTTCAAGATTCAACCGGCTCATCACGGCACCTGTATTTTCTTTCCATTTCTTTAAGACAGAGATGTGTGCTTTCTCAAACAAATCAGGCATAACCATTTCCATCACCATTCCATTGCGCACTTGAGACAAAAAGCCAATAACTCCCGCCATTGCAGATTGTTTTTCACTCAACTTCTCCCTAAATGCAAGCAGGTATTGAAGTAAAGATTCCAACAAGACACAACACTCCTTATATTCGTCATTCCATCTTAAAACCAATTTGTTGATACTGGAAACAGTCAGGGTCCCTTTTAAATTCCCACAGAGATCATTTGGCAAAAGAAACAATTTTCCGATGGCAGAGTTAATATAAAATTCTGCATAACGGGCCTCATACCTGTCTTCAAAAAGTAGAACGAATGCGGTTTTGTCACTATCAATTGAATGAGACAACGGGTCGGAGAATACAATTTTTTTGTCTATATAGACCTTTATGAAGTCTTTAAACGAATCTTTGTCTTCCTCATATTTCTTATATGTTACCACCCTCGCAATGTCTGTCAGCTTACGCTTAACATACGGAGATAACCTATAATTGATTTCTAGGTCATTCCCAACTTCCGGAAGAGTATGTTGTAACTCATGGACATATTCTAGCGACAAATTCTTTATGATATCATAATAAGACGTTCCATTATCATTTTTGCATTTCTTTAGAGCCTCTAGGTAGTACTGTCCTTCTTCGATGTGACGGCATCTGAGAGGCTCATCTTTGGAAAAAACATCTGCAGCAGTCTTAGGAGAATAAAATATGTCCCTGTCTTCCTCTCCATCCATCTTTACGGGCGAAACATCCTCAACTGGAATCTGCACGTTCAGATTGCGGAGCAAAACGTTCTTATGACTTTCATCATAGCCATCAAAAAAAAACAAATTCTGACTAAAAAACAATCTGTCTTTTATGCCATTGAAGTACTCAGGTCGTATGCGTATTATATCATCTTTTCTAAACTCCATAGCATCAACTTTTAAGTTCCGCTTTCATATGCTGCTTTGATTTTGTCTATAATTTCATCCAACTTCACTTTATATAAGTTCAAGTCTTTATAATGCAGATTGCTGACGAAAATCTGACCTTCATCCACATCACTATTCTTTGCTCCGCGATGTTGGTTGGTCATATAAATCACACCACCTTCTCGCACAATGCTTTCTTTGGGGCGCAATTTAGGCGTTTCAATGGTTTTCAGTTTAATCTTAGAAGATGGTATAACCCATACATCAATATCATCTAGCCAAACCGCAATCCAAACAAACACGTCACAAAATTTTGGCTTCAACTGCTGGAAATTCATCTTAAAATGAATCTTCTCGATTTCTGCCAAAACAGATTCTTCGGTCCCCTTTGGCTTTTTTTGTGCCTTCTGGACAAGGGGCTGGTTGGATTCCTCGTCTGCGACATGAGATGCTTTCACCTCCACCTTTATCCCGTTGCCACTATACGGGAGCCATAAGTCAAATTCGCTTTTATATCCCTTTTGATGGGGTGGATTGATTAATTTTCCCTGATATTTTTCCTTCAACCAATTCTCCCCCCAAGTCTGACCGAATGTCCTCGGCGCCATCTCAAACTTGTCAAGATTCGGATTCCGCTTAAAATACTCGTCACGCGCCTGGGTGTAACCTTCATAAGAAAGAGTCCCTTTCTTGAGCAGGATCGAGAAAATATTGGTATATTGATTGAACGGGTACTTAGAGACTTCCTCCAATTCATCTTTAGCCAAAAGACTTTTAGCTTCTTCTGGCAGTTGCGCTTTCTGAATATCAATGAATTTGTCCAACTGTTCCATCTAACCTATTCTAGTTTTAATCCGCTGTTGCTCTGCAGCCGTTATATCGAAAATAGCATACACAATTTCGTCCAACTTGCGCTGATGCTCCTCTGTGTAACAAGAGTTTCTGACTAAAGTGACAAAACGGCTCAAACACTCATCCTGCTCCAGCGTCAGCAACGGGAACGGCAACTCCTGCAAATTACCCTTTAGAACCTTAATGTCCGAGAACCTCAATGAATAATAAAAGTGATAAAGGGAGGAATTGAGCAATGCGGCCACACTCTTGATTGAAATTCCGTCAAGGTTCGGTATGAGGATGTTTGCACTGTTCAGACATAGGCATTGCTCGTCATCGTAGGCGACAATAGGATATTTTGCAATAAACCGGTAAATCAGTTTCTCGTGGGCTCTGAAATACTCCTCTTTCGCACATTGCTGGAACAAACTTGGGTCAAAGCGGATATACGTCGACTCGCTGAGTAGATTGAACGGACTTACCTGCTTTCCGGTATATACGGGTTCCAAACCCGGGCCCTTTTCTTTCTTTACCTTATTTTGGTTATCGCCCGTCACAATTCCTAACGCCCATTGGCTGTGTTTCAAATCAGCATGCCTTTTAGCCTCCATTTTACCGACTATAGATGCATCAATGCCGCTAAGCCGCTCTTGTATTATTGTACCGGACTCATAGTCGGTCTGAGTCAATACAATGTGACGGGTTTCGGCGCCGGTAGTAACCATATAGTTTTGGCTATCAGAAGGAGCACAAGCCTGCTTGATACTAAAATAGTCTGTATACACCCCATCAAAACGGTCAGAGTACAAATCTATCTTTTGTATAGTAGATCTGGTCAATATATACCGTCGGACATCGCTATGGCTTTTGATTTTGAGCAACGACATAGGCAAGAGCATATACAGGCATCCATGTGGCTTTAGTCTCTTCAGCGATTCGACTATCACCATCGACGATTTTTCCTTGGACCGTATCATAGAAAAGTCACCAACATACGTCCCCTCCTTGTCAGAACCCCAAGGCGGATTGGTGTAGATGTTGTCAAACTGGAAAGGAATGTCACGTCCTTCCGGCTCGAACAAATCTTTCTTCAGAAAATCGAGGCAATATACGTGCGGGACAAAATTGTAATCCTTATATCGGACGAGCAGATTTGTCCCTGCTATCAGAACGGCTATAGGATTTATGTCAAAGCCATATAGGCACTCGGGCGTGTGCGTGTTCACGCCACACAGAAACGCTCCGCTGCCACAACAAGGGTCAAGAAAAGTCTCTCCATCGGCCAGACATTTGCCGGCAAGCATATAATCAACAATCTTTCGGCTAGTATAATATTGTCCAGTGCGGTTTCTCTCTCCCTCAGGGATTACGGATTGGTAAATAAAACCAAGCACATCGTTCTCTGTAGTCCATATACCTTCTGGCTCTTCAATATCCACAAACTTGCAATCGGAGTATTGGGATATAAACTCAGCAACGCTCTTATGGTGAAGGATACCATGGCTCTTCAAGTACGAAACACATAGGGTATACATAATATCCTTGACCGCTGCTTCGATATTCATGACATTCTCAAGGAGCACATTGGCCGGAGCATAGTCGAGATAGGAAGTAGCGACAACCCTTTTCTGTGACAAAGTCTTATTGGCCCGTTTTGTCAACTTCTCGTTGGAATCACTGTTTAGTTTCTTCCAATTATATTCTGTAGCTTTACTTATCTGTAGCATAAACATTTATTGTGTATCCTATCTTAGTGCAAGATTCGTGTTCACGGACATTACGCAATCCGCTTATATTTTCGGCAAGGGGACTTCCATGCGCGTATTCCGTGGCCGACCTTCAGCAACTAGCATGCTGCTTCACTATCCTCGCTGGGTTGCCAGCCACCACGCTGTAGGGAGGCACGTCCTTAGTCACTACGGCATTGGCTGCCACAACAGAACCCTCGCCAATGGTGACGCCGGTCAGAGACCGCGACGCGCCTGGGCCTGGACAACACCCCGCCCCACGACGCAGTGTCGAACCTGCAGTGCCTCTGCCAGGAGGTGCTCGAGCCACTGAGGGAGTATGCCCTTGAGCCCATCGAGATAGCGAGCGGCTACCGCAGCCGTCAGCTCAACGAGGCCGTAGGCGGAGCCACCCACTCGCAGCACTGCACCGGCGAGGCTGCCGACATCCGGCTGCCCGATGCCGAGACCGGCAGGGAGTGGTTCAAGTTCATCGCCGACTACCTGACCTTCGACCAGCTCATCTGGGAGTTCTCGGGCCAGACGGCGTGGATACATGTGAGCTACCGCCGCCGCTTCGACGACAACCGCCGCCAGCTGCTGGCCAGGGAGTGCCACCGCAGGGGTCAATGACCCTGTCTGGCGTCATTCTCCCCGCAGTTATTAACCCTTTAACCCACACAACATTATGAACGAGAAGAAACACATCTGGAAGTTCATCCTCCAGACCATCGCCGCCATCGTCACCGCGGCCCTCACTGCCCTCGGCACCGCCTCGTGCGTCACCGCCTTCTAAGGGCAGCCCCCGATGGGGAATCTCCCCTCTCCCCGCCCCCGCATAGGGGTGCGGGGAGAGTTTTTGGCCCCAACTATGCCTATTGCAGTAAACCATCAGGGAATAGCTTTTCACAACTCCGTTATCCTTATTTCTATTGTCAATATAGAATCTGTTCAATATAAAACAATGCAGTAGATATATCAACTTTTTCCTTTTACTTTTTTGATAAGCTGTTTCAGTATTCTCCGCAGAGATGGCGCATGTTTAAGCAATTCTATATATAATACTTCATTGATTTTATATTCAGAAAATATATATTTGAAAGGCACCATCCGCAGTTTCTTTTGATACTGCTGAAAGTATAATGTGCACCATACCGTATTAAACAATAACGATTCCAAGAAGAAAAATAGCGAATCAGTATATTTCCTATACACAATAAGATATAAAGGCTTGTCCGTCATTTTGCAGTCTGCCATTATATCTTCCAGATTGCGAACTATATCTATGGCAAGAGGAGTCTTGGTGGTGGTACAAATGCTGTCTTCTCTATATCGATAGAAGTATACGTAGTGCGGTATCTCAACCATAGAGAGATTCTGTTGTGACATGTTCTTCCCCAAGTCATACATGAAAAGCGTGTCTTCATTATTTCGACCCTCACGAAATCTAGTTCCTCCGATGACAAGTTTCCGATAAAGTTTGTTCCACACCGTATAGCTTGTCCGTTGGCTCATTGTTTCCAATAGGAAATTATCCGAGGGTATAACTTTTTCATTTTTTATGTTCCACTTAGCATGAAAGACACTTGTCTCTCCGTCTTGATATCTATATATCATGCCAGAGACTATGCCCACAGTTTCATCTTCTTCAATCCTGGTGTATAGACTTTGTATGGCATCCTCACAGATAAAGTCGTCACTATCTACAAAACAGATAAATTCGCCGGAGGCAACGTCCAAACCGGCATTTCGTGCAGAGGAAAGGCCTCCATTTTTCTTGTGCACGACCTTTACTCTTCCATCTTTCTTGGCCCAATCGTCACACATGCGAGGGCAGTCGTCAGGAGAGCCGTCATCAACCAATATGACCTCTATATTTGCATAAGTCTGACAAAGGATGGATTTGACACACTCATCAAGATAGTCCTTCACCTTGTAGACAGGTACTATTACCGATATCAAAGTACGTTCTTTCATTTGTCAATATTCATATTAAAAATAGCTGTTAGTTTTCTCAGCGATTTCTTTTCTATTGTACTAAACATCCTCTTCCGTCCCTCTTCAATCAATACGCAAACTAAAACAACGACAACAACAACCAACATTATAAATGCTATGTTGAAAGGTCTTGCATCAAAGAAAATACTATCATGCAGAAGCTTTCGGCCAAAGCCAGACTCATGTATCAGATAGACCGCAAGGACATTTTGAGTCAGCAGATTGCCCTTGCCGAGTCTTTGGCATCCATTGCATATAAGCAACAGCGCAACATCCACTACAAGTACCAAAATATTGAAGTTACCGCCTACAAACTTTAGCTTACTGTCCAATCCAAATGCATGAAGCAGCATTGGTTCAGATATGAGAATCAGTAAACTAATTACAAATATTTTATACTTGTAAGTTTCTAACCATTGAATTGGATAAAGTCTAATATATCGACCAATGAGATAGGTGTTGAAAAATAGCAAAAGTGGCATTGAGGAATCGGCAGCATGAAACCACTGTGCTCCATACATGGAAAATGACAGCATTGCAATAACAAATACTAAAGACTTCTTATCTATCACCGATATGCCTTGATTCAAAAATGGAGAGAGCAACATGAGAATGAGATAATCACTTACAAACCACCATCCACCACCAAACAATGACAATGTAGCATTGATTATTTCCTTTGCAGGATTACCCCTCCCATTTGCAAAGCCTTTAATAATAAGGATGATAGCAAGGCATATACGGTGGTTTGTATCCAAAGAGAATAGATTCGTCCCAACTTCAGCTTCACTCCATAATAGCCGGAAATCAAAATGAATCCAGTGACGCCCAAGGATACAAGATTGGTAAGACCCAATTGCACATAGGCCTCAATAGAATTGTTGTCTTCGACTCCGTAGAGACCGCCATAGTCCTTCCATAGGATATGGAGTAGTACTATGAGAGATATGAATAACACTCTAAGGTTTTCTACTGCCATGTTTCGCATATGCTTATATTTTATTGATGAAATATCTTGCCAGTTCAATTTTCTAAAAATGTCAATCGACCAAAGCCTGCAGGTGCTCATAGCTCGAATTGAAGTAGCTCACGTTGGAGGTAATGACAAATATGGTGGTGGCATTCTGACACCAGTTCTGATAGCCCAACTGATTTTCGATCAAGGCATTCATCAGGCTGCGGTCTCTATAGACATGAACTCTTGATGTCTGGCGGTTGCAGGCTGTAGGAGTACATGACGCAAAGTCCATCACCTTCTTTATCTCTTCGTCTGTGACAGGTTTTTCGGAGAACTCCCTTACGCTGTTTCGGCTGAAGAAGAAATCGCGGATTACAGCTTCGTCGAAGTCATGAGGTTTGGACACTGTCTTCGTTCCGGCTGTGAATTGTCCCACCAGTTGCTTGTTCTCCTCTATCAAGTCTGATATCGTCTTGCGTGCTTTTCCGTCTCTTGTGGAATACGGATTGGCCAGATATTCACTCAGCACGTTGACGGCAAGTGCGATTACGTTGTCGGGCTGGTACTTTTTCAGATATTCCTTTACGCACTTCACGATGTGAAGGGCTTTGTCTTCACCGAAGACTCTCGCCGACTGCGTGAAAGACATTCCTTTCTCCAACTGATGGACAGTCAGCAATATAGAGGCAAGAAGTCTATCTTTACCCCCCCCATGCGCCCGTCGAGGCAATTGGGGAAGTAGGTACCGTAATCGTAGCTGAAGTTCTTTCTACAGCTCATTCTGTTCAGCACTCTGCCGAACAGTTTCCTTATAATACTTTGTGTCAGATTGTTGCTCATAGCGATGTGTTATTATGAAATTGTGGAATAAATACGGTTGTCATACTTGAGGAGTGACGGAATATCACTTGTCCCATATAAATCCGCAGCCAGCATAAGGCAAGCTGCCCAAAGACCGTATAATTCCGTAGAAAATGTAGTTGATGGCAAACACTCCATACACAGCATACCTTACAGTGTTATTGGATATCACAACATGCACCTTCGACAGCATTATACCTGCAAGGATAGGCATCATCAAATCAGTCCAGTGGGCAAATCGCATAAACATTTCTATATCGCCTGCCATTGTACTTAATATTAGGCCTATGAAAGCGAAATAATAGACCAGCTGAAGTCGTCGGTCTTTCTTACAAGCCTCAAAACCAAAATACACTATGAAGATATTCACCAAGAACTTTATAGTGACAAATAATTTTGACGCCTGTGACGCCTTTTCTCCAAGCACAGCTGCTATTGAACCCTCCGAAGTGAACCATCGGTCTGAATTTTCGAGATAACCGAGCCCTTTTATATCATCGCCAAGATTCAGTTTGCCCAGAAAATTGGCGACACCCTGAAACCAGTCAGGATTCCAAAAATAATAGGCAAAAAGATAAATGGCGACAAACGGCCAAGCTTTCTTAATCGGCATCTTGAAATATGTGAAAAACAAAAACAGCGCTATGCCATACAGCCCCGACAAGTGAATAAATGGGATGATGCAGAGCATCAAGAACATCCGTTTCTTTTTGCCGTCCAGGTACGCTACATAGGCGAATATAAGGAACGAAGTGGCCAATGTCTGACGGATAATATTCTCAGTCTGCGAGTTGGTCATCAGAAAGAACAGAGGCAGTCCCCAAAGAGCAGCCTTCGGATAATGTTTGAAGATAAGCAATATGCCCCATATCAGCACTGCGCTATAGACGATGAATGCGACCGAAGGCGGCAGACCCGTAGAGTGAAACAGATTGACCCACGCTTCGTATATAAGCTCTGGGTCAGGAGTGCAGCCGGCTGCCTTGAAGTTGGTAGCCAAATCCTGATAATAGTGGTAGTAGTCTGCGCCTCTAAGCCAGCGCAGACCCTCCACCAATGAATATGCTATGCCTGCTATCCAAGCATACTGCTTGAAATGCGTTTGCCTCACGTCATCGGTTGATATGCCCCAGCCGCACAAAGCCAAGATCAGCGTAAGAAGCACATACAGAGTCCAATATACTAATGGATCACCTGTAGAAGAAGCCCAAATCATAACTCTTTTCCAAATGTGGTTAAATACTTATTTAAGCTTTCTATCTTAAGTCTTTGGCTGAGTGCCAGGGACTGTTCTTTCATCTCCTTCACTCTGCCTCTGTCATTCTTCAGACTAGATATGGCTTCCACGAAATCATCAACACTATTCTTGCAAAAAACGGCGTTCTCTTCGCTACAATAATCACGAATGCTGCCTACATCGCTACATACCATGGCCAGCCCCATTGCCATAGAGGTCGTTATGACATTGCTGCCTACGGTGTCTTCCATGATATTAAGAGATACATCTGCGATGTCCATCTGATGGCGCAGCTCGTCTTCCTCCAAGAAGCCCTTGAGTTCCACATTTGGAGACGTAGGGAATAGGTCATCGACATTCTTCCTGCCACGACATATTATCCAGTGAATATCAGGACATCGCTTCACGATTTCTGCCAACATATCATAGTCGCGCTGCAAGGCGCCCATCATAATAACTCTCAGAGGCGAATGAACCTCAACGGCTGTCTGCTTATGATAATAGTCGGAATCGACATAATGGAAGCCTGTACTAATCTTCTCTTTGGGCACTCCTGCTTTCTCGAAATAAGCGGAAAGAGAAGAACCCAACGTGAGCATCTTGTCTGTAGGCTTTTCCCACTTTGCAATCAAACCGGGCTCTTTGGCCGTCATCTCATCAAAATACTTGCATGTAAGATGGGAGAGCGCATATATCTTCACTTTCGGATAGTGATTGCGAATGTAGCATGCCAGTTCATATTGTGAAGCCCAAGGTAACAGGTACTCCAAGAGGAAAATCTCGTCATTGTCTTTCAGCTTGGCGAACATTGGGCTGCAAAGTTGCAGATACTCTTTTTGAAACGTTTGTGTCCGGTACTTTTTCTGCGCATATCTATCGAACAGGCGCCAACGTACTTTTTCAAAAAATGTGTGTGGACTCTTCCATGTTCGAGGGCATTCCTTGACATACATTTCATACTCGCCAGGGTATTTCTCTACGAGCAAGTCGCACATGTGCTTCATACCCGCATGGTTGCCATGTGTATTGGACCAATCTTGTACTATTAGGTATTTCATTGTTTTGATTTCGTTATTATGGTTTTCAAAAACTGCATCGACGCTTCGCGTTCCTCTTGTAATCGCTTATTTGCAGATGAATAATCAATTCTGCTATTGATTAAAACTTCCGTCACATCTTCCGAAGATGACACCTTTCTTTTTTCTAATCCAGTCATACTCAAGATTCCATCTAACCGGCTGCTAAAGCGGTCTGGGGCCACGGATAGGAAATCCTTGTTGAAGTTGATTGAAAATGCTGTTCCATGGAAAGAACTGACTACAACATAGCTGGCATTCGCAATCAAAGCCAAAAACAAGTCGGGGGTCGCATAATAGAAATGCTTGTCACAATTCGGAATCGATTTCTTCTCATCGGAATAGTTCACTTCATAGACCTTCAATCCTTTAGCCTTGGCGACTTTTTGAGCTACTTGCCCTACGATAACATCACGTTCTTTTGATTCAACGGAATAGACCAACAAATAAGGCTCTTCAAAAGTCATCTGTCGGGCGAATCGTTTCCATTCTTGCCGGTTTAGAAGCAGAGTCGGATCCAAAACTTGTTCGCTTTCTATGCCGATAGACGCCAATAATTCTATATTGGAGCGTTCTCTAACGGAAATGCCCGTATATTGCAACAAGAGGTTACGTGTTTCCTCCACATACTCTGCGGGGATGTTAGACATTCCGATGCTTGCTGCATAGGCATATTTGGGAGCACCCGCAGGTGCATAACCTAAGTAGAAAGATTTGTCAACGCCATGGTTGTGCGTTGTATTCCACACTTGGTCACTACCAGTCATGTAGATATCTGCCTTTGGCGGATTCTGCGCTAACTCATCATAAGAGTAATATGTGCGAGTAATGGAGATACTTTTAGCGACAAACTTTCTACATTCATACTGCTGAATTACAGTTTTATTTTTGCGCAAATAAGCCTTTAGCAAGTATATTGATTCCAAGAATTGAAACCTCTTGAGCCACTTTGAGAATGTATGCCATATAGGGCGTTCGTAATGGACTATCTCCGCCTTTGCGCCGAGCTTTTCTATCATCAAGCCCAATGCTAAAGCCTGCAGATATGTACCGAAGTTCGGATTATCGAATATGGTTATGATGGATACTCTTTTCTTCATTTGTTTGCTTGAATTATATTCTTTATAAGCGATTTTATACGATACTTTATGCGTTGGGACAATGTGCTTTGAACCCGTAACTTCAAGTTGTACTTTTTTATGAGCTTCTTATACGACATTGTCTTAGCATCAACATAAAACGTATCACGCTCCACCGGTCTGGCAGATGGCTTTACTATTTGTTCGTTTCCTCCAGCGATTGTCTCCTGGATATCACGAGGTTCGCAATACACCATATCCTTCACTTTGTCCAGCAATTCTTGTCCTTTGCTGGAATTCACGGAAACCATTGAGCATCCGCCTTTATAGTCGGCATTGATAGGTTTAAATTTCCCTATTCCCCAAAAATCAGCAAGTGTAATGTCGGAAACTCGCTCAATGGATGTGTATTGACAACGATAGCAATTCTCCCTGTGAAGATAGCCTTTCAAAAAGGCGTCCTGGTAAAATGTCGGTTCGCCGTAAAGACAACGGTTATAGACATTACCATTACCATTAACATTAACATTAACATTAGTACATACTAACCAGTTTTTGTAGTCCCTAAACTGATATGACACCAAATTGGGCATCTTCTTCTTTAATCGCTTGAGAAAGTCAGCGAAAAAGTCGGGAGACGGGACACCATGGCACACCAAATCTATCGTATAAAGCTGTTGCGGGAAACGCTTGAATGTTTTGCGAATGGCAGATACTTGACAAGGAGTTCCCGAGAAGAGTACTTTATGACCATTTTGCAGATGGCTTCTTATCCGAGAATACATGTCGTTGTCAATCAGACTCTGCACGTATTTACTTCCCCTCAGCTCTTTGAGTTCCTCGTTGTCAGTAGCACACAAATGCCTTACATATCCGTCAACGCACAAACTGGCGCCAACAACCAAGCCCCCCTCTTTCAATATCACTTCCGCAAATGCGGAAAACATTCCCCCCGAAGAACTTTTCCCTCTTATGTCGTTATCTTTGTGCCAAGCTGCATAAACAGTTCCACGCTTGAATTTCGGAATTGGGTTTAAGACGGGGCATGCCTGTTGACAAGCATGACATGATACACACTTGTCGTGCTGTATTTCGGGATATTGAAAGCCCTCATTATTTTTCACTCTAATTATGGCTGACTGCCGGCATGCGTTTTCACAAGCAAAGCAACCGGTACAGTCGAGAGTGCTACATAGTTCTATATGTTCTTTATACATCACTTTCTAACGAATCTGCAGTATAAACCTCTGACTTTTCCATTCACAATGGCTCTTTCTGATTTTCCTAAGCCGAGTATGTATATGGCACTGGTCACCATAATGACACAAATGAGACAAACCCAAATAAGGGAAATGATCGTATCGGGCAGCATCCAATATGCAACTATCGGCAAGATGGATGAACTTACTACTACCATCAGCAATTTAACGATGACTTTATTGAAATATTCACGTAGTGAAAGTTGTATCATTGGTCTGATAATAATCATTCTAACTATATGTGCAATAACACAAGCAGAAAGATAAACAACATATACTGATTCGGGGGATGTACCGAACTTCAAGCATACGTATGCCACTGGTACAATCATGAGCATGATTCCACCTACCCATATTTGGTATTTTTTGATCTTTCCAGTAGCCTGTTGAGCGATACTAATAGAACTGCCCAAAGAGTCAAAAGTTATCAGTATCAGTATCAGTCGTATAAAGTTGACAGTATGGTCTGGCACTTCTGTTAACCACACGGACAAAATCTTTGGTGTTTCGATGATGACCGGCAACGACAAAAAGAACAGCAGGAAAAACGCATACTTTGAACTTGCGAATATAAGCTGATGCATTCGCTTAAGGTCGTTTTGAGCATAGCTCTTGATAATCTGTGGATTCAAAGCCATCTGGAAGTTGTTGCTGAACCCTTGAATGGCATTCTGTACTTGAAAGGCAATTCCGCGAGCTGCATTAACTACAGGACCGAAGAATAGATTCAAAAGAATGTTTAGTCCATAGTTGTAGCCAGAGTATGCAACCAGCCCGAACAATGACCATCCTGCGAAACCTGTCATTTGCTTAATAAGACCTCGATCGAAAGTAAAACGATATGAGCACTCTTGGAAATGTCGTTTGCAATAGATTCCATAAATCAGACGGAGAACTACTGAAAGGGCAAAGAGCAAGACTGCATATGTCTTTAACTTGTCAAATGGTGAAATAAACAAGTAGTATGTGATTACCAATTTTACAACTACTTCGAATACGCTCACATAGGCAAATGCTGACATTTTCTCATGTGCAATGATTGCTGCATTATATGGCACGCTTATCAAATTGACAGCAAAGGACAAAATGGAAAAATGCATCACCCAATTGGCTGCATTCATTCTGTCTGCCGGTATATTCATTTTGTTGTTCAAGAACCATATACCAATAATCTCGGCAAGAACTATGATACATACAGCCAAAAAAATCTGTATGCTTACAGCCGTAGAGAATACCTTTTTCAACTTCTCTTGATTGCCCTTGCCTAATTCAAATGTTATGAACCGACTTATGGAAACGCTTAACGAACCTGAAAACACGGAGAACATGGCAACAACACCACCCACGACATTGTAGATGCCAAAATTCTCTACACCTAACGACTGGAGGTTGATTCTACTGGTGAAAAGGCTTATCACCATGATGAACAACATCCTGAAGTAGAGCAGCAGCGTGTTCTTTGCTATGCGTTTGTTGTTATCTGATGTTTGAGACATATATTCATTATTTCAATATGGAAAATATCCGTTCATAAGAACAGTTACATTTGATTTACGCCATTTCCGACAGATAGTCCACTACACAATCAAACAAATCTGAATCAATGTTCATTTCGTCGGAAAAGTTAATCCTTAACTTGATATTTGTTCGAAACAAAGAATTGTTGACTGCATACAGGTAGTCGTTCAAAGCCTTCAACTCAGGTATGAGCCATTCATGCTTTTTCATCATCCACCAACAAAGCAATGTGCATGTATCGCTTGTGCACTTCCAGCCACCTCCTTTGATTTCTATGGATATATTCTTATCTTGAAGCGATGCTTGACAGAATCTGCACGACATCTTGCGATCCATAGCTATCAAGCACTTCACATTTAAGAATAAATCTACGATGAGCGTTTCCGCAATAGGTTTTTCGACCAAATTCCTGTCTAAATCGGCAGCGTAGTCAGCAACGAATTCGAGCTTGTCTGTAACCAAGTGAGAAATCCAATGAAATTTAGATGGGTCTGACATATACTCGAGATTTTGTCTTAACAAATAATAGTTAACTCTTTCGTTAGCAACATCGAACAAATCTGCCAAGCGAATCAGTATCATCAAGTATTTCAAACTGACTGTATCGTTTTTTGCTTTTGATTTCTGACCATAGACATCACTCTCATCATAACCGTGGCTTTCCGATACACTTGCTACGAACGACAACAATGTCGGTTCCAAATATCCGAGCAGAGAATCAGACTTTGACAAAATGAAAGTCGCACTGTCTTTCGGGTGTTTTGTCCTTACCCTTTTCTCAAAATACTCATATACGCTATTAAAGAGTGTTACAAGAAATGTTCCAGACTCTTTCATTCGAGAATTCTTCAAGTCTGGTTCAGTTAAACTGTAGAATTTATCTACAGCCTCTTTCATCTTTAGCATGATGTCGGACACAAAAGCAACAGAGTCACTCTTGTTTGAACTGAGTATATACAAGTCGGGATGGGCTACCATACTTATGTCATGCAGATAGCAAGCCAAAAATAAAATGTAATAATCTACGTTCTTAATAACTAAATAATCTACAGTATTTACGATATGTACAGACTGGTTAATAAGCGTTACTGCATGCTCTTCATTATGCAAAGTGTAAGAATTCAAGAATTTGGAACCATTACACCACAACCCTTTAGTGATTCTATGAGTCAATATTAACCCATCTATCCACTCCGGGTTTTTGACATAACGTACAAACGTACTAAGCACGCTCATTAAAGCCATATCAATGGCCATTTGATTGGTTACATCCCTATCATCCAGTTTGTCTATAAATCTGCGGAACTCATCCATACAGAACTGTCTGTTACGCAGTCTAGTCAGTATCCGCAGTTCTGTATAATTCATAGTCCGGCAGTTTTCCTTGACAAAAGAAAAACTATCCGAGCCCAACACTCCAATACAAGCAGAGTAAAATGCATTCAAAATCCTGCGCTGGTATTCTGATGAGTTTTTAGCTATGAATCTAGTGTAATCCTTTCCCCTGAATCCGTTATCAACGAAATCACTGAATCCGTTAAGAAGGAAATCTTGAAATACCTTAAACTGATTTTTCTTTAGAGACCTACTGGTTGAACGAAGGTCTTCTTTTAACCAAAGTTTAAGAGAGGCGTAAGTATCTATACTATACCCTTTCATCAACAAAGAACCTTCGATATCTTTCTTGAAATATAGATTATCTACGTTGTTTGTAACATTAGCACAAACGGCCTCCTCGAATTGTATAATTTTACCAGAGAATGTTTCGCCTTCAGCCTTAGATAGTTCCTGAAGTAGCAGCCTATATTCTGAAAGAAAAATTTCCTCTTCGTTGTTTTCAAACCATTGACTGAGATCCTCATACCTTAGGAAAGTTTCTTCAAACTCTTTACGTAAATCTTCTATCGTGCACTCTGCAGTCTTCAGTTTTAAAAGTCGCATTCGATACAGATGGAACTTTTTGAACCTTTTGAGCATCTTTAGGCGTGATGTTTCCTTCTGGCATAGGTCATTTTCCTTTGATTTTTCCTTTATCCTATCAATTTCTTTTGAAATAACTTTACTGATAGCAGTAAGTTTTTTATATGAGATAGTGTCATCTATATCGTCCAGGTTCTGATAAAGACTAGACGCCATTGAGGTCGCCCTGCGGAGACTTTCCATGCCGTTCGAATAGATCTCTGCGTCGTCGATATGACAGTACGTGCTTTTCCCCTCCTTGTGAAACTCAATGATATAGTTCAGCTGTTCCTGAAAGTCCAAGTACTTTTGGGCAACAGAGCGTTTGATATCAT
>CAVINS010000060.1:0-12952 GCA_963643925.1 Bacteroidaceae bacterium
GTTTTATTCGTATCTTTGCCATGTTATAACTAAAAAATCGTGTACGATGAAGAAAATCGAATTGAACACTCCCGCAGGCAGTGAGGGCCTTGTAAGGGAGCAGCAGAAGAAGATAATCTCCATACTCGAGAAGATGGGGCGCTACTCTCCCGACCTCGAGCACCAGACCTTTCTGGCGGCAGTGTGCCATGTGGTGGTGTTGCAGACCTTTAGCAACATCGTGACGGAGAATGTGAGCGGCGTGGTTAAGGAGACGAGCCGCGAGGGCAACGAGAGGATAACCGCCGACCCGAGAATGAAGCAGCTGCTCGACTTCATGACGCTTGAGGACAAGCTGCTGAAGAGTCTCGGCATGAACACGTCGGGAAAGATACGCGAGAACAGCGAAGACGAGTTCACGAAGGTACTTGCAGAGTTGAACGCATAGAGCCAAGAGAGGAGAAACACGGAAATGGGCGCAAAGAAATACGGCGTACCCTACAAGGGCAGCAAGAACAAGATAGCGGAGAGGCTGTGGCAGGCTATCCCCACAAAGGGCGTAGCCAATTTCTACGACCTATTTGCCGGCGGTTGTGCCGTGACGCACAGGGCACTGGAGAGCGGAGCCTTCAAGCGTTACTTTGCCAACGACCTGCAGGGTGACGGATTGCGGCTGTTTAGCGGTGCTATCTATGGCACTTACGCCTCGGAAACACGATGGATAGACCGCGAAACCTTCAAGGTTATGAAGGACAAGGACCCATACGTGAGCCTGTGCTGGTCGTTCGGCAACAATCAGAGAGCCTACATGTACGCCGAAGAGATAGAGCCATGGAAGAAGGCGCTCCACTGGGCGAGGGTGTATGGCGACACCTCACTACTGAAGGAGTTTGGCATTGACTCTGACGGCAGCCGCCGTGACATTGTGGCGCACAAGGACGAATACAAGGAGAAGTATATCCGCTGGTGGCTGAGCCGGCAGAAGTACACGAAAGAGGAGCTTGACGCTTTGATAGAACGCTGCAAAGGGCAGATAGAAGTGCAGGAGGAAGAGCTGCGGCAGTATCTGCTTCGTGGCTTGGAGTCTTCGGGCTTGACACAGGCGGAGGTGGGCAGACGGCTGGGCACGCAAATGACGGGTCATTATTTCGGGCGAAGCCAGTGGCAGTTCCCGACGCAGGAGTACTACGAGCAGATGCAGACCTTCATGCCCGCCCTCGACGCAGGACTACAACGAGATTGTCGGCTTGCATAATCTATGGCAACGCCTGCAAAGCCTGGAAAGCCTGGAAAGCCTGCAAAGACTGGAAAGCCTGCAAAGACTGGAAAGCCTGCAAAGTCTCGAAAGCCTGGAAAGTCTCGAAAGCCTGGAAAGTCTCGAAAGCCTGGAAACATCGTTCAAGTCCTACGATGAGGTAGAGATATTGCCCGATAGCGTGATTTACTGCGACCCGCCGTACATCGGAACGGACGGCTATCTTGTGGATTTCGACCACGAGAAGTTCTACGACTGGTGCGAGAGGCAGACAGAGCTGGTGCTTATATCAGAATTCACCATGCCCGAGGACAGGTTCATCGAGGTGTGGAGCGTTCAGCGCAAGAACAACATGGACCAAAAGAATACCGGCAAGGTGACCGAGCGGTTGTTTGTTCCGAGACACCAGCTGAGGAAATATCACGAGATGATGCAGGACGGCAAGCGTCCCCACTACGTGCAGCTGGAGCTGTTCCCCGAATACGCCGCCCAGCCCGCCACGCTATAAACGTGAGACACCATACATGCAAGAGGAAGAAAAACGATATTACCGCACACTGAAGGCTGAGGCCGTGAAGGAGTTGCAGGGCAGGCGCAAGGAGCTGCCCTCCGTCTATCGTCATGCCCTCAGCGATACAGACGCGCGTCTCGAAGCCTACACGATGGGCATCATCGACAGCCCCGACGACCACAACCTGTACGAGGTGCTGGCCGTGCGCAGGTTCTTCCAGATGCTCGACAGGTACGAATGGAACGCGGCGGCGGTGCTCAAGTTCTTCAAGTTCTACGAGAAGATGGTGAAGTTCAGCGGCATCAACGGGCGCACCCACTACCAGTTGACCCCCGTGCAGTGCTTCCAGTTCGCCAACATCTTCGGCTTCATGCTCCCCGACGGTCGGCGGCTCACCCGCACGGCCTATCTGTTCGTTCCCCGCAAGTTCAGCAAGACCACCTCAAGCGCAGCCCTTGCCGTGTATGATATGCTTTGCGGCGACTCCAACGCCCAGGCCTACGTGGGAGCCAACAGCTACGACCAGGCGAAGGTGTGCTTCGACGAGATACGAAACATCATGTTTGACCTCGACAAGTCAGGCAAACACCTTCGTATCAACCGCGAGAAAATCAGTTTCCTCAACGGTGTGCGCAACAGCTTCATCCAGTGCCTCACGGCCAATGCCAAGACCAAGGACGGCCTCTTCGCCTCGCTGGTCATCATGGACGAATATGCACAGGCCAGGAACACGGCGGGCAAGAACGGAGCCGACCTGAAGAATGTGCTCACCACATCAATGGGTCCGCGCCTCAATCCGCTGACGGTGGTCATCACGACGGCCAGCGAGGTGATTGACGGTCCGTTTGCCCATGAGTTGGAAGGCGTGCAGAAAGTTCTGCGGGGGGAGGCAGAGAACGACACGATGTTTGCGTCTCTTTTCATGCCCGACGTTGACGATGCCGAGAATGACCCGCACACATGGCGTAAGGTGCAGCCACACTTGGGCGTGACGGTACAGGCCGACTTCTACGAAAACGAGTACCGCAACGCGCTGTTGTCGGCTGAGAATATGCTCGCCTTCCGCACCAAGCTGCTCAACATCTTTGCCGTGAACGAGGAAAAGACATGGTTTACGTTGAAGAAGGCCCGCGAGCTGGTGGGCAAGTTCGACATCGACAGCGTGAAGGGACACCCTGACTGTGCCGTTGCCTTCGACCTGTCGGTGCATGATGACTTCAGCGCCGTGAGCTATACCCTATACAGCCGCGAGAGCAAACGGTTCTACACACACACTGACTACTACTTCCCCGAGGGCGCTCTCAAGGGTCACCCCAACGAGCAGCTCTACAGACAATGGCACCAGATGGGTGCGCTGAGGCTGTGCAAGGGCGACTGCATCGACGTGAAGATGATCGCGGGCGACATACTGAGTCGTTCGCAGGTGGTGCATATTATCCGCATAGGCTACGACGCATGGAAGAGCCAGGAACTGGTCAATATCCTGTCATCCATCGGTGCGAAGAATGTGCTCACGCCCTACTCTCAGACCTACGGCTCGTTCAATCTGCCAGTGGAAGCCTTCGAGATGCTGGCATACCAGGACCCGCCAGCCATCACCATCAACGACAACCCCATCAATGTTTTTTGCCTTCTAAACTGCGTGATAGACACCGACAACCTGGAGAACAAGAAGCCCCTGAAGGCATCCCACTATCGCAAGATAGACGGCGCGATCACGATGCTGATGACCATCGGCTTGCTCAACTCTTACGAGCGATAGAAAATAAATACAAAAAAAGTAGGTAAAATATTTGCATAATACACCGAAAAATCGTATATTTGCAACGAAAATACAAGGGAAAGGTTCAACATATCGCCGGGTAGAGCAGTGGGTAAGCTCGCCTGAGTAGACTTCAGGAGGTCGCAGATTCGAATCCTGCCCCGGCAACGAAATTAAAGAGAATAACGACGGTCTAAAGGATTATTCACACATATAGCCAACATATTCCGTGAGGCTCCCGCAAAGGAGTCTGCACGACCATCGGGCGCACTGTCTTCACGTTGTGGAGGCGGTGCGCCTTGGTTGTATGTGGGCAGTGCTGACCCCATGCAGATAGCCACCGTCTACCGCTGCGTGAAGGTGATAAGCGACAGCGTGGCAGCCCTTCCCATCCAGTACATGCGCCGCCGCTTTGACGGCATCTTCGAGGAAGACACCAACAACGTGCTCCACTACTTGCTGACCGTTCAGCCTCAGCCCGAGCTCAGTGCCTATGAATTCTGGGCAATGGCCGTGCGCTACATGCTCCTGGAAGGCAACGCCTACATCTTCCCGCGCTATGTCATGGGCGAACTGACCGACCTTGTGCTTTGTCATCAAGGCTCAGTGTCACATGACACCATCAACAACACTTACTCGATTTCCGACTCGTGGAACGGCGTTTTCGGCACGTTCGACGAGAGCGAGGTCATTCACCTGTACCTTCACAGCTGCGACGGTCGCAGAGGTGAGAGCGTACTGTCACATGCCCGCCGCACGATGGGCATCGCCACAGCCGGCGACATGGAGACTGAAAACAGATTCGTCAACGGCGGCAATGTTCGCGGCTTCGTAACCAACGACCACAGCGTTACGGGCTTCGGGCAGGTGCAGGATTCCGAACTGAAGAACCTTGCAGAGCAGCTCGACGACAAGTTCAGCGGCGGCACCAAGATCGTGAGCCTTCCCGGTGACAGTGACTTCAAGCAGATTTCCCTATCATCCACCGATATGCAGTTCTTGGAGAGCCGCAAGTTCACAGTGCGCGAGATATGCCGCTTCTTCGGTGTTGACCCGTCGTTTGTTTTCGACGACAACAGCACCAACTACAAGAGCGCAGAGATGGCCAACGTGTCATTCCTTACCATGACCCTTAATCCCATACTCCTTCGCATCGAGAATGAGCTGAGGCGCAAGCTGGTTCCGCGTTCGCTGTGCTGCAAGCGGGCCTTCAAGTATGACCGCAGCGGCATCTATTCGCTCGACCTCTCAAGCAAGGCAGCCTACTATAAGCAGATGCTGGAAATAGGCGCAATGACGGCAAACGACATCCGCCAGAAGGAGAACCTGCCACCCGTTGAAGGCGGCGACACTCCGCTGGTATCGGCCAACCTGCTGCCACTGGACACCATCCGCGAGGCCAAGGGCGTGACAGGACAACCGACAAACGACGGAAAGGAGGCCGGCGATGGAGAATGATCGCGTGAACCATCCGAGCCACTACACATGGCTGAAGGAGAAATGCGGCATTGAGGTGATAGACATCACACGCCACCTCGACTTTTGCACAGGCAATGCTGTGAAATATCTGCTGAGAGCCGGTCACAAGCAGGAGGAAGGCTACACGGACAGAGCGAAGGAGATAGAAGACCTGAAGAAGGCCATCTTCTACATACAAGACAGACTAAACCACATATCAGGATAACAACTATGGCAATACAGAAGCGACAACTATCAATCGTGGAGAACCTGAAGGTTCGTGAAGCGACGGAGGAAGGGAGCGAGAGCCGGACCATTGAAGGCTACGCCCTGAAGTTCGGCGTGCGCTCAGTCTTGCTGAATGACTGGTGGAACCGCTACTATGAGATACTGGAGCCGGGCTGCATCACCCGTGAGATGCTCGACGGCCAGGACATCAAGCTCACAATGTTCCACGACCGCCAGCTCATTCTTGCCCGCAGCAACAAAGGCCAAGGCACACTGAGCTATGAGGTCGACGAGGTAGGCGTTAAGTTCTGGGCAGAGATGCCCCACACAGCCGACGGCGACAAAGCCCTCGAACTGGTGCAGCGCGGTGACATCGCAGGCTGTTCCTTCTGCTACTCGACGGACGAGGAAGACAGCGAGAACGCCGTGAGCTACGAGCGCCTGAAGGAGGGAGACGGTGACGACGAGACCCTGCTCCGCCACGTAAAGCGCATCGACCATGTGTATGACTTCACGCTGGCCGCTGACCCTGCCTTCGAGCAGACAGAGGTGAGCAAGCGCGAGGTTGACGATGCCCTCAAGCAGACAGAGCGCGAGGATGAAGAAGAGGAAGAAGGCGAGGAAAAGCCCGAAACTCAGGATAACGACAACAAGGAAACAGAGCCGGAAGACGGAGAACAGGATAACGCCGACGGTGCGGAAGACGAAGAAGGCAAGGACGAAGAACGCGAGACACCCGCCATCAGTCAGAAGCAGCGCGAGAAGAACATCCGCCAGGCTCGGCAAATGATAAACGATTACAATTACTAACCATTATTCAGGATTATGGAAAAGTTCGATTTCAAAAAGGCCTACGAGACAATCGAGGCCAACAAAGAGCGCCAGCGCGAGATGCTGGAGGCTCTCGAGAATGACAAGCAGCGCGAGGACTTCACCGACGCAGAGAAGGCTGAAATGAAGAAACTGCAGCGCGAGGTTGAATTTAACGAGATGAAGATCAAGGCCAACACCCAGATGGTGGCCGTTGAGAAGCGCGAGGACATCTCAGAGGCAAACGCCAAGCTCCGTGAGGCTATCAACAACAGCCAGCGCGTAGAGCTCCGCATCAGCCGCGCCGTTTCTTCTTCATTCGCCGGTAACACATCAGGCTATGCTGACCCGATGAACTCTACCAACCCCTTTGGCTTGACCACTGGTGACATCGTAGAGCCGTTGTATGCCAACAACATCCTCTCAGCTATCGGTGTGCCTTTGCTCACTGGCTTGAAGGGCAACTATCAGTGGCCTGTTGTTGAGGCTTTCAGCGCTACCATCAACGATGAGGGCGTGGCTCTTGGTGATACCAAGATTCCTTTGAACAAGCTCATCGCAAAGCCCGAGCGCATCGGTGTGGCTGTTCCTGTAACTCGCGAGGCTCTGAACGAGACCGACGACCTGTTGCAGACTGTTGCAACTAAGTACGTGCCCGTTGCCGTTTCTGACTTGATGAACAAGATTGTTCTCTCTCAGACGAAGGTTGCCGGTGCTACAAACCTCATCGGTCCTTTCGTAAATGTTAAGAGCGCAAACAAGAAGACCTATGCTGGCGATGCTCCTTCATACGCTGACCTTCTTTCTTTGAAGGGTGCCGTATTGGGCAGCAACATCCGTCCCGAGCAGCTCTGCTATGCAATGACAGAGACCACCAAGGCACTCTTGGAAGGCACTCCCAAGTGGGCTGGCGCTTCTACTCCTATCGTTGACGAGAACGGCAAGATTGCCGGTGTTCCTGTTTACACCTCAAGCTACTGCAACGAGGGCGAGATCCTCTTCGGTTCGTTCAAGTATGCACCCCAGGGCTTGTTCGGTGACATGAACCTCATCATCGATCCTTATACACAGGCTCGCAAGAACGCCGTAGACTTCGTGCTCAACGTTGACTACGCTATCACTGTTCTGCGTCAGGAGGCCTTCGCCATCCTTACAAAGAAGGCAGGATAATTTTAACAGAAAAGCCACAATAAACAACACACTCAATCTGTAGAAACATGGCGGTTACACCACTGGACAAACTCAAGAAGTACGTACATGCTACGGAGTTCTCGGACGATGACGAGATGTTGCAAGACATCCTTGACGCGTCTGAGGCTTACGTGGTGCGTGCCACACAGCGCAGCGTTGATGACCTTTTAGGCATTGGTGAGGGGAAGCTCCCCGCACAGCTGACCCTCGCAATATTGACCCTCGCAGCCGCGAGGTATAATATGGTAGAGGGAGAGTCGGCGCAGTCGGTGAATGAGGTGCCCTTCGGTGTTACTGCCATGATTCGACAGTTCCGCAAGCTGGCCGACCCAGTCGTTAAAGAGGAAGGAGGCCAATAATGAGAGCAGCGGGATTGCGTGGCGAACTCTACACCCTCACCAAGTCAGTGACCACCACCGACAAGTTCGGTGCCAAGAAGCAGACATGGGTCGAGGTGATGAAGATACACGCCGAGCGTGTGAAGATGAGCGGCAGAATCAGCGAGGAAGACGGCGAAAGGTTCCCGGCCTACTCGGCAGAGTATAACATACGCTACCCCATCCATGTGGAGGAGCACTGGAGGATTCAGGCTGTCAGCGGCGGCAATCTATACGAGATTACCAACATCATCCCCAACTGGGACCGACAGATGAAAACCCTGGTTTGCGACCGCGTCAACGAATAACGAACAATGGCAGACACGACAATTCAGATTAACGAGGCTTTCGCCTCTGTCTACAATGCACTGGACATGAAGGTGCAGCGCCGCGCTTTAAGGAGTGCGTCGAGGCGGGAGGCTGAGAATGTTAAGAAGATAGCCATGTCGCTGGTCCAAAGCACCAGCCGAGGCAAACTGTCGCGGTCATTGTCGCAGGCCACGTCCGGCATCGAAAAAGGAATACAGACGAGAGTGTTCCCCGACAGATACGGCGCAGGCTTCATGGCAACGGTCATACCTCACAAGGGTAAGGGCGTACACATCAACCGCCAAGGCTTGGAGAAGCCAGTGCTTATGTGGGCAGAGACTGGTACACGGTCACGCCACAGAGGTGAGAGAAAAGGCAGCGTGAAGACATATTCAAGGCTGGTCGGAAAGGCCACGCGGAAATACAACCGCAGTGGCGCGGCAACCGGGCGAATGCCAGAATACGGATTCATGCAAAAGGCAGAGGAAACATCAGCACAGGGCGTTGAAAAACGCTTGTTTGATGACTTCCAGGCTGGCATCGAAAAGGCAGCGCGAAAGCAGGGATTATTATAATTTGAGATATGGCAAGAGTAACATCACTGAGCGTAGGCTCACTAATAAGGGAGGTATTGCTGGAGAATGCCGACGTGACGGCAATCACTGACAACATATTCCCGGTCATCACCAACGAGGCAGAACTGCCCTATGTATTCTACAAGGTGGCATCGTTACAGCATGATGCGACCAAGCAAGGCAAGGGGCACGACACCATACAGTTGGAGGTGAACTGTTGCGCTGAGTCTTATCTTGAGTGCGTGAGCCTCTCGGAGGCTGTACGTGCAGCCCTCGACTACATCCACGCCAACGACGAGAATCTCTGCATCGAGTCATCGCACCTGACTGGCTATACTCAGGGATGGGCAGAGGATGCCTACGTCGATACCCTCGTATTTACAATTAAAGTTTGAAAAATTAAATAGTTAATAATTATGGCAGTAAACACAGGTTACATCAATGGCTCGGACATCCTGCTTATGGTAGGTGACAAGGCCATAGGTCATTGTACCACCCACACACTGACCTTCAACTCGGACACGAAGGACAGACAAGTGAAGCCAGAGGCAAGCAAGGCTAAGTCAGCCGGCTTGTGGAAGGCTAAAGGAGTTACAGGTCTCAGCATCTCAATCAGCGCAGAGGGTCTGCGTTTTTATGATGAGTCAGAAAACGGCTACGACCAGTTGGCCGCTATGTGGGGCGCAGGTCAGAGCGTCACCGTTAAGGCATTCCAGCGCAGTGGTGACGATGCTCCTTATGTAAAGGGTTCTTTCGTCATTGCTTCAATCGAGGAAACATCACCCGCTCAGGATGATGCCACCTATTCAATCTCACTGGAGAGCGACGGCGAGCCCGAGGTATATCCCCACACGGCGACAGCATAAACAAAGCATCTCTTTCCGTGCAATATCCCAGGGGGAGGACGGTGGTGGTTAAAATCCATCCTCTGCCCTCCCCTTCTTCTTTTTTAATAACTAAAAAATCAATGAAAATATGAGTAAGTTCAGTGTAACAATCGACAACAAGGAATACCCCATCAAGATGTCAATGGGTGCAATATTACGCTTTAAGCAACAGACCGGCAAGGACATCGCCACCCTCAAAGAAAACGACTTCAGTCTTGAGGATAACCTCGCACTTGTGTGGTGCTGCATCAAGTCAGCCTGCAGCCACGAAAAGGTAAAGTTTACCATGGACTTCATGGACTTTGCCGACAGTGTCAACGTGGCCGACGTTGAGGGCATCGTCAATGCCTTGTTCGCTGCCTCGACAAGTGCCACAGCCGGAGAGGAAGGAGACGGTGAAAAAAACGCAGTCTGAGCATCCATGAGCTGATGGGTATCTGCATCGGCTGTATTGGAATGCTCTACACGGAATGGGAGTGGCTCGACTTCGACGAATTCCACCACATCTACAAGGCGTGGCATGACATGAAGGAAGCGGAGGAACAGTCAGAATGGGAACGTATGAGGATGCTGGCCACGATAAGCATCAGCCCTCACGTTAAGCACGCGCCCAAGCCTACGGCATTGTTGCCCTTCCCCTGGGAGAAGAAGGCGAAGGTGAAAGCAGAGCCAGTTGGTAAGGAAGAGGCCAAGCGGCGGTTCGAGAATATTGTTAATAAGCTAAAGAACAGCGACAATGGCAAAAACGATTAAATTTAACATTCGGCTCAATGTCGACGGCAAAGAACAGATAGCCGTCGCCACAGCCTCGACCAAAGAATTGGCGAAAGCAATGGACAAAGGCGGAAAAAGCACCGCTTCGTTCAAGAACCAGATAACGGCGCTCGGTCAGACCATCACCACCATTCAAGGTCTGTCTCAGTCGATGAACAGCTTGCTCGGAGTGATGCAGGGGCTGACCGATGCCTACAACACCTCACAACAGGTCAACACGCAGCTCTCCACGGTGATGCGCGAGCGTATGGATGCGACCGACAAGGACATTGCGCAGGTTAAGGAGGTTATCAACGCACAGAAACAGTTGGGCGTTATCAGTGGCTCGGTGCAGATGCGCGGAGCCCAGCAGGTGGCCACCTTCCTGACCGAGAAATCGACCTTGCAGACGCTCATCCCCGCGATGAACAACCTCATCGCCCAGCAGAAAGGACTCAACGCAACACAGGAGGATGCCTACGGTGTGGCCAACCTCATGGGTAAGGCCATGCAGGGACAGACCTCAGCGCTGAAACGTGTGGGTATTACCTTTGACGAATACCAGAAGAAGGTGATGGAGACAGGCACGGAGAGCCAACGTGCAGCCATGCTGGCCGAAATCATCACGGCGAATGTCGGCAACATGAACGAGGAACTTGGCAAGACCGATGCAGGTAAGCTGAAGATTGCCAGCAACGAGTTCGCCGCCATGAAGGTGAAGATAGGAGCCGTAGTTTCGCAGTGGCTCCCTATGGTAAGCATGGCCGCGCAGAGTATGATGATAGCCACCTCGGTCATCACTCTCGGCACAGCATTCAAGGGGCTTGTGCTGACTGTTACCAAGACGGTGGCAGCCATGAACATCCTCAAGAACGCCTCCACAGCCCTGCGTGCTACAAAGATCGGCCTAACGGCAGTTACCGCCACACTGAGCGCCACGATGAAGGGCGAAACGGTGTCAGCCACCACGGCAGCCGTAGCCACCCGCACTCTTGGCGTAGCAATTAAAGGCTTGATGATTGCCAGCGGTGTTGGTATAGCCATCGCAGTATTGAGCACAGCCTTCGAGGCGCTGGCCGCATCGTCTTCAAACGCAGAGGATGCACAGGCACGGCTGGAGGCGGAACAGGAAGCATCAAGGGAGGCAGCGAAACAGGAAGCCAAGGAGATTGCCAGTGTCACGGGAGAGGTAGAGAACAACATCACCGCACTCAAGAACTTCAAGGGCAGCAAGGCCGACGAGAAGAAACTTGTAACGGAGATGAACACCAAGTACGGCGAGAGCATGGGTTACTACTCAACCGTCGCACAATGGTACACGGCGCTGACCACCAACAGCAAGACCTACTGCGCCCAGATGATTAACGAGATTAAGATTCGAAATCTTGCTAACAAGGCGGCAGAAGCAGCGGCAGAAGCACATGATATTGCTTTCGACGAGACAGGAAAAAGAAGGACATACAACACAAAGAACAAGACACGCCGCGTCTGGAAGTCTGCGAACGGAGCAGGTAGTTATCAGGTAGACGAAGAGATTGCAGGGTCATCGGATGCTGCGAAGGCACAAGGAGCATACAACAGAGCCATAGCCAAGCAGAAGAACGCACAAAAGCAGATGGAGGCTTTGATGAACAACTCCTACACCTTCCAGCACACGCAGGGCTATAGTCCAACATCAACGGCAACGACAGGCGGGAAGGCTGGAGGCAAGACGGGCTCAACGACTAAGACGGCCAAAAACGGCACGGTAGACTGGTACGAGAACGCAATCAAAGAGCAGGAAAGCATCATCAACTCAACAGCCACCACAGAGGCAGAGGTGAACAAGGCACAGACCAAGATTGCCGTCTTGAAGCATGACCTTCAGCAGTTGAAAATCAAGCTGGGCATTGAGGATGTCCCGACCGTTGAGGTTAAGAAGAAGGCCGAGAATGTCTGCGACACCATCAAGGAAAAGATGGATGACTTCAACAAGAACTTCACGCCAATAAGCACAGACAACAGCAACAACCAGTTAGAGAGCTATCGCGGCGCATCGGGCGAGATAGGCAACATCCAGGAAAAGTACGAGATAGGCATCATCGGTGCAGATGAAGCACAGCGACAGATAGACCTCATCAATACAGAGCTGGAGGAAATGGGGCTGAACCCCATCAAGATAGACCTCGACACCGACCAGGCACTCGAAGCCCTCGACAACCTCGGAAGCGTGAACATATCTTCGATGGCCTCAATAGAGGAAAATCTCAACTCACTGAAGAAGGTGAGCAAGTTGACGGGTGGCGGCATGGCGGCGGCTGGTGATGCGGCCATCATGTTGGGCCAGTCACTGCAACAGCTTGGAGGTGATTCGGCGGCTGCAAAGGCTGGCATGGTGTTGGCGGCAATCGGTAATATCGTATTGTCTTTCGCTCAGGCCCTCAACTCGGCATCATCCAACTGGGTCACATGGCTGGCTTTCGCCATCTCGGGAACCGCAACAATGGCCTCGGTCATCTCACAGATTAGCGGCTACGCCACTGGTGGTATTATCGGCGGCAACAGCGTGAGCGGTGACAAGATGCTGGCCCGTGTCAACTCAGGCGAGATGATACTCAACCGCAACCAGCAGAGCAACCTCTTCAAGCTGCTTAACCACCAGACGCAGGTGCCTCAAGGCTACCAGATGCCACGGCTCGACGGTGCAGCATTAGCGACACTTCAGCCGCAGCCGGTCAACGTGCAGTTGCATAGCAAGATACGCGGCGGAGACATCATCCAATCGGTAGCCAACACGTCAAGGACGATGGCAAGGAGCGGGCGAAGGTCGAAAATAGCGCTATAATTCTTATAAAATAACAAGGGCAAAGGTACAAGA
>CAVINS010000060.1:12962-20220 GCA_963643925.1 Bacteroidaceae bacterium
CTCAAATCAATATGAAGATTTACGGTGATTTTCTAAATATTAAGGGTGACGATATACAGGTTGTTATAGTCACAAACAACGACACCAGCGAGTCGTTGTGTATTGGTGACGACGTGAGCGGCCTGTACTTTACGGGTGACGAGCCCTGCACCATTACCAACAACATCAACGACACATTCGACCATTTGATTACCCAATCGGCAGAAATCGGCTTGTTATCAGATAGATATATTTCCGAGTTCTATAATTCTTCATGTCGTGACGCACAGGTTACAATTACGAAGGGTGACGATGTGGTATTTTCGGGCTATCTTGAGCAACAGTCATACTCGCAAGATTACAACGAGGCGCTCGACGAGGTGACGCTCAACTGCATCGACCGCCTCTCTGCCCTGCAATACTCCAACTACCGCAACATCGGGAGCGAGGGCGTGGCGTATGGGACGGTGAAGGCCACCGCCACACAGCGCACACTGAAGGACCTCATGCAAGAGATACTGACGGGTGTGGGCATGGATATGCGGCACGTGTGGTGGGACGCAACCAAGGCAGTGACGGGCAGCGAGGCGGACGTGTTCGAGAGCATCGCGGTCAACGAACTGCTGTTCTTGGGTGACGAGGAGGACGACGTGTGGACACAGCAGGAGGTGCTGGAGGAAGTGATGCGCTACCTGAACCTGCACATCGTACAGCAGGGTGACGAGATGTATATCTTCGACTGGACCACCGTGCGCCGCGACACCACCGAGAGCATCACGTGGACGAACCTTGGCGACGGTACGACGAAGGCAACAGAGCGCGAGACGGTGGACATCGTGACCGACATCGTGGCCGACTGTGACACACAGATCGAGATAGGCGACACGTACAACGTATTGAAGTTGACCGACTCGACAAAAGAGCTGGAGGATGTGGTCGAAAGTCCGCTTGACTCAGACTCCCTGCTTAACGCCTATGCCGGACGGCAGAAGGTGATGACGGAGATCGAGAGTCTGGGCACGGGCTCTACTGCCTATGGAGCGCTAAAAAAAATGGTAAGAGGACAAGACACCGACTATGACGGTGCGACAGAGACCGACTGGTACATGCAGGTGAAGAAACACCCGAACTGGACGATGTACATGGAAGACCCTTACTGGCCGGGCCGTCGCAAGGACATCAGCGCATACTATGCCGACGGCAAGAACCAACACGAACTCATCAACCGCCTGGCCGGCAACTGGTACAGAGTGGCACCGGGCGGCAACGGCGAGGTGGTGACGGACAACACGAACATGGCGATGCTGCTGTCTATGGGCAGCATCAAGAAGAAGGGCGACAAGAGCGACAACTCGCTCACGTCGAAGCTCGACATGAAGAACTATCTCGTCATTAGCGTGAACGGCAACGGAAAGCAGAAGAAGGGCAAGCTGTACCCCTCAGCCACCGACCTGCAGGCGAATGTGCCGGCGTGCGTCTACACTGGCAACAGTTCGGGCGGCGCTTACAGTCCTGCCGACCCTATGATAACCAACTACATCCTCATCAGCGGCAAACTGACGATGAATCCCCTGCGCCCCATGACCGCATCGTTCGCAACACTCTACGACTGGTTTGGGCAGGAACACAGCATAGTGGACAGAGGCTACAGTGAGGCCACCGTGCCCTACAAGGACGGCCGGATGTTCTACACGCGCAAAGCATGGAACGCCGAGCGCTGGACCGACACGCCGACACTGAACACAACCACGGAGCCGAAATGGTACCCCTACACCGAGAATGCACCGCAGACTGACGAATACAACGGCATCTGGCCGACTGGCTATGACGAACTGAGCAAGCTGCCTGTGCTGACCTGCATGCTGATAATCGGTGACAAGTGCGTGGTAGAGAAACCGATGGGCGAAGACCTGGGAACGGGTGTTCCCGGCACAGGTCAGGGTATGCCCGAGGACTTCGTGTGGAAGACATACAAAGAGCTGGATGAATGCGAAAGCGCCGCAGAATATTATGCACAGAGTTTCGACATTGGCATCAACCCGAAGAACGGCGACAAGCTGCTGGGCAACTCGTTCGACATACAGAACAACGTAGACTGGACGAAGGGCCTGGAGGATGAAGGCACGGCCATCCCTATACACTATGAGGACAAGGTGACGGGTACGGCGCGGTTCGTGATACTTGGCCCCAGCTGCATGGCGCGGGTAGAGACGAGCGAGTCGCACATGTACTGGTGGTTCAAGCGCTTATTCTCGGCCAATGTCTGGCCCGACGACGGGTATATCAACGTACTGCCAAAGTTGAGCAGCATCATGATCGAGGAGTTCGAGGTGACGGTGACGAGCGACAAGGGCGGCATGAGCGAGGATGCAACGACGGGCGACGACATCGTCTACCAGAGCGACACGGCGGAGGCCTACCAGAACAAGAAGGACGACCTCGAGTTTAAGTTCACCACCGGGTTGACACTGGCAGAGTGCGAGCAGATGGGCGTGGCATCGAGCGTCTACATGAGTACGCCCATCAACACCACCGACAACACGCCGCTGCTCTCCATCCATGACAACACGCAGGACATCGAGGCCAAGCCCGAACAGCTCTACGTTGACCAGTACTGGCAGGAGTGGCACACGCCGAAGGTTGAGATGACGCAGAACTTCGAGGACGGCAGCTACGTGAGCCCCTGGAACCACTACCGCCACCCCGCCATCGGCAAGACCTTCCACGTTGAGGGCATCACGCGCAACCTCTACGACGGTACGGCAGAGGTGAAGATGAAGGAAGTGAAGAATGAAGAATAAAAATAGTATTATAACGGCATTAAAACGATGATAGAGGTAAAATCATACAAGAAGGCAAAGGGCAGCAGCACCTCGACGGGCGGCGGCTCTGCCACCTATGTGACCACCACCAACGCAGCCTATGCGAGCGAGGCAGGGCACGCCAAGAGCGCCGACAAAGCAGACAGGGCGAGCGAGGCCGACTGGGCGAAGAATGCAGACTCGGCGAGCACGGCCAACACTGCCCGCACTGCCAGCTATGCCACCACAGCCTCACGCGCCGTGACCGCCAGCGAACTGGACAAGAACGCCTCCATCCTGGCAGACTACATCAGCAGCAAGGAGGACGACACGGCAGAGGGGCACATCACCTTTGAGCAAGGCGTGACGGTGGACACCATCAAGAGCAGCGACCTCGACGAGGAGATGATGCAGGGCTATGCCATCAAGCGTGGCACTAACGGCAACTACAAGTTGGAGATTGGAGACTTGGAGGTGTGGGGCAAGGCGCAGTTTAACCAGTTGGAGATTCGCAAGGTGAGCTATGCGGGCGGCACTACGGTGTTCTCGAACGCTGGAAGCACGCTGAAGCGAGTGGTGGCCGTGAAGGATTCGGACGGCACGGTGATAGCCTATAAGTGCTTTGCGGTGGCTGACGACGGAACGACACAGACGGCCAACTGGTGGACGGTGGGCATGATGGCCTTGTGCCAGACCTACAACATACAGGCAGGCAGCTATGAGGGGTCGAGCAACCGAAAGTATTGGCGGCTTGTGGTTGGCAAAGGTCAGGAGATGCTGGAGGACGGCAAACTCTATGACTACATCATTCTGAGCAATGTCAAGACCTTCTTGGGCGGTGACCAGACTGTGCCTGTCTACACCGAAAAGGCGTGGGCGAACGAGGACGGCAAGATAATCATCTTCGGCGAGGTGGCTCTGTCGCACACTGAACGAGAGGGTGCGCTCGGCACGTTCGCAAGCGGCTGTGACGTTACGATAGATGAAGGCGGCAACGACATTGCCACCCGCACATTTTATGGCTACCAAGAGGGCAGCGATGCGCCACAGGCAGAGGATGTGATTGTACAGGTGGGCGACCAAGTGGCATGGAACAGCAAGGGCAACCTCGTGATGATTAGCACCTATAACCTCGACAACCTCGGCAATGTTCCCGCCATCGCCATGTATCACGCCATGGGTAACACCTATGCGGACGCTGACGGCAATGCCGACCCCTATCAGTGGCAGACACTCACCCACCTGCTCTCACCGAAGAAGACACTGGTCAATTCCGACTACTTCGAGTTCTTCACTGGGACGGTTACCAATGTGGTGAAGCCGATTACTACGACCTATGAGATACAGCCCAGCAGCACTTTTATCAAGAAGGACTCAAGCGGCAAGGCATCGCCCAAAGACATTAGGCTGACCCTCTACAAGCACTACGGCGACCAAGTGACGGTGGACGGGAATCAGGGCATATTCTTCAACGCAGCCATTGACGGCAAAACCTATACTGATGTGCCTTATGCTAACAGCATCATCAACTCGCTACAGGCGCAGAGCTATGACGTGACGACCCTTGACGGCATCACCGCCCTGTATGCCTACATCTGGCTTAACGGCAGACAGATGGCAGCGTTTAACCTCGCCGTGCTTCAGGATGGAGCAAACGGTTCATCGGTGAGCATCAAGGGAACACTGGCCGACACCTCGAAGCTGGCCGACATCAAGAACCCTGCCTTGGGTGACGGTTACATCATTAGCGGCAACCTGTGGGTCTACACGGGCAACGGCTCGGTCTACGGCTTTGAAAATGTGGGTCAGATTAAGGGAGACCCCGGCCAGAGTGCCACCCAATACTACACCTACTTTGCTTGGGCCAACGATGCGCAAGGCACAGACTTTACCACCGACCCACAGGGGCAGAGCTTTGCCTACATGGGTACTTGCGTAACGACCGATACCTCGGCTCCTGGCACGTGGGAACGCTACACATGGGCCAAGGTGCTGGGCAAGCAGGGAGACAACGGACAGGATGCCGTGGATGTGATAGTGACGGGTGCGCCACTGGTGTTTGAGACCGACACCGACGGCGTGGTGACCGACCTCAGCAAGAGTGCATCCATCTCCTTGTGGCGCAAGGGCGAGAACGTGACGGCGCTGGCCTACAAGACCAATGTGGCCTCCACCACCAACTGCACGGCCACGGCTGCTCTGTCGCTCGATGGCAAGAGCATCAAGGTGACGCTTACGAGCATAGCCACGCAGACCGTTGAGGGCTACACGATGAGCCAACAGGCAGGACTGGTAGTGGTGGAGATGAGCGTGGACGGAACAGTCTACAAGGCCAACGTGCCGTTTGAGGTGAACGTGGTGAAGATGATGGGTAGCTTCAAGGCTGACAACCAGAGCCTGAAGAGCCAATACACAGAGATTGCAACGAGCACCATCCCTGCCCTTGCCGACCGCACCACAGCCAACGAGGAGGGCATACAAGCCAACACGGAGGCACTCGACAAGAAGGCCAACAGTGAAGATGTGGCCAAGGAACTGAAGGAGATGCAGAGCACCATCACGCAGACGGCACGTGACATCAGCCTTGAGGTGAGCGAGAAGGCCATAGGTCGGCGTAACTTGTTGCAAGCCTCTGCCTGCCGCACGGGTGACGAGGGCTGGAAATACATGAGCGGCGGCACAAGCTATACGGACGGCACACCCTACGAGGCTGTGGTGGCTGGGCTGATTGACGGAACAAGCGGTCTGCACTGCTACAGCTACTTCAACGATGAGACCGACTGTATCAATGCGGGGTTCCGTTGGGTGGGCGGCTCGGCGCAGGGTAACATAAAGGTAGAGAAGGGCAAGAGTTACACCATTTCGTTCTACGCCAAGGTTACCGACAAAGCGAAGATGCACGCCGTGCTTGAAACGATATGGCAAGGCTCGGCCACCGACAACACACGCCCGGCAGGGTATGCAGGCCCTGAAGGATTCAGCGAGTCGTTCGCCCTTGATGCCAGCAACTCATGGCAGCTCATCAAGAAGACCATCAGCGTGCCGAAGGATGCGGAATATGAGTATGTGGAGGTTTGCCTGTTCCTGCGTGCCACGAGCAGCATCTTCACCGACGGCTACCTCTGCCGCCCCATGATGGAGGAAGGCTCTACCTACAACGGCTGGACGCTCTCCACCTCCGACACCGACTATGTGACGGGTGGCGCACTGAAGAAGGCTGGTATTGGCATTGACGCAGACTCGGTGACCCTCTACGGCGACCAAGTGAAGGTGCAGAACGGCGAGACCACGGCGGCACTGTTCCAGAACGGAAAGGTGTCGGCCACGATGCTTGATGCCACGCAGATTGTGACGGACGGACTACAAGCACAGACCATTGATGCCAAGAACGCCACCATCAGCAACCTAACGGTGAAAGAGGCCAACGTGACGGGAAAGGTAACGGCAACGACAGGACAGATAGGCGGTCTGAACATCACGGCCAATTCGCTCACGAATGAAGGCTTTGACAGTGATTCTTACATTGTGATGCGCAACGACACACACAAAACCTTTGTGGGAATAGGCGGCAATCTGCTGCCATCCTATACGGGCACACGAGCCATAGCACGATTTGAAAATTGCGACACTACTGGCTTTACGGGCTACGACACCAACTATGCCATCATAGCCAAGGCCAGCGGATCCACCGACAACTGTGCGCTCTGCATCAACGGAGGTTATATCGAGGGCTTGCGCATCAAGACCCGCACCTATATCACGGCCCGCACCATTGAGCGCGGTGTGAACTGTGCCCTGCTCAACGTGGAGGGAACATTTACCTTGCCCAACATGCTCAAGGAGGACGACGGCTATGTGCTCTATGTGCGCCATCTGGCTCTTGGCGAGGGCGTGAAGATAAAGGGCGGTACGGCGGTGAACAAGGATGGGGAAACTAAGACTACCTTCCTCTTGGAGAGTGCTGTACCCAAGACAGACGCATGGACGGTGGGTAATGCGGGCGACACCGTGATGCTGGTTTACCACAGAGGGCTGACCAACGGTTCGCTCTCCTCCAACTACGAGGGCTGCTGGCTCATTATGAAGATGCCACGCGACTGGTAATAATATTAACACACAATTAAAACACTTAACACATACAGAGATTATGGCAGAAACGATTAACATTACGAGCTTGGAGCAAGCGACATCCGTGCCAGACGATGCCGTGATGCCCATAGTGACGAAGGAGAGCGACGGGTCGCAGAAGGCCAAGAGCATACTGGCCAAGACCTTCAAGGGCAAGGATGCCTACGAGGTGGCGGTGGAGAACGGCTATTCGGGCACGATGGCGGCATGGGAGGAACAGTGTGCCAAGGTGGGGAGCTTCCAAGTGGAGTTCAACCCCGAGACAGGAGAGCTGGAAATCACGATATGAGAGTATGGGAAGTTAGAGGGACAACGGCTTTTCCTGCTGATTTATCCACAAAGGCATTTGT
>CAVINS010000061.1:0-19586 GCA_963643925.1 Bacteroidaceae bacterium
TACACGTGTTTGACAATTGCCGTACACATGTTTGACAATTGCCAGTTACCCTACACGACTAAGGCCTGCAAGGTTTAAGTGCCCACTCTTACATCGTTTCGTGTACAGTGTTCATCGATTATGTTCCTGAGCGGGAGACGGATATGGCATGTGCGGTCCGCCACGGCCATCGATGTCAATGGTCGCGACAGATGCGTTTGCCCTACGTAGCGTATTTACCGGCGGAAAGTCGGCGTGGGTCAAGAGAGGAGGTTAATATCCTCCCTTGGTGCGTCGGAAGTATTCAGTGGGAGTCACCGAGTAGGCTTTCTTGAAGCAACGGCTGAAGTAGTGCGCGTCGTTGAACCCGACGCGTGAGGCTATCTCAGTGATGCTGTACTTGTTCTCCTCAATCAGTTCGGCGGCCCGTTTCACACGCATTTGCTGCACGAACTCGATGGGGGAGAGGCCCGTGATGTTCTTTATCTTGGCATAGAAACTGGTGCGGCTCATGTAGAACTGCTTCACCAACATGTCGATGGTCAGCTCGCTGTTGCTCAGGTTCTCCTCGGTCAGCGCCATGAGCTTATCCATGAACCGTTGGTCTTGTTCGGACAGATATTCTTCCGCTGCCGGTTCCTCGGCCTTCGGTTGCGGACTGACGGTGAGCAGTTTCTTGCAGTAGATGGCCTGCAGCTTGCGTCGCTGCTCCAGCAAGTTCTCTACCCTTGCCTTCAGGTAAGTGGCACTGAAGGGCTTCGTGATGTAGTCGTCGGCCCCTTCTTTCAGTGCGCTGAGCTGACTCTCGATGGCCGACTTGGCGGTGAGCAGCACTACGGGGATATGGCTCGTGGTGAGCTCGCTCTTCAGGTGACCCACCAACTCCACACCATCCATCACCGGCATCATCACGTCGCTGATGATGAGGTCGGGCACATTGTCGAGTGCGGCCTGCAGTCCGGCCTTCCCGTCGGGAGCCTCCAACACTCGGTACTGGTCGCTGAAGATGTCGCGCAGGAATGACCGCATATCGTTGTTGTCCTCCACTATCAGCAGGGTCGGTATCTCCGGTTGCCGCTTCTCCGGCTCTTCCACGGGTTGTGGGGCCGAAGGGGATGACTCGCTCGTGGGGTCCTGCACGATGATTTCCGTGTCCGGTGCATAGTGTGCCTTGCCTAGCGGGAAGGTCAGTCGGAACGTGCTTCCTATCTCCTCGCGGCTCGTCAGCGTGACCGTGCCCTTCAGCAGGTCCACCAGTTCCTTCACGATGGAGAGTCCGATGCCCGTGGAGGGATTGCCCGTGATGGACTTGTCATTGTAACTGGTGAATCGCGAGAACACCTCGTGTTGCCAGTGTTGCGGGATGCCGATGCCCTCGTCGCGCACCTCGATGCTGTATTCCTTGTCGCCCTTGCTGAAGCGCACCTCTATCTGCTTGCCCGCCGCGGTGAACTTGAAGGCGTTGGAGAGTAGGTTGAAGAGAATCTTCTCCAACTTGTCCGCGTCGGTCCACACTGGGCAGTGGTCCACGTTGTGGATGAACGAGAAGCGGATGTTGCGCTCCAGTGCCAGGGTCTGGAAGCTGGTCATCACGCGTGAGGTGAAGGCAATGATGTCCAGTTCCTCCACTACCAGCTTCATCTTGTGGCTTTGTATCTTGCGGAAGTCCAGAATCTGGTTCACCAACTTCAGTATGCCGTCAGTGTTGCGCTTTATCAGTTGTAACTGGTCCTTCACGAAGGACGGCACCTCCTTGTTCTGCAGCAGATTTTCGATGGGAGCCGTTATCAGGGTGAGCGGTGTGCGCAGGTCGTGTGAGATGTTGGTGAAGAACTGCAGCTTGATGTCCGTCAGCTGTTGCTCGATGTAGACTTTGTTGCGCAGCCGGTAGAACGAGGCTATCAGTCTGGCTACAAGGAAACCGATGCCGATGAGCAGTAGCAGGTAGATGATCCATGCTGTCGGGGTCTCCCAGAAAGAGGGGAGAATCTCAATCTCTAGCCGTCGCAGGTTGTCCACCCACACGCCGTCACCGTTGGTGGAACGCACCAACAGGGTGTACTTGCCCGTAGGCAGGTTGGTGTAGGTGACCGACCGCTGGTTGCCCGCCTGCTGCCACTCATCGTCGAACCCCTCGAGCTTGTAGGCGTACTGCACGCTGTAGGGGTGTGTCATCTCCAGTGTGGCGTAGCGTATGGTGAAGTAGTTCTCCTCGTGCGGAATGCGGATGCGGTCCATGTAGTCGATGTGCTTGGGCAGTATGTCGCTCTCCAGTGGGTTGATGGTGCGGTCGCCCAACCGCAGGCGGGTGAAGATGAGCGAGGGCACGAAGTCACTCTTGGCAATCTTCTGCGGACAGAAGTGGAACAGGCCTGTCAGACTGACGAAGGTTATCTCTCCTTTGTCGGTGTAGACGGCACTGCCCTCGTTGAACACCGGTTGGAAGCCTATCTGGCTTTCGTCCCATTTGGTCAGCGTCTGCGTCTGCAGGTCGTAGCAACTCATGCCGCTGCCGCACGCCATCCACAGTCGCTTCTGGTTGTCTTCCTGCATGGAGAATACGATGTCGGACTGCAGACCTTTGCCGGTGGTGTAGTTGGTGAAGGTGAGCAGACTGTCCTTAGTCCACTGTGCCTTGCTGAATCCGCCGCCAAAGGAGGCGATGTACACCTGGTCGTCGGAGGCGTGATAGAGGTACTGTGTGTTGTTGCTTCCCAGACTGGAACTGTCACCAGGGATGCGCTGGTGCAAGCGGAACTGTATGTCCTCGGCCTTGCCGGTCGGGTGGCGGGAAGTGAGTATGCCGTTGGATGTGCCCACCCACAGACAACCCTCGTTGTCCGAAGTGATGCTGTATATCTTGTCTGCCTCTTGTATGGGATAGCCCTTCAGGTCGTTGTAGTAGTGTATGAAGCGTGGACTGAGCGAATCGCTTTCGTCCAAGTAGTTGAGGCCGCCCTCGTAGGTGCCTATCCACAGCCGGTGGTTCGCGTCCTCGTGGACGGCGTAGATGCGGTCGGAACTGATGCTGTAGGCGTCTTTGTCCTGGGGGACGAACTGCTTGATGTCGTAGTGGCTGGCCGACTGTCGTATGACGCAGAACAGGCCTTGTCCCTTGGTGCCTATCCAGATGCGTCCCTTGCTGTCCTGCTCCATGCCGTAGGCCAGACCTATGGTGGCGGGTTCCAGTGGGTTGGTGGTGATGCCGCCTTTGGGTGTGAGCTTGCCTACGAAGCGGAAGTCGCTGGTGTAGATGACAATCTCACCGGACTTGTTGCCTGCCCATATCAGTCCGTCGCTGGTGCGGCACACGGCCCGGAAGGTGTTCTCCTCGGGGCGGGCCGACTCGTTGCGGTTGAGCAACGCGCGGTGGAATTGTGGGTTACGGGGCGATATCTTGCCTGTCCATCGGGAGGTGGAGACCCACAGATTGTTCTGCATGTCGCAGTAGAAGCGGTAGTGGCTGTCGGAGGCGTTCCATGCCAACTCCTTGTTCAGCTCGGTGAATGGTACCAGCTCGCCGCGTCGGAAGAAGGCAAGCTCGCCAAAGTAGGGGTAGACCCATTCGTTGCCAATCTTGTCTTCCAGTATCTTCAGTCCGAACACCTCGCGTGTGTTCTTCTTCCCGCTCTTGAAGGGGAGGTGGCGGAACGTGCGGTCCTTCAGGTTGAACAGGGTGAGCGAGAGCGATGGTGTCTCCAGCCACACCAGTCCGCTTCGGTCGATGTACATGGTGCGTATGCCCCGCTTTGTCGGGTCCGCCCCCGGGTTGGGGTAGTGGTCCAGTCGACCCGCACGGTCCTTCACGAAGAATCCGTCGTTGGCGGTGGCATAGACCAACAGCGTGTCGAACCGGTTGATGAACTTTACCTTTGATGAAGCATCGACGTGTTCGGTGAAGAATTGTCGTTTCTGCTTGCTGTAGTGCCATACCTCGCCTCCGTCAGCGCCCAACAACACCTCGTCGTTCGTCTCGCAAAACGAGAAGAATCCCTTGTCCTCGCTACCGCGGATGCGCCGCACCTTGTCCGTCCCTTTTGACAACAGGTAGAGGCCACTCTGTGTGGCGGGTATCCATTCGTTCCCTTGATGGTCCTTGAAGACACTGATGAGCTCCGTTCGCGGGTCGCCGTTGCTCTGGAACTGGAAGTCCATGCTCACCTTGTGCGTCAGCGAGTCCACGGTCATGCGCACGGTGCGGTTGTTGCCGTTGGATATCCACACGTGTCCGTTGTCGAGGCACAGTGTCGTCTTGGCATAGAAGTCGTTTGGCAGGGGCACTGCCTCGAACGACTCCGTCTCCGGGTTGAAGCGACTCACCTTGCCATCGTAGCACACCACCCAAATGAAGCCCGCACAGTCCTCGTCTACATGCAGCAGACGGTTGTTCGATAGTTCCACCCGGTCGCCAGGGTGCGACTTGTAGTTCTGGAAGTTATATCCGTCGAACTTGGTCAGTCCGTCCCACGTGGAGAGCCACATGAATCCCTTGTGGTCTTGGATGATGCTGGTGGACGTGTTCTGTGTCAGCTCCTTGTTGGGTGAGTAGGAGGTGACGGTGTAGTCCGACTGCGACTTCACTTCCGTAGTGGCGGCCGTCATGGTGCAGACTAGCGACAGCAGTTTTATGTAGAGTCCCTTTCGCATTTCTTTTCTTCTGATTTTATCTGGTTGGTCTGTTGGTGAACGGCACTCGGTAGGTGCATCCGTTCCTCCACTCCGAGCAGCCGTATGCCGTGTTCCCTTTGATGATGGTTCCTTTTCCGCAGAGCGGACAGGTCTGCCTGGTCAAGTCCTGCGCTGTGCTTTGCTGGGCGGGCTGGGTTTGCTGGTTCAGCGACGGGCTGGAGTCCGTTTGGGCCGTAGTGGCGGTCGCTGTGTCCGTGGCGGTAGCCTCTTTCGTAGCCGTGCCGGTCTTCTGTGGGTTTGGTTGGCTCGTTTGGCTTGACGATGTATTGGAATCCCCTTGTGTCGTCGCAGCGGACTTTGTGCCTACGGCTGAAGTCCCTTGCTTGGTGGCGCTCCCTTTCTCCTTGGCTGTGCTCGTCTTCCGCTTGGAGGCAGCTTTTGTCTTGGGCGCAGGCTCCTCGGGGGCCACCGTGATGCGGCGGTTGCTGTTGTCGCTCAGCACTTGCTGCACAAGGTCGCGCACCATCTGTTTCAGTTCCTCGAGGAAGGTGCGTGCGTCGTAGCTCTTCTTCTCTATCTCGCGCAGCTTCTTCTCCCAAATACCCGTCAGCTCGGCGGACTTCAGCAACTCCTCGTGTATCAGCTGTATCAGCTCGATGCCCGTGTCCGTCGCAATCAAGTTCTTGCGCTCCTTGCGTATGTAGCGGCGCTTGAATAGCGTCTCTATGATGGCTGCGCGGGTGGAAGGCCGGCCTATGCCGTTCTCCTTCAGTGCGTCGCGCAGCTCTTCGTTTTCCACTGACTTGCCGGCGGTCTCCATGGCCCGCAACAAGGTGGCTTCGGTGTAAGGCTTGGGCGGCTGTGTCCACTTCTCGCTCAGGTCAGGCGTGTGCGGTCCACTCTCGCCGATGGTGAAGAGGGGCAGCACGCGTTCCTCGTCGCCCCCCTTGTCATTCTCCTTCTCCTCGGCAGCCTCCTTTTGGTAGAGCACCCGCCATCCAGGATCCAAAATCTGTTTGCCGGTCGCCTTGAACTCTATCTGCTCCACCTTGCCCAGCACGGTGGTGGTGGAGAACTTGCAGTCGGGGTAGAAGGCGGAGATGAACCGGCGTGCCACCAGGTCGTACACTCTCCGCTCCATGTCCGTCAGGTTCTGTGGGTAGACGCCTGTGGGGATGATGGCGTGGTGGTCTGTCACCTTCGAGTTGTCGAATACCTTCTTCGACTTGGGCAACTTCTTGCCGGCCAGCGGTGCCGTGTAGGCGGCATAGTCGCGCAGCCCATTCAGTATGCCCGGGCATTTCGGATAGATGTCGTCGCTCAGGAATGTGGTGTCCACACGCGGATAGGTGGTGTATTTCTTCTCGTAGAGCGATTGGATGAGGCGCAACGTGTCGTCGGCAGAGTAGGCGAACTTCTTGTTGCACTCCACCTGAAGCGAGGTAAGGTCGAACAGTCGGGGCGGCGCTTCCGTGCCCTTCTTGGCGGACACGTCCGTGATGGTGAACGGATGCTGCTTCACTGTCTCCAGGAACTGCTGTCCCTCCTCCTTGCTGGTGAACCGTCCCTTCGTGGCGGCGAAGGTGGTGTCGCGGTAGGTCGTCTTCAGTTCCCAGTAAGGCTCGGGCTTGAAGTTCTGTATCTCCAGTTGTCGGTTCACGATGAGCGCCAGCGTGGGTGTTTGCACCCGTCCGATGGAGAGCACCTGTCGGTTCTGTCCGTACTTGAGCGTGTAGAGCCGTGTGGCGTTCATGCCCAGTGTCCAGTCGCCGATGGCCCGTGAAAGGCCCGCCTCGTAGAGTGACTGGAACTCCGACTGGTCCTTCAGGTGGGCGAAACCTTCGCGTATCGACTCTTCCGTCAGCGACGAAATCCAAAGTCGCTTCACGGGACATTTGGCACCAGCCATCTGCATCACCCACCGTTGGATGAGTTCTCCCTCCTGCCCGGCATCGCCGCAGTTGATGATGCCGTCCGCCTTTTGCATCAGCCGCTCGATGATTTTGAACTGCTTCTCGATGCCGCTGTCCTCTATCAGCTTGATGCCGAAGCGTGGCGGAATCATGGGCAGGCTGCTCAGCGACCAATGTTTCCATGTAGGTGTATACTCATGCGGCTCCTTCAGGGTGCACAAGTGACCGAAGGTCCAGGTCACCTGATACCCGTTCCCTTCGATGTAGCCTTCGCGACGCGACTTGGCGCCCAACACATCCGCAATATCTTTCGCTACGCTTGGTTTCTCGGCAATGCAAACAATCATTCTGTATCTTCGTTTATTTCGTTCAGAGGAGACTTGCAGGTCTCTCTATTGAAGAGCAAAGATACAACAAACCCCGTGTGTGGCAAAAATCTAGTGGATGATAATCTCTGGTGGGCGCAATTTCAATGATGTGCCAAGGGGATAGGTGCCTGAATGATAACCGCTGCAAATGAAGTGACATAGGGACTGCTACCTATTAAATTATATAGGTTTCCCGGAAAAATTATGTACCTTTGCCGATTATATTTGATGTTTATGGAAACAGCTCAACAACGTACATTCAAAAGCTGGGTAATCGCCGTCAGACCGTGGTCGTTCACCACATCGTCCGTGGCGGCCTTGGTTACTATCGCCTATCTGTTTTATCTCGATTGCCAAGCAACGGTTGGTGCGCAGGTGGACTGGCTCAACGCCGCACTGTGTCTGCCACTGCTCATGATTCTTCATGCCGGAGGAAACCTTGTGAGCGATTACTACGATTACGAACGCGGCGTGGACGGACCGGACTGCGTGAACGGGGTTACCTGGATACGGTCGGGGCTCTTCAAACCCAGGGAGATACTGCGCTATGGATGGACGCTGCTTGGCGTGGGAGTGATTCTTGGACTGGTGATTCTCATCCGGTCGAACTTCTCCGCTATATGGATTGGTCTGCTCGGACTGTTGCTGCCACTTTATTACTATCTGTTCAAGGCACATCTGCTGGGCGACTTCGACGTGCTGCTCTGCTTCGCCCTACTGCCGTCGATAGGCATCTGTTACGTAGGCACGGGAAGCTACCACACCGAGACGTTGCTCTACTGTCTGCCTTACGGACTCCACATCGTGGCCATACTCCATGCAAACAACACGCGAGACATCGAGAACGACAGCCGGGCTGGCTTGTCGACTATCAGTGGAATGGTCGGATTGCGGGCCTCACAGTGGATTTACTTGGCAGAGATAACGGTTCCTTACCTGCTGGTGGTTGTCTTCTGGCTGTTCTGCGGACTCAGTTGGTGTCTGCTGCTGACACTCCTCTCCTTGCCGGTGGCGATAAAGAATATCCGTACGATGATGGCGGCTCGGGATGCCGATGTCGCTGCCATCGCTCGTTTGGACCAGAGCACGGCGCAGTATCAGTTCTTGTTCGGTCTGCTCTATGCATTAGGATTTATTGTGGGAGGATTGTTATGAAAAGACTTTGTGGAATGAATAATGTGACGGTGGGCGTGGCCGTTGCGGCACTGCTTTGGTTTGTGATGTTCTCGCCATGGACCTCACAGTTGTTCAACTTCTGGTATGCCATGACCTTCTCGGCCATTGTGCTGACTATTATTTCCCTGACGCTGTGCAGGGAGACTCTGCATGAGCTGCGTTTCGACGTGAGGCAAATAGCCCTTGGACTGGCGATAGCCTTTGTGCTGTGGTGGGCGTTTTGGATTGGCGACAAGGTGTCGCAGTGGATGTTCAGTTTTGCCCGTCCGCAGGTGGACATGATTTATTCCTTTGGCGACGGCACAAGCTCTACACTGATAGCCGTGCTGCTGTTCTTCATCATCGGTCCTGCCGAGGAACTGTTTTGGCGCGGCTTCGTGCAACGGCGGCTCATGCAGCGCTTCAATCCCAATGTCGGTTTCTTGCTTGCCACGGCCTGCTACACGCTGGTCCACATCTGGTCGTTCAACTTCATGCTTGTGATGGCCGCCCTTGTGGTAGGTTTCTGCTGGGGCTTCGTCTACCGTGTGTCGCCCCGCAACCTCACCGCCCTGGTGGTTTCCCATGCCGTGTGGGATGCGTGCGCATTTGTGCTCTTCACGTTTTAGTCTGTCGCTTCCAAAGCGTCAAGTTTTGTGGGTCGGCGTTTGGCGATTGCAAAATAATTCCTAACTTTGTAACGTACTATATATAATAAGGTATAAGGGATGATAGACTGGATGTCGAACCATATCGTGGCAATCGTTGTGCTGGCACTCTATCTGGCTTGGATGGTGGAGCTGGTGTGGATGCTTGTGCTCGACAACCGCAACCCTGTGAAGACGATGGCCTGGATGGTGGTGCTACTCTTCCTGCCCGTCATAGGGGTGGTGTTCTACTTCTTCTTCGGACGAAGCACTCGCAAGGAGCGACTCATCAGCGCCAAGAGCGTGGACGTGCTGACCAAGAAGTCGCTGCAGGGATTCGAGGACCAACCGGAGTTCCGGCTGCCGGTGGACCATCAGTCGCTCATCCATCTCTTCCATAACCTCAACCGCTCCCTGCCTTTCGAGGACAATGCCGTGGACATCTACACAGACGGATATGGCATGTTCGGTGAGCTTATCCGGCAGATAGCGCGGGCGAAACGTCACATCCATTTGCAATCATACATATTCGAGAACGATGCCTTGGGACGCCTGATGTGCGACCTGCTGAAGGACAAAGCCCGGCAGGGGGTGGAAGTGCGCGTGCTCTACGACGACGTGGGATGCTGGGATGTGCCCAACCGATTCTTCGACGAGATGCGTTGTGCCGGCATCGAGGTGCGTTGTTTTCTGAAGGTCCGCTTCCCGCTGTTCACCAGCAAGGTGAACTACCGTAACCACCGCAAGGTGACCATCATCGATGGTGAGGTAGGATTCATTGGAGGCATGAACATAGCCAACCGTTACGTGAAGTACCCTGGTGAGCAACGCATCCTGCGCGACACACACCTGCGCATCATGGGCCGTGCGGTGTATGCCTTGCAGAGCAACTTCCTCATGGACTGGTTCTTCGTGACGCGGTCGCTGCTAACGGCCTCTAAGTATTATCCGACGCTCCGCACAGAAAGCCTTGGCTCGTCGTTGGTGCAGATTGTCACGTCGGCACCGGCAGGGGAGTGGCAGCCCATCATGCAAGGTCTGCTTTGGGCCATCAGCAACGCCAAGCGTTACTTCTTCGTGCAGACTCCCTATTTCCTGCCTACTGAGTCGGTGATAGCTGCCTTTCAGACGGCTGCCCTGGCGGGGGTGGACGTGCGGCTGATGATTCCCGAGCGAGGCGACTCCGCCATCACGCAGTTGGCAAGCCTCTCGTACCTGGGCGATGTGCTGCGGGCGGGTGTGAAGGTGTTTCTCTATCAGAAGGGTTTTCTTCATTCGAAGTTGATAGTGAGTGACGACACGCTCTCCACGGTAGGTTCCACCAACATGGACTTCCGCAGTTTCGAGCACAATTTCGAAATCAATGCCTTTGTCTACGATCCCAATGTGGCGATGCAACTGAAGGACGTGTTTGTGCGCGACCAACGCGACTGTCGCCAGCTGACAATGAGAGCCTGGACGAACCGCCCTGCCAGTCAGCGGGCGAAAGAGTCTATCGTTCGTCTGTTGTCGCCGCTGCTCTGAACAATAAGCTGCTCTGAAATAGTTGGGCCAGTAGCTGGATGCATCCTTGTGTTATATCTTTATTGTAAACCTTGGCCCGTGGAGATTTATAGGTCCACGGGGTACAATCCCCTTTATCCGAATTTCAGCGATTAGAGAAAGGTGGGGCAAGAGGCCGAGCCTATTTGAACAATGGACGGCGGTAGTAATTTGGCCAGTGGAGACTATTCTTGCTTCTCCGTCGTCTCCACCGTCGCACGGAACAGTGAGAAGTTGACGCTGCCATAGACGCGGCGTTCCATGAAATGGGGGTCGTCCGCGAAGTCGTTCTTCTTGCCATGCTCCAGCACGAGCAGGCCGTCGTCCTTCAGCAGTTGGTGCTCGAAGATGAGCGAGGGAATCGTCTCCAGACCGGCGAGCTCGTAGGGTGGGTCGGCGAAGATGAGGTCGTACTGCTCGTTGCACCGCTCGATGTAGCGGAACACGTCGCCCTTGATGGGGAAGCAGCGGTCGGTCTTCACCGTGTTCATCACTTGGCGGATGAAGGTGAAGTGTTGTGGGTCTTTTTCGATGGAAACCACTTTGTCGCAGCCGCGAGACACCAGCTCGATGCTGATGCTGCCGGTGCCGGCGAAGAGGTCGAGCGCCGTGACGTGGTCCTCGAAATCGATTAAGTTGGACAGTACGTTGAACAGATTCTCTTTGGCAAAGTCTGTCGTGGGACGTGCCTTGAAGGTGCTCGGCACGTCAAATCTTCTTCTTTTGTAGATTCCGCTGATTACTCGCATAAGGGTAGGGGGTTAGAAATTGCAGGCGAACGATGCCTGCAGATCGAACGGCAGTTCCTTGTCAGCGGTGTAGGCCGCGCGGCTGAACTCGGCCGACGGGTCGATGGCATGTACTTGCCGTATGTATTTGCGCAACTGATGGAGCACCATATCGCTGGAGGGGATGAGGCCCGCCAGATGGAGCTCGTCTTGTTGCTGGTTGAATTCCAACTGCTTCCAGGCGTAGAGCACGTAGTAGACGCAGTCGTCCACGGCCTTGTAGTCGAAGCTGTTTAGCAACATCAGTCTCCGACGGTCGAACGCCAACAGGGTGAGGTGGCTCTTCTGAAAGCAGACGAAGAGCTTCCGGTTGTCGCCCAGATGGCTTCGCTTGGCGAAGTAGGCGGTCAGTGGAGTGGCGGTGCAGTGGAACGTGGCGTGTGGGTATTGCTCCACGATTTGCTGGCGCACATTCTTGTTGAGGCAACTCAGCAGCACCACGTCGGCATCGGGCAACACATCGCTCATCACCGTCTCGCCGATTCCGTTGGTGTGGAAAGTCTGATGGTAGAGATTCTCGGCATCCTCGTCGTCGAACAGTTCGAAGGGGACGGGCATGCAGTTCATCGTGTCGAAGAGGACGCGCACCTGTTTGTAAGGGTGTTGTAGTTGTTCGCACGTGGCGAGCATCTCCTTCACGTTGGCTACGATGGAGAGGTTGCGTCGGACCGGATAGGTCCAGTGGTAGAACGGGTGTTCCCGTTCGGGGTTGTAGGCAGATAAAGAAAATCCATCCGTACTAAGACGGATGGATAGTGTGTATAATTCTGATTTATCAGTATCGAATATCATTATTCCCAGTTACCAGCATTGTTGTTAGGTGTCTCAATGTCACCCACCTTCAATCCGGGGTATCTGTTCAGCTTGGTCTGAGTGTCGATAAGGTTCGTCAGCTCCTGGTTGCTGGTACCTGTCAGATAAACGGTGTAAGGAGTCTTGGCCTCGAAGAGGTAGAACTTGGCACCTGACTTGGTGCTGTCTTCCTTGATAGCCATCTCGAAGGTAGCGCCGTTGCCGAACGGAACGTAACGCAGAGAGTCGGCATCGTATTTCGAACCGAAGATGGTGTCCTGCATAGCTACCCAAATGGTATCACGCTTGAAGTTCATCAAGCCAGCAGCTTCCACTTCCTTCCAGTTGTTGGTGCGTTTTGCTTTAGTAATCATCTCCATTGCCTTTGCCTCGGTGAGTCCGTTCTCCAATTGGTCATCAGAGAGCACGCCCTCTTTTTTTACGAACGGCAGCTTAGCGTTCTTTACGAAAGTAATCAAAGAGTCGAAGTTGTCGGTGTAGCGGCCGCCGTGAAGCGTTCTGTACTCCAGCTGGGCCTTACGGATGTCGATCAATCGGGCTTTGATCTGGTCTTCCCTTTGGTCCTTTACCTTGTTGAATTCAATCGGTCCCATGATGCTTTGGAAGCAGAGATACACCAAAAGTACCACGCAAACGCTTAAGATGATGTTAAAAACTGTTTTCATGATGTTAATGCATTTTTTATAGTTTATATTCGTACGGCAAAAATAGGTAAATAAAAATAATTACCGATGAACTTGCGGGAACTTTTTCTTCACTGATGATGATAAATAATTTTTTGAAGTTACAAATTAAGGAATATTTTCACTTTCCGCCCACTCCGGAGCAGGAGAAGGCCATCGAGCAGCTGGCCCAGTTCCTCTATTCTACCGAGGCGGATTCTCTCTTTTTGTTAAAAGGCTTTGCCGGCACAGGTAAGACATCCCTGGTGGCAGCCTTGGTGCGTGTGCTCGACAAACTGAAGCAGCGTGTGGTGCTGATGGCTCCCACGGGACGTGCGGCAAAAGTGCTCAGCAGCTACGCAGGTCACCCAGCCTACACCATTCACCGGAAGATTTACCGACAGAAGAGCTTGGCGGACGAGGCATCGGGCTTCTCGCTCAACAACAATCTCCATCAGCATACATTATTTATAGTGGACGAAGCGTCGATGATCTCCAACGAAGGACTGTCGGGAGGCGTGTTCGGTACGGGCCGTCTGCTGGACGACCTCATCCAGTACGTCTACTCCGGGCAGGGTTGCCGACTGGTGCTGATGGGCGACCGGTCCCAGCTGCCTCCCGTGGGCGAGACGGAGAGTCCGGCCCTGTCAGCCCAGGTGTTGGCGGGCTACAACCTGAAGGTGGTGGAGACGTCGCTGACGCAGGTGGTCCGTCAACTGGAATCGTCGGGCATACTGTGGAACGCCACCGCCCTGCGCCGACTGATGGCCATGGGCCAGATGGCGGACTTCCCGCGAGTGCGCTTCGCCGGCTTCCCGGACATCCGCAACTTGCCCGGCAACGAGCTGATAGAAGCGCTGGAGAATGCCTATGCCGACGGCGGGATGGAGGAAACCATAGTGATCTGCCGGTCCAACAAACGGGCAAACCTATATAATAACGGTATACGCAACCGCATACTCTATCGCGAGGAGGAACTCTCCAACGGAGATCTGCTGATGATTGCCAAGAACAACTACTTCTGGACCGAGCAGGAGAAGTCCATCGAGTTTATCGCCAACGGCGACGTGGCGGTGGTGCGTAGGGTGCGCCACACACGCCAGCTCTACGGGTTCCGCTTTGCGGACGCTGTGCTGCAGTTCCCCGACTACGACGACTTCGAGTTGGAGGCGACCATTCTGCTCGACACGCTGCAGTCCGACTTCCCGTCGCTCTCCCGCGAGGATGCCGACCGCCTGTTCTACACCGTGCTCGACGATTACGCCGACATTCCTCTGAAGCGCGATCGGATGAAAAAGATGAAGGTGGACCCGCACTACAACGCCCTGCAGGTGAAGTTCGCCTACGCCATTACCTGCCACAAGGCGCAAGGCGGACAGTGGCGCACGGTGTTCCTCGACCAAGGGTATGTGACGCAGGAGAACCTCACCCCCGACTATTTCCGATGGCTCTACACCGCCTTCACCCGTGCTACGGAGAAACTCTATCTGGTGAACTGGCCTAAGGAGCAGACGGAAGGTTGAGAGAACCGTTCGTTCATCAAACGCCTCGGTGAAGCCGTCGCTTGAAAGAGGTGAATGGTACGTCTTGGAAAGTCCGAAAGTTCGATGAATAGAACAAGAAGGATGAGCCTGATTGCCGGGTGGAAACGTGCGTTTTTCCGCCAATATTGGTTCCCGAAAATACAATCGATTGTATGGCCTGATACAATCGATTGTATCGGCCTTCGCGAACGATTGTATGGAGCCTTACGTACTATAGTTTTTGACCCTGCAAAAGTCGGCAAGTGAGGCAGTGGTGTAATGGAAATCTTGGCGAGTCAAATGTTCCTTCTACGAGAAATGTAATTCATCGCAAAACGAATATATCGGTCATTGCCGCTTGAGTATTATACTCGTTGCCGCTTGAGTACAGGCAGCGGGAGGCAAGGGGCCATTAGAACTCCTCCTTGAACACCGAAATCTCCTCTATCTTGCCGTGGGGCTTGAAGTCCTTGGCGTAGAAGGCCGGCTCCAGGTTCTTGTCGTACACGTCCTCGTACTTGCGGCGGCCGCTGTCGGTAAGGTATTTGCTCTTCAGTTCGATGGCGATGTAGCCGTCGATTACCACTCCGTAGTATTCACCCTCTATCTGCCACTCTACACCTTCCAGCTTCAAGAGGTCGGTCAACGGTGCGCCGGGGTGCAGGCCGCTCTCGGTGACCACGTGCGGGGCGTAGGCTGTGATGAAGTTCACTGTCTGATCGTCGTCATCGGTGATGTCGATTTCCATCACCTTCACCTTGCCCATGTAAAATAGGTATTGCTCCTGCACCGGGTCGGAATCGTAGTCCTCCTGGCTGTCCGTTTTCACGGTGGATTTCTCTACTTTATTATATAGTCCCTCGCACTGCTGCGGAATGTCGGCGGCTTTCATGCCCAACTTGATGCAGCCTATCCCTTCGGGCGTGACGGTGAAGGTGGTCTCAGTCTCTTGGGCCGAAGCCGTGCCGCACCAAAATAGTAGAGCAATGAGCAGATTACAGGTTTTTGTCATCGATGTGTCTGTTTCCGAATTATGGCAGCAAAAGTACAACAAATTCCGGCTTCCGCCGCAAGGCATCTAATTATTTTGAGAAGGCATCTGACGGTCAACAACTAGGCATCCTACGGAAATATCTCGGCATGCGGCGGAAACCGCTAAGCTTGTCTGTTTCTTTCGATGCTCGTAGAGGTAAGTTCCAGGTAAAGCTTCCTCCCTCAAGAGCATAGGATTGTCTTGTGCGGTTTCCCGCTACAGCAACCACTTCCCGCGCAGTTGGCGTACCTCGTCCGTCTCCATCAGCATGCGTATGAACTCCTTGGTCGAGGCCTTGCGGTAGGCATCTTTCAGCATGTGGAACGAACCCTCCATCTCGCAGTGAGGCGAATCGATGGGGATGGACTTCAGGTCCGGGTCGAGGTTGACTGCCGTGCTCGACAGTACGGTGGCTATCTGATACTTGCGCACCATGCGCAGCAGGGGAGTCACTTGGTTGAGTTCCACACACGCGTCCAGCGTCACTTTGTTCTCTTCCAGGATGCGGTCCAGCGCATTGCGGGCCTGCAACCCTTTGGCGGGGAGCGCTAGCGGGAACTTGTGCAGGTCGTCCAGCTTCACCTTACGCTCCTTGGCCAGCGGATGGCTTTGGTTGACGATGACGGACAGATGGTCCTCGAACAGGATGTGCGACTCAATCTGAGGAAGGCTGCTGAGCGGCTTGTAGGAGAGCACGAAGTCGAGCTTGTGCTGCATGAGCAGGTCGAAGAGTTCGCCCATCGTCTTGTAGATCACGTTCAGCTTGATGGCTGGGTAGGCTTTCATAAACTCCGCGATGGTGACCACGCTTATCTGGCTGAACGAGTGGGTGACACCGATGTCCAGTGTGCCGCACTGCAGGTTGTTGAGGTCGTTCATCAGATGCACGCAATTGTCGCTCTGCTGTATGGTGCTCCGCGCGTAAGGCAGCAGCTCCTTGCCGGCTTCCGTCAGCGTCACCTCGTGACTGTTGCGGTAGAAAAGTTGAATCTTCAGCTCCTCCTCCAGTTGCTTGATGTTTTGTGAGAAAGAGCTCTGCGTCATGAAGAGCGCCTTGGCCCCTTCAGAGAAATTCAGTGTCTCGGCGGCCTTGATGAAGACACGTAACTGTCGTAATTCCATATGAACCATTCTTGTTTCTGCAAAAGTAATTGTTTCGAACGTCATTCATCGTGTGGCGGAGAAAGAGTTCTTCCGGAAGATGAAAATAGGCACCGTTACACCGATGACCATCAAGGCGATGGTGATGACGCAGACCGCCCAGTTGTAGTTGAACAACATGAAATAGTGGGTGAACGACTCCATGCCGTTGTCCCTCAGACACATCGTGAGCGACTGCACACTGCGGTAGGCGTACATGCCTGGAATCATAGGCAACAGGGCGGGGAAGGAGAGCGCCTCCGCTGGGCAGTGCCAGCGTCGCGACATTGGGATGGAGAGAAGGCCTATCAGCAGCCCGCCCGCGAAACTGGCTCCGATGATGAAACAACCGCATCCGTGCATCAGCAGGAAACGCAGCGAATGACCCAGCGCGGCCAGTATGGCGCAACCCGAGAAGCTCCGGAAGGGAACGTTGCTGATGCTGCCGAACCCGATGGCAGCGATGGCGGCGAAACAGCCGTCCTGTAGTAAGTCGAGGATGTTCATTAGACAATGTGTATGTTGATGATGATGTAGCCCAGACAGAGGCCCAGCGACAGGCAGACCGTGGTGATGGTAGCCTGTGTGAAGCGGCTGAAGGCGCAGATGTAATGGCCGTTTATCAGGTCGTTTACGGAGTTGATGAAGGGAATGCCGGGGACGAGGAACAGCACGCCCGTACCCAACGCGATGTCAGGAGTGGAGCCGATGTGGAAAACGTAGCCCGCGCTGGCTATCACCGTGGCGAGGCAGCCTGAGAGGATAGTCACCAGCCGCAGGTCCCACTTCCATTGGTCATGCAACTTGTTCTTCAGGTAGAATCCACAGATGGTGGCCACGAAGACGATAATCATCGAGATCCAGTCACCCCCGAACAGCTTGCAGAACGATGCGTTGGCGGCTCCCGTGAGCACCGTCACGAGGATGGGGTCGAGGCGTGGCAGGCGCGCGATGCCGTTCATCACCCGTTGCGCCTCTTCCAGGGGGAGACCGTTGTCGAAGATGGTCCAGCTCAGCTTGCTCAGCTGCGTGTTCTTGTCGAAATCGATGCCGTTGCCTTTCACCTTCTCGTTGATGGTGTAGGAATGCTCGTGATTCTGGTCCCACACGGTCACCATAATGTGCATGGGCAACACGGTGAGCTGCACGTCAGCCCCATATTTGCGGGCGATGCGTTCGATGTTCTTCTCTATGCGGATGGTCGTGGCCCCGTAGGAGAACAATGTGGAGGCATAGTCCGCCACGAACTTCCCCACGGTCTTCAGGTGTTCGTGCGCTGAGGTATCCTCGTTACAGTTCATCGTCGTCATAGAAGTCAGATTTAACATCGTCAGCACATCCGTAGGTGATGATGTGGTACTTGTTGTTGATTTTCAGCCATTGGTTGGTCGCTTGTTTTCCGATGGCAAGCAGCAGTGTCAGTGCTACGCCGGCCAAGATGGAGATAGGAGCGAAGCTACTGAGCATTGAGGTAATTACTGTTAGATTTGATTTACCATGATTGATTGTTTTTTTGTTTCTCGGCCGCAAAGGTAAGGGACCTGGTTGGGCATTGGGCGGACAAATTGATTAAATGTGCCGATAGTATCATTCGGTTTTTCGATAGCCGGCTTTCATTTTGTCCATGGGACGGCAATGTGCTGGATTGCTTGCGGTTTCCCCCGTCGGCTACCACCTTCCGCTTCAATACTCTTCTGTTGTTTGCCCCTCTTCTGTCTGTGCTCCGTTACTTCCCGACGATAGGTTTTGTCTATCGCACTATCGGTGAAAGTGAATCAAAGGCGAAAATTTGTCCGACTGCAGCATTCTTAGTTATTTTGCAGCATGATTAGCGAAGATACTATTTGTGCCATAGCTACCGCCCAGGGGGGAGCCATTGGCGTCATCCGTGTCTCGGGACCGGAAGCCATCAACATCACAGACCAAGTGTTCCGTTCGGCCGGCAAACCGCTGGCCGAGAGAAATGCCTACACCATCGCCTATGGGCAGATAGTTGACGAAGGCGTGGGGGAGAAGATCGCTCCCGATGTAGCAATCCACGACCGAAGTGAAACAGTGTCTGAAGGGAAGTGTGTTCTTGATGAAGATATAAGGAATGTCTCTGGTATCGGAATGGACGGCGAGAAGGTTCCCGGCGGAGAAGTCATCGACGAGGTGCTGGTGAACATCTTCCGTGCTCCCCACTCCTTCACGGGCGAGAACTCGGTGGAGATTATGTGCCACGGGTCGTCGTACATCCTGCAGCGGGTGATGCAACTGCTTATTCAGCACGGATGTCGCAGCGCACAGCCGGGCGAGTACACCCAGCGGTCCTTCCTTAACGGCAAGATGGACTTGAGCCAGGCTGAGGCCATTGCGGACTTGATAGCCTCCACCAACGCCTCGTCCCACCGCTTGGCCATGAGTCAGATGCGTGGCGGATTCAGCGCCGAGCTGGCAAAGCTGCGTAGCATGTTGCTCGACTTTACCTCCCTCATAGAACTGGAGCTGGACTTCAGCGAAGAAGACGTGGAGTTTGCCGACCGGCAGAAGTTGAAGGAACTGGCGGCGCAGATGGAGACCTTCATTGTGCGGCTCGTAGACTCCTTTAGTGTGGGCAACGCTGTAAAGAACGGCATCCCTGTGGCCATCATCGGCGACACCAATGCCGGTAAGTCCACTCTCCTCAACCTGCTGGTGAACGACGACCGCTCCATCGTGAGCGACATCCATGGTACCACGCGCGACATCATCGAGGACACGGTGAACCTGCGTGGCATCACCTTTCGCTTCATCGACACCGCCGGCATCCGCGACACGCAGGACACCATAGAGACCCTAGGCATCGAACGCACCTTCAAGAAGCTGGACCAAGCCTCCATTGTTCTGTGGGTGATTGATGCTACCACTACGGCTTCTCAGTCCCGTGCCCTGCTGGCGAAGATTCGTCCCCATTGTGAGGGCAAGAAGCTCGTTCTTCTCTTCAACAAGACCGATTTGATTGACGACGCGCAGCGTGAGTCTCTCACCGCCTTTGCCGATGAGTCGTTCGTCATCAAAGATGATAGGGGAGTGTTGACGAGTGCCGAGCGTCTCTTCATCTCCGCCAAACGTAAGGAGAACATCGCTGCCTTGGAGGAGGTGTTACTGAAAGCCGCTGCCTTGCCGGAGATTAATCCCAACGACGTCATTGTCACCAATGTCCGTCACTACGAAGCTCTGGTTCATGTGCTCGACTGCATCCACCGTATTCAAGAAGGGTTGGAGAACAATCTCCCCGGTGACCTCCTGTCGCAGGACATCCGCGAGTGTATCCACTACCTAAGTGATATCCTTGGTGAAATCACCACCGACGAAGTCCTTGGATCTATCTTTTCCAGGTTTTGCGTGGGAAAATAAATGTTCTGCATCGGAA
>CAVINS010000062.1:0-18679 GCA_963643925.1 Bacteroidaceae bacterium
GGCCATACGTTGGTCACGTTTTGGGCCCCCTGGGGATACTCTGTCACGTTTCTTCACGTCGTCATTTTTAGTTGGTTACAAAAATACTGTTAGTTATGGAATTACATCCAATAATATTCATTATTTTTGCAAAAACTTTATATGGCAAAGCATAATGTACTGGGAATGGACGGTGAAACGATTGCCGCGGACTATCTGAAGGAGCATGGTTACACCATCCGACACTGTAATTGGCGGAGCGGACACAAGGAGCTGGACATCGTGGCGGAAAAGGCCGGCGAGCTGGTGGTGGTGGAGGTGAAGACACGCACCTCGGACCGATACGGCAACCCCGAAGAGGCTGTCACACCCCGCAAGATACGCAACATCGTGACCTCCACCGATGCCTATCTGCGGATGTTCGACATAGACCTGCCCGTTCGCTTCGACGTCATCACCATCATCGGCAGCAAGGATGCATTGCATATCGAGCATATACCAGAGGCTTTCTTTCCTCCTATTTGGTAAGCACATGGAAGTTGTCAAACGAACGACCGGAACGACTAGCAAACCTTAACCGCCCGCAATGGGACATTTAAACAAACTGACACGAAAAAGAAACTGAAGCATGATTAGCAATGAAATAGCCAAGATGGTGTACATTCCCCAGACGGATTCCACCAATAACTTTGTAAAGAACTTTGCGCAACTCTATGCACAAAGCGAGTTTGTAGTGGCCTACACGGACTTCCAGACAAGTGGACGCGGACAGCGTGGCAGCTCGTGGGAGTCGGAGCAAGGAAAGAACCTGCTCTTCAGCCTGCTGTGCCGACCCACCTTCGTAAAGGCAGACCGACAGTTCGCCATCTCGCAAGCCATCTCGCTGAGCATCAAGGAGGAGCTGGACACCATAGCAGATGGGGTCCGCATCAAATGGCCCAACGACATCTATTGGCAGGAGCGGAAGATAGGCGGAATACTAATAGAGAACGAGCTGAGCGGCCGCAACCTGGACGTCTGTATCATCGGAGTGGGACTCAACCTGAATCAGCACGAATTCATGAGCGACGCGCCCAACCCCGTCTCGCTGTGGCAAATCACGGGCGCCGACCACGACGCCACCACTCTGCTGGAGCACATCATCACCCGATTCTATAAATACTATCGGCAGATAAAGGAGGGGACGACTGAAGAGGTTGAGCGTAGATACTACGACGCCCTGCTGCACATCGACGGTTATTACACTTACCGCGACGAGACAGGTACATTCGAAGCCCGCATCCACCACATCGAACCAGACGGACACCTGGTGTTGGAGGACCGGGAGGGCAAGCTACGACCCTACAACTTCAAGGAAGTGGTGTACATCTTCTAAGGTTCCACGTTTGCCAAAGTACTCAAGTCTATCCGGCAAAACGCTTTCTCGAAGTCTGAGGAATAAGCTCATATTAGAAAGTAAAAGGCTCTTTCCACATTCCGAGTGATAAGGCAATCGAGGAGTGCATATTGTCCGAACTGGAGTACACCGCTTCGCAATGGACTGCCTCTGAATATCCCCAATGTATGACCCCGTCGTAACAGTTGCAGAATGCTGTTGTGATGATGCGAGAACCTGGGCTCATAGAACGTACGGCAACTGCCGTACACGTGGATGACAATTGCCGTACACCTGTTTGGCAATTGCCAAAGCATGAAGAAAGCTAAACTTTTGCACCATTACACCGGGTTTCTTACATCGTGATTACATATAGTCTTTCAACTGGAAATCTCTCCTAAGCAGTTTTCCTTTTATACTTTACTACTTTATCACTCCAAATTTCGGAAGACCCAAACAAAAAACCCGATAGCCGACGAAAAAGTATTCTTCAGCTATCGGGGCTTGTTTTATGATTTCACTAACCGTTATACTTGGCAGCTTGCTGAGCTATCAGGTCGGCATCCTCGAAATAGTCGATGCGCATAGCTTTGCGGACATCCGCCAACGTCTGGGCAGCCACGGCACGTGCAGTCTCGCTACCCTGCTTCAGCATCTGGAACACGGCAGGGATATCCTTCTCGAACTCCTTGCGGCGTAAGCGAATAGGTTCGAGTTCGTCCTCCAGTATGGCATTGAGGAAACGTTTCACCTTCACGTCGCCCAGACCGCCACGGGTGTAGTGGTCCTTCAGTTCTTGCAGGTTGGCATAGTCGGGCAGGTATTTGCCGAAATGCTCGGGCTTGCAGAAGGCGTCGAGATAAGTAAACACGGTGTTTCCCTCCAGTTTGCCGGGGTCGGTCACCTTGATGTGGGTGGGGTCGGTGTACATGCCCATCACCTTCTTCTTCACATCCTCAGCGGTATCGGACAGATAGATGCAGTTGCCGAGCGACTTGCTCATCTTGGCCTTGCCATCCGTTCCCGGTAGACGAAGACAGGCGGCGTTGTTAGGCAACAGAATCTGCGGCTCCACAAGTACCTCACCATAGGTGCCGTTGAAGCGACGGACAATCTCACGAGCCTGCTCTATCATTGGCTCCTGGTCCTCGCCAGCAGGCACGGTAGTGGCCTTGAAGGCGGTGATGTCGGCCGCCTGGCTGATGGGGTAACAGAAGAATCCCACGGGGATGGTATTCTCGAAGTTACGCATCTGAATCTCGGTCTTCACCGTAGGGTTACGCTGCAAGCGGGAGACGGTGACCAGATTCATGTAGTAAAACGAGAGTTCACACAACTCCGGTATCTGCGACTGGATGAAGACGATAGACTTGGTGGGGTCGATGCCGCAAGAGAGGTAATCGAGAGCCACTTCGATGATATTCTGACGAATTTTCTCAGGATTGTCGGCATTGTCGGTGAGCGCTTGCGCGTCGGCAATGAAGATGAACACTTTCTCGTAGTCACCCGAGTTTTGCAGTTCCACCCGACGACGCAGTGAGCCCACGTAGTGTCCGAGGTGGAGTTTTCCAGTGGGCCGGTCGCCCGTCAATATGATTTTTCCCATAAATGTATTCTTTTTATTCTGCGTGCAAAGATAAGATAAGCGGCCGTCTATTCCAAAATAGCGGCCGCTCTTTTTCGTCGGTCCCTCCACAACGGGGGTGGAGGGGATTCGATTTTCCCAGTCTGTTACTCAGGACGACTGTAGTTAGGAGCCTCGCTGGTGATGGATACATCGTGCGGGTGGCTCTCCAACACACCGGCGTTGGTGATGCGGGTGAACTTGGCATCGTGGAGTTTCTCGATGTTACGTGCACCACAGTATCCCATACCCGAGCGCAAGCCGCCTACCAACTGGTAGATTACCTCGTAGAGGGTCCCCTTGTAAGGTACACGGGCAGCAATGCCTTCGGGCACCAGCTTCTTCACATCGGTGGTTCCGCTTTGGAAGTAGCGGTCCTTGGAACCATTCTCCATGGCCTCCAGTGAACCCATACCACGATATGACTTGAACTTACGTCCGTTGAAGATGATGGTGTCGCCTGGCGACTCCTCGGTGCCGGCTACAAGTGATCCGATCATCACACTGTAGCCTCCGGCAGCCAATGCCTTCACCACATCGCCCGAATAGCGCAGACCACCGTCGGCAATCAAAGGGACACCGGTTCCCTTCAAGGCCTTGGCCACATCGTAAACGGCTGTCAGCTGGGGCACACCCACGCCGGCGATGATACGAGTGGTGCAGATGGAACCCGGGCCGATGCCGACCTTGATGGCGTCAGCTCCTGCCTCTACCAGTGCCAAAGCTGCTTCTCCAGTGGCTACGTTGCCCACCACGATGTCGATATTTGGGAATTCACGTTTTGCCTCTCTCAGTTTCTGGATGACGGAAGCAGAATGGCCATGTGCTGTATCGATGACGATGGCGTCGGCTCCGGCATTGATGAGGGCACGCATACGCTCCAGGGTATCGTTGGTAACGCCCACACCGGCTGCCACGCGCAGACGCCCTTTCTCGTCCTTGCAAGCCATTGGTTTGTCTTTCGCTTTGGTGATGTCTTTATAGGTGATCAGGCCCACAAGTTTACCATCCTTGTCCACTACAGGAAGTTTCTCAATCTTGTTCTCCTGCAAGATGTGCGCGGCAGCCTCCATGTTGGTCTGTTGGCTAGTGGTGACGATGTTCTCCTTTGTCATCACGCTCTCGATGCCTTTGTCCAGGTCACCTTCGAAACGGAGGTCACGGTTGGTGACAATGCCTACCAAGTAGTTCTCGTCGTCCACAACAGGAATACCACCGATGTGGTATTCGGACATGATGGCCAACGCATCGCGTACGGTGGATCCGCACTTGATGGTGATGGGGTCGTAAATCATTCCGTTCTCGGCACGTTTCACGATAGCCACTTGATGTGCCTGTTCCTCGATGGACATATTTTTGTGTATCACACCGATTCCTCCCTCACGGGCGATGGCGATTGCCATCTTAGCCTCGGTGACAGTATCCATGGCTGCTGTCACAAAAGGAATCTTCAACTCAATGTGGCGGGAGAACTTTGTTGCCAGTTCGACTTCGCGCGGTAGTACTTCGGAGTAAGATGGAATCAGAAGGACGTCATCATACGTCAATCCGTCCATAACGACTTTATCTGCAATAAATGACATAAGACTTATTTTTGCTTTTGAAATTATTGCGTGCAAATATACGGTTTTTTATTAAATAACCTCAGATATATGCCCAAGGATTTCATCCACAAAACACAGATTAACGAGGATTAACGAAGCACTGGCACGAAAAAGCCGTTGCTCCTACCCCTGTGGGCGGTAGCAACGGCTCCGGTTCGTTTGTCATGATTCCCTACAGAGGGAGTTTGTCAGTTGGCCATCTCGGAGATGAACTTGATGCGCACGAGGCGGATTTCGTCCTCGGTATAGTCGTCTCCCAGTTCCTCCATGGCATCCTCAATCTTGTCGGTCGTGGACTCCTTGAAGTAGTCGTAGATGTCCTGCATGTGGTCCTCGTCCATTATCTCGTCGAGGAAATAGTCAATGTTGAGCTTGGTTCCCGAGTAGACGATGGCTTCCACCTCGTCGAGCAGTTCGCTGAACTCTATGCCCTTGCCGTTGGCAATGTCGTCGAGCGCCACCTTGCGGTCTATGCTCTGGATGATAGAGACCTTCAGCTTCGACTTGTTGGCGACGGTGCGCACGCGCAAGTCTTCGGGCCGTTCTATCTCATTCTCGTCGCAATGGCGCTTGATGAGTTTACAGAACTCCTCGCCATAGCGTTTGGCCTTGCCGGCTCCCACGCCGGGGATGTTCTGCAGTTCCTCGAGGGTGACGGGATAGATGGTGGCCATGGCCTCGAGCGACGGATCCTGAAAGATGACGTACGGCGGCACCTCCAATTTTTTGGAGAGTTTCTTGCGTAGATCCTTCAGCATGGAATACAGCGCAGGGTCCACGGCACAGGTAGCGCCTCCGCGAACAGGGGTCTCGTCTTCCTCCTCGTCAAAGTCGTTGTCTTCCGTTATCTTGAACGACTGGGGTTTCTTCAGGAATTTATGTCCTTCGGGAGTAACCTTCAGCAGTCCGTAGCTGTCGACATCCTTCATGAGGTAGCCGGCGATGAGCGCCTGGCGGATGACGGCGTTCCAGGTCTTGTCCTCCTCGCCCATGCCCGTGCCGAACACTTCAAGCTCGTCGTGCTTATGGGCCAGCACCTCATTGGTTTCCTTGCCTAACAATACATCTATAATATACTCCGTCTTGAAATTCTCCTTCACTGAGAGGATGGTATCAATGACGGTACATAACATTTCTTGTGCTTCCAATTGTTTCTTGGGATTTAAACAGTTGTCGCAGTTACCGCAGTTGTCTTCGGTGTAGGTCTCACCGAAGTAGTGCAACAACAGTTTTCGTCTGCAGACGGAGGACTCGGCGTAGGCCGCCGTTTCCTGCAGTAACTGTCTGCCTATATCCTGCTCCGCAACGGGTTTGCCCTCCATGAACTTTTCCAGTTTCTGGAGGTCCTTACCCGAATAGAAGGTGATGCACTGTCCCTCGCCACCGTCGCGACCGGCGCGTCCGGTCTCCTGGTAGTAGCCTTCGAGGCTTTTGGGAATGTCGTAGTGGATGACGAAACGCACGTCGGGCTTGTCGATACCCATACCGAAGGCTATGGTTGCCACTATCACGTCAATCTTCTCCATGATGAAGTCGTCCTGTGTGGCCGACCGTGTGGCGGAGTCCATGCCGGCATGGTAGGGACGCGCGTTGATGTCGTTGGCTTGCAGAATCTCTGCCAGCTCTTCTACCTTCTTGCGGCTCAGGCAATAGATGATGCCGGATTTGCCCGGGTTTGCCTTAATGAATTTGATGATATCCTTGTCGACGTTCTTGGTCTTCGGCCGCACCTCGTAATAGAGGTTGGGACGGTTGAACGAGGAGCGGAACTCCTTGGCATCCACGATTCCGAGGTTCTTTTTGATGTCGCCGCGTACCTTATCGGTAGCCGTAGCCGTGAGGGCTATGATGGGTGCCAGTCCTATCTCGTTGATGAGGGGGCGTATGCGCCGGTACTCGGGACGGAAATCGTGTCCCCACTCCGATATACAATGTGCTTCGTCTATCGCGTAGAACGATATCTTGATGCTTCTAAGGAAATCCATATTCTCTTCCTTCGTCAACGACTCTGGAGCCACATACAGGAGTTTGGTTTTGCCGGAGAGAATGTCCGACTTCACCTGGTCGATGGCCGATTTGTTGAGGGAGGAGTTGATGAAGTGTGCAATGCCATCCTCTTCGCTGAGGTTGCGCATGGCATCCACCTGATTCTTCATCAGGGCAATCAAAGGAGAAATGACAATGGCAGTTCCCTCCATCAGCAGAGACGGCAACTGATAGCACAGGGATTTTCCTCCACCGGTAGGCATCAGCACAAACGTATCATTACCGTTCAGCAAGTTACGTACTATAGCTTCCTGGTCTCCCTTGAATGTATCGAAACCGAAATATTTCTTCAGTTGCTCTGTTAAATTAATCTGTTCTGCCATATTAGAATGTTTTACACTTTGGTCGCAGCGACTCGCATCGCTGACAACAAACAAAATTATAAACTACTTAACACTGTACAAACATTTGGCCCACTATTTTTTCAGAAAAATGTGGGCCGGAAATCCTTCTTACGTGGGCACCGGCTCGAATCAGGCCGTCTGTAGATGTGCCAGATTGGCCTTAGCCATCTGTTTTTGAGCGTATTCCAAGGTCACCTCGTAGGATTTAATCCTCCGCGATGGACTGTCGAACATGACGTCCATCATAATAGTCTCCACAATGGATCGCAGCCCGCGTGCGCCCAACTTGTACTCTACCGCCTTGTCCACGATGAAGTCAAGCGCCTCGGCTTGAAAAGTCAACTTGATGCCGTCCATTCCGAAGAGCTTCTCGTACTGTTTGATGATGGAGTTCTTGGGTTCGGTGAGGATATTGCGCAACGCTTCACGGTCGAGGGGCTTCAGGTAGGTGAGCACCGGCAGACGGCCTATGATTTCCGGAATGAGGCCGAACGCCTTCAAGTCCTGCGGAGCGATGTACTGCATCATGTCGTTGCGGTCAATCTGCATCGTGTTCTGCACGGCGTTGAAACCGATGACACGGGTGTTGAGCCGCTGGGCTATCTTCTTTTCGATGCCGTCGAAAGCGCCGCCGCAGATGAAGAGGATGTTTTTGGTATTCACCGCAATCATCTTCTGGTCGGGATGTTTGCGTCCGCCCTGTGGAGGCACGTTCACCATGGATCCTTCGAGAAGTTTGAGCAAGCCCTGTTGCACACCCTCACCGCTCACGTCGCGGGTAATGGAGGGGTTGTCGCTCTTACGGGCTATCTTGTCTATCTCGTCGATGAAGACAATGCCGCGCTCTGCCTCTGCCACGTTATAGTCGGACACCTGCAACAGGCGGGTGAGTATACTCTCGATATCCTCACCCACGTAACCGGCCTCGGTCAACACAGTAGCATCCACGATGGTGAAGGGCACGTTCAGCAGTTTGGCTATGGTGCGCGCCAACAGAGTTTTGCCCGTTCCGGTGCTTCCCACCATGATGATGTTGGACTTTTCTATCTCCACATCGTCGCCGTTGTCCTTCTGCAGCAACCGTTTGTAGTGGTTGTACACCGAGACAGAAAGGTGACGTTTGGCCTCTTCCTGACCGATGACGTATTGGTCGAGGAATTCTTTTATTTCTTTTGGTTTAGGCAGTTTCTTCAAGTCGAGCTCAGTCACGCCAGACTTTTGGGCTGTAGCGCCTAAGGCTGACTGTGCAATCTGATAGGCCTGTTCAGAGCAGATGTTGCAGATGCAACCGTTCATGCCGTTTATCAGCAATGGGACTTCTTCCTCAGAGCGTCCACAGAAGCTGCACTTTCTCAATTTCGATTTTCGTTCCAAAGCAGTATTCTATTATTCTATATAGTGTATAAAGCTGTTCTGTAAGGTACCGAAGCGGTCGCCTACTGTTTCTTGCGGGTCATCACTTCGTCAATCATGCCGTAGGCCTTGGCCTCTTCGGCAGTCATCCAGTAATCGCGCTCAGAGTCAGCCCACACTTTCTCATAAGCCACGTGGGCATGGTCAGAGATGATAGTGTAGAGTTCCTTCTTCAACTTCTGAATCTCGTTCAGGGTGATCTCCATGTCGGAAACCTGACCTTGCGCACCGCCCATCGGCTGGTGAATCATCACGCGCGAGTGGGGCAAGGCGAAGCGTTTTCCTTCAGTTCCCGCCACCAGGAGGACGGCAGCCATAGAGGCAGCCATGCCGGTGCAGATGGTGGACACGTCGCTGCCGATGAACTGCATGGTGTCATAGATGCCCAGTCCAGCGGACACGGAGCCACCGGGGGAGTTGATGTAGATGGAGATGTCCTTGCCGGGGTCATTAGAGTCGAGGAAGAGCAACTGTGCCTGCAAGATGTTGGCTGTCGCATCGTCCACTTGCGTTCCGAGGAAGATGATGCGATCCATCATCAGTCGCGAGAACACGTCCATCTGGGTGACGTTGAGTTGGCGCTCCTCCAGGATATAGGGATTCATATACTGGCTTTTCAGCACGTCGTCCACCATCAAGCCACTCATGCCCAGGTGTTTGACGGCATATTTTCTAAATTCGTCTTTCATGTTTTACCTTATTAAATAATGTACATAAAAAAGGAAGGCTATTGGCCTTTGTATTCTTGAGGAACAAAAATACAATTTTTTCCAACCAAGAGCCCTCCTTTTAGGAATTTTAGTACTATCGACTATCGTTCCTTATTTATCAGAGGATTGTTCATGCGAAGCTTCAACATGCTCCGTCCTTCGGGATGCTTCTGCGGATGGAATCAAGCTTGGCAGCCGTCCATCGGTGGCATCCGTCGGACCGACGCATTATTGGAACATCTTACCGAAGTCTTCTACAGAGATGTTCTTCTGATTCAGTGTCACCTTCGACTTCAACGCCATGGTCAGTTTGACCTCGATGACGCGGTTTATCAAGGCATCCACAGTCTCTCCCTTCTTCATCATCTCCTTGGCGTAGTTGTCTACCACGTCTTCGGGCACATTCATCATGCCATACTGAGCGAACTGGGCGCGGGTGGCTTCCTTAGCAGCGGCGGTCACGTCATCCTTCTCCACTTTCACACCGTTAGCCTCCACGAGTTGCTCCTTGATGAGGTGCCATGTGAGTTCCTCGATACTCTTGTCGTAGTTCTCGTTGACGAACTCCTCGCCTTTCTCCTTGTTGTTCTGCAACATAATCTTCTTGAGTAGGTCGTCAGCATACTCCAACTTGCCGACTTTGTCCATCAGGTATTTGCGAACGTCCAACAGGAACTTATAGTCCGAGTCGCCCACATATTGGTGTGCGATAGCCTCTTTCACTTTTGCGCGGAAATCAGCCTCGTCCTTTACCTGGTCCTTACCGAACACCGAGTCGAAGAGTTCCTGGTTTATTTCGCCCTCGACGAAGCGTGTCACCTCTTCTACCTGGAAGCTGAAGTCGGACTTCATGTCGGCAACTTTCTCCTTGTCGATTTTCAGCAATGAAGCGATTTCCGCCTCGCTGCCTTCGTAAGACTTGTTGGGGTTGAAGGTGATAACGTCGTTCACCTTGGCTGCGTTGAATTTAGCTTTCTCGCCATCTTCTTTCATATATTTAGGCATCAGCACAGCGCCTTCTACCTTCACGCCCTCTTCCTTGGTATTGCCGGCCTCGTCGAGCTCGGCGAGCATGCCTTTCAGCATGTCACCATCGGCATACTCGTCCACCTTCTGGTAGCTACCCGAACGCTGTCTATACATCTTCACTTGGCTGTCGACCATCTCGTCGGTTACATCTATATTATAGTAATCGATGGTGTCGTTGTTGTCCAGCGAAGCGTTGAACTCTGGAGCCAAAGCAATCTTGAAACTGAACTCGAAATCTTCCGGTGCGTCGAAGTTATTCTCCTTTTGTTCTTCGTTCACCAACGGTTCGCCGAGGACTTTCACTTTATTCTCCTGGATGTATTTGTTGACTCCATCCTGAAGTATCTTGTCAATTTCCTCCACCAGCACGGCCTTGCCTGCTTGTTTCCTAATCAAGCTCATGGGCACCATACCGCGACGGAAGCCCGGCACGTTTGCCTTCTGGCGGATACTCTTCAGTGATTTCTCCACTTTCTCCTGATAATCAGGTTTTTCAATCTTCACAGTAAGCAGTGCACTTACCTTGTCAATGTTCTGTAATGAAACGTTCATTCTGACAATTATTATTTTAATTATTACTATTTTCTAACAATACTCAAAGAGTCCGCAAAATTAGCGTTATTCTTCCAATCTTCAAAGCACCAATAGAAAAAACATTTCTACGGGCAGAAATAAAGTTTTGCTTTTGGTTGCCAATCCAAATATTATGCGTTCCTTTGCCGCGTAATGGTAATACAATGGTTACATGGATCGGGTACTTAGTTTTTACTACCTCCGTCTCAACAACGTTTCGGTAAACTCTCTGTCGCTTTCATCTCATTTCTTATCTGTTACCATTCAGAGAGTGTTTTATTCATTAATTATTTTTATTATTTCCCTATTATGAATCTTTACATTGGAAATTTAAGCTATCGTGTGAAAGAGCAAGAGTTGCAACAAGCGCTGGAACAGTACGGAGCCGTTGCCTCAGTGAAAATCATCAAGGACCGCGAGACGAATCGTTCCAAAGGCTTCGGCTTCGCCGAGATGCCCGACGACGAGGAGGCCGCCAAGATGATTAAGGAGTTCAACGGTGCAGATTTTGCAGGACGTAAAATCGTCATCAAAGAAGCTCTGCCGAAGAAAGCATGATGCACCACACGGACTTCGAACCTGTGGGAGTAAGATTTTTGGAAGGGTCGCATCCGTTGGATACGGCCTTTTCTGTTTCATTTATCGTGGGTGACTGCAATCCTTCAACCTCCAGTCTGGAAATTGCGATTGGGTGGGAAAACCCGGTGATGGGAAACCGACCATCTATTCAGAGGACAATAACTCTGATGCGAGGTGCCGACTATCATATCGGGTGTGTTAGACTTTCAGTGAGAGGTTTTCGGACAATCTGAAAGGGCCGCAACGTCACCTGCACATCAAGCCTCCTGTTGCTTCTCCTCCAACTGGAAATCTTTGCGGCGCAGCACGAAGTTGTTGCCCAGGTATTTCGCACGCACCACGGGGTTTTCGGCAAGCTCTTCAGGAGTTCCTTGGAACAGTATCTTACCCTCGAACAACAGGTAGGCGCGGTCGGTCAATCGCAGTGTCTCCAGCGCGTTATGGTCGGTGATGAGGATGCCAATGTTGCGATCCTTCAGTTTCCATACGATGTGTTGGATGTCCTCCACAGCGATAGGGTCCACACCGGCGAAAGGTTCGTCGAGCATGATGAACTTCGGGTCGATAGCCAGACAGCGGGCAATCTCGGTACGGCGACGTTCACCTCCGGAGAGTTGGTCGCCCAGATTCTTGCGCACCTTCTGCAGACGGAACTCCGCAATCAGGCTCTCGAGCTTCTCCTTCTGGTACTCCTTGGTGGTGGGTGTCAACTCCAGTACGGAAGCGATATTGTCCTCCACACTCATCTTGCGAAACACCGAAGCCTCCTGAGCCAGATAACCGATGCCGTTTTGCGCCCGTTTGTACACGGGGTACTTGGTGATGTCCAGGTCGTTGATGTAGATGTGTCCTTCGTTGGGGACTATCAATCCCGTGGTCATATAGAACGAAGTCGTCTTGCCGGCACCATTCGGCCCCAACAACCCCACTATCTCGCCCTGTTTCACATCGAACGATACATGGCTGACAACAGTACGTTTTCCATACTTCTTCACAAGGTTCTCTGTCCGCAGAACCATCTTTCCATCTTGGTTATCCATATTTTCTCCGCTGGTATAATAACTTAAAACGGGGGCAAAAATACAACTTTTGCACTTAAAAAAGGTTATCATCCGGCGGAAACTATTCGCAGGGGTCAGCTTTTCAACATAAAACAATTACTTTTGCATCAAATTAAGGAAAAGAAGCATGTTCAAAGCACTCGATACCTTGGGAAGATACATCCAGCTCATGGGCAAGACCTTCGCCCGGCCGGAGCGGATGCGCATGTTCCTCAAACAGTACGTGAAGGACCTGTCGCAGCTCGGAGTGAACTCCATCGGTATTGTCCTTCTGATTTCGTTCTTCATCGGAGCGGTCATCTGCATCCAGATAAAGCTGAACATCCAGAGTCCTTGGATGCCCCGCTTCGTGACGGGATACACCACGCGTGAAATCATGTTGCTGGAGTTCTCATCGTCCATCATGTGTCTGATTCTCGCCGGCAAGGTTGGGTCCAACATCGCCTCGGAGTTGGGCACCATGCGGGTGACGCAGCAGATTGACGCATTGGAGATCATGGGAGTAAACTCCGCCAACTACTTGATACTCCCAAAGATAGCAGCCATGCTGACGGTGATTCCGGCCTTGGTGACTTTCAGCATCTTCGCAGGCATCATAGGCGCCTACGCCACGGCATGGTTCGGACACATCATCAACCAGGAGGACCTCACCTACGGCTTGCAATACAGCTTTACGGAGTGGTTCGTTTGGTGCGGCATCATCAAGTCGTTCTTCTTCGCCTTCATCATCGCCAGCGTGTCGTCCTTCTTCGGATACTCCGTGGAAGGGGGTTCCATCGAAGTGGGCAAAGCCAGTACCAACGCGGTGGTCTGCAGCAGTGTGCTGATATTGTTTTCCGATTTATTCTTAACGCAGCTTCTTACCAAATGATCGAATTGAAATCCCTCTATAAGACTTTTGAAGACAAGGATGTCTTGATGGACATTAATACGGTGTTCCACAACGGACAGACCAACCTGATTATCGGACAGAGCGGTTCAGGAAAGACGGTGCTGATGAAATGCATCGTGGGCCTGCTCACCCCTGAACGGGGACAAATTCTGTACGACGGGCGCAACTTTCTGGAGATGAGTAAGAAGGAGAAGATAGCCCTGCGGCGCGAAATGGGAATGATCTTCCAAAGCGCAGCCTTGTTCGACTCGCTCACCGTGCTGGAGAACGTGATGTTCCCACTGGACATGTTCTCGTCGGACACCTACCGGGACCGCCTGAAACGTGCCAAGTTCTGCCTCGACCGCGTGAACCTGATTGACGCGCAGCAGAAATATCCGGGCGAGATCAGCGGCGGTATGCAGAAGCGTGTGGCAATTGCACGCGCCATAGCGCTCAACCCGCAGTACCTGTTCTGCGACGAGCCGAACTCAGGACTTGACCCGAAGACATCGTTGGTAATAGACAACCTGGTGCACGACATCACCCTGGAGTATAAGATGACCACCATCATCAACACCCACGACATGAACTCCGTGATGGGCATAGGCGACAACATCATCTTCATCTGCCAGGGCCGCAAGGAGTGGCAAGGCAACAAGTCGGACATCTTCACCTCGAGCGACAAGCTTCTCAACGATTTCGTTTTCGCCTCGGACCTGTTCCAAAAGGTCAAAGAGGTGGAGGTGCAGAATATCGAGGGATAAACCTCGCTCCCCTACCGAATTTTAGCTGAGACGTAAAGTCGTCAGACACACTTGTTGTACCCCCCAAAAAAACGAAACGACAGATACTCTCATGCCGTCTCGCTTTTCGGTATATAATCCGTAGGGACCTATTCAAAATAAATGCTGCGTCATCCTTACTTCTGGCGGATGAACACGTTGATGGGCGTACCTGTCAGAGGCCACCGCTCACGAATCTTGTTCTCGAGAAACCGGCGGTAGGGCTCCTTCACATACTGCGGCAGGTTGGCGAAGAACACGAAAGAGGGAACTTTGGTGTTGGGCAACTGCGTGCAGTATTTTATCTTGATGTACTTGCCCTTGTTCGAGGGAGGTGGATAGGCTTCGATGACCGAGAGCATTTCTTCGTTCAAGCGGGCTGTCGGGATGCGGGTGTTGCGGTTTTGGTAAACCGTCTTCGCCATCTCCAGCACCTTGAAGATACGTTGCTTGGTAAGGGCCGAAGCGAAGATGATGGGGAAATCCACGAACGGAGCCAAACGGTTGCGCACGGCATCCTCGAAAGTTTTCATCACCTTGGTACTCTTGTCCTCCACCAAGTCCCACTTGTTGACTACCACTACCAGACCTTTTTGGTTGCGCTGCACAAGGGAGACTATGTTCAAGTCCTGGTTCTCGATGCCACGTGTTGCATCCAGCATCAGAATGCAGACGTCAGAGTTCTCGATGGCCCGGATGGAGCGCATCACCGAGTAATACTCCAAGTCCTCCACTACCTTGTTCTTACGACGAATTCCAGCCGTGTCCACCAAGTAGAAGTCGAAGCCGAACTTGTCATAACGGGTGTAGATGGAGTCGCGAGTGGTGCCGGCAATCTCGGTCACAATGTTGCGGTCCTCGCCTATGAAGGCATTGATGATGGACGACTTGCCTGCGTTAGGGCGTCCCACCACGGCAAAGCGGGGGATGTCGTCGTCAAGCAGCTCCTCAGTGTCTTTCTTGAAGGAGGCCACCACAAGGTCGAGCAAGTCACCCGTGCCGCTGCCGCTCAAGGCAGAGACGCAATAGGGGTCGCCCAAACCGAGTTTATAGAATTCCGCAGCACCATACTGCAGGTCGTTGTTGTCTGTTTTGTTTGCCACCAAGATGACGGGCAGTCTGGTGCGGCGCAGAATGGCAGCCACCTCCATGTCGAGGTCGGTCACACCGTTCTTCACATCGACCACGAAGAGGATAACGTCCGCTTCGTCCACGGCAATCATCACCTGTTTGCGTATCTCGCCCTCGAACATGTCGTCGGAGTTGACGACCCATCCGCCAGTGTCTACCACAGAGAATTCCTTTCCGCCCCACTCTATCTTGCCATATTGGCGGTCGCGTGTAGTACCCGCTTCATCGTTCACTATCGCCTGGCGCGTCTGCGTCAAGCGGTTGAACAGTGTCGACTTTCCCACATTGGGACGTCCGACAATCGCTACTAAATTTCCCATACGTCTCCTTTCTTTGTTTCGGCTGTCACGCCGGGTGAATACTACTCTAAATTATATCCGAAGTTCTTCAGTTCCTTGTCCGAACTTCTCCAGTCTTTGTCCACCTTCACAAAGGTCTCCAGGAACACCCGCCTGTCGAGGAACCGTTCCAAGGATTTTCTTGCCTCGGTGGCTACTTTCTTCAGTGCCTTGCCCTGCTTGCCAATGATGATGCCCTTCTGCGAGTCACGCTCCACGTAGATGACGGCGTTGATATGCACGCTCTTGGCCTCTTCCTTATACTGTTCCACCACCACTTCCACAGAGTAGGGAATCTCCTTGTCGTAGTAGAGGAGAATCTTCTCGCGGATAATCTCCGTCACAAAGAAGCGTACCGGTTTGTCAGTCCACTGGTCCTTGTCGAAATAGGGGGGCGAGTCAGGCAGCAACTCCTTGATGCGCTTCAACACCACGTCCACATTGAATCGGTTGGTGGCGGAGATTGGGATAATCTCGGCGGCTGGCAACAGCTCGTGCCAAGTCTCCACCAGGGCGGTCAGCGCCTCTTGGTTGCTCAAGTCAATCTTATTGATTAGCAGCAGGACGGGAACATCCATCTTACGCACCTTCTCCACGAAATCGGCATTTTTGTCCGCCTTCTCCACCACGTCGGTCACGTAAAGCAACACGTCAGCGTCCGTCAGAGCCGACTCGGAGAAGTTGAGCATCGACTGCTGGAGCTTATAATTTGGCTTCAGCACTCCAGGTGTGTCGGAGAATACAATCTGCATCTCCTCGGTGTTCAGAATTCCCATAATACGGTGGCGTGTGGTCTGAGCCTTGAAGGTGGCGATGGAAACACGCTCACCCACCAAGAGATTCATCAAGGTGGACTTTCCCACATTGGGATTGCCGACAATATTTACAAATCCTGCTTTATGCATAGTTTTCAATAAAAGCCTTTGTTCGGAGACAAAAAAACGCACCGGTTGGAGATGCGTTTTCTTGTATCATTATTTTAATGTATGATTATCACTGTCTTGCCGCTCCGTCGTAACCCCATTTCACGTACACGGCTCCGAAGGTGAATCCGGCACCGAATGCTGTGAATATCAGATTATCGCCTTTCTTCAGTTTCTTCTCGTAGTCCCACAAGCAAAGAGGCAACGTTCCGGCGCTGGTGTTACCATAACGCTGAATGTTGAGCATCACCTTCTCCATCGGGATTTCCAGTCTATTGGCTACAGCGTCGATGATACGCAGGTTGGCTTGGTGAGGAATCACCCAATCGATATTATCCTTCGTCAAACCGTTGCGCTCGGCAAGCTCAGCACTCACTCTCGACATGTTCGACACCGCGTATTTGAATACGGTACGACCCTCCTGATAGAGGTAGTGCATCTTGTTGCTGACTGTGAAGAATGACGGCGGACAAACCGAACCACCTGCTTTCATATGAAGGAAAGGCAAGCCTTTGCCATCGGTTCCCAGCAAGCAATCCATCACACCGTAATCCTCTGTTGTAGCCTCAATCATCACCGCTGCGCCGCCATCGCCAAAGATAGGGCATGTGGCACGATCTGCATAGTTGACCATGGACGACATTTTGTCCGCACCTACGAGGATGATTTTCTTATGACGACCGGTAGCTATCAATCCTGCGCACACCTCCAGCCCGAAGAGGAAACCGCTACAAGCGGCTTGAAGGTCGAAAGCGAAAGCGTTCTTCAGTCCCAGCTTGTCGCAGAGGATTGAAGCCGTCGACGGGAAGTGATAGTCCGGAGTAGAAGTAGTGACAATAACCGCATCGATGTCGTCCGGGTTGGAGTTCGTGCGTTGCATCAGCTGCTTGGCAGCCTTGCGCGCCAGATAAGAAGTTCCGAGACCTTCGTCGTTGAGGATTCTTCTTTCTTTCACACCGATACGTGTCATAATCCATTCGTCGTTGGTGTCCACCATACGCGACAATTCATCATTTGTCAGCACGTATTCGGGAACGTATCCACCGACTCCTGTAATTACTGCATTAATCTTTTCCATTAATCAGAATCTCCTTGTTTATAAGCAAAAGTAGCCGGAGAGCAGAGCTCTCTGGCTATATTCAATACTACCTCAATCAGACAGCAGCTTCTTTCTCGATAGCCAACTTACCTCTGTAGTATCCACATGCGCCACATACTGTGTGGTAAACATGCCATTCTCCGCAATTCGGGCAAATTGCCAATGTCGGAGCAACTGCCTTATCATGAGTTCTTCTTTTTGCAGTTCTAGTCTTTGACTGACGTCTTTTAGGATGTGCCATTTTTCTAAACTTTAATTATTATCTAATATTTTCTTTAAGTCGTCCCATCTAGGATCCGTCCCCACCGAAGTGTCCTCATCGTTTGCGTTGTCAAACGGGTCATCGACCGCGGAGCCAGCGTCCCACTCATCACCACCACCGGCTTCCACACGTATGTGTTTGCTCAGTTTCTCCGACATCATGCGGTTGCATTTACCGGGAGCGTGCACATGCTTCATCGGTATGGCCAATGCGATGAATTCATAAATGAACCAAGCGACATTGATGGCTCCCTCTTCTTCAGGAACTACCACAATGTCACCTTCTTCAGTGTACTCATCTCCGAACTTCACCTTCAGTTTATCAGCGGAGGAGATGCTCAAATCCATGTCATCCAAACAACGGTCGCAGGGTACTTCCACAACACCGTCCGCCTGGAAATCCAATACAAATATTCCGGCAGTTTTCTTTACGTTCAAATCGACGTGAACCTTACCTTTATGCACTTCAGGCGCATCGATAAGGGTGAAAAACGAATTGTCCAAATCATAAGAGAAGGACCCTCTGTCGCTCGCCAATCCCTTCAAGTCAATTTTATATTTATCAAACTTACCCATTTGCAAACTATTCGCTCGAATCGATTCATACTGGATTCGGCCGACAAAGATACATATAATAATAGAAATTGTACCACGATTGAAGAAGAAAATTTATTTCTTTGATAAATTAATGTTCCAAGGGACGTTTTTCGCCACCTAAGATGGTCCAAGGAAGCCGTATGGAGGCCATAGTCGAAGAGGCTTCATGGAAATTACAGTGGTTGCAGGAACACTGGTGTTCCACTGTCCAACAAGATACCTAAGCTTACGCGTGACTTTCATCGCGACTGCGAAACCATAAGGGGAAAGTGGCCGATTTATATTCGGAATGCTTCGCGCCAGCGGACCCGCATGAAAAGAAGAAGCCCCGGAGGCC
>CAVINS010000063.1:0-17628 GCA_963643925.1 Bacteroidaceae bacterium
CTCTCATCCGAGTGGAGGAGGACAGCGCCATAGGCCGTGCCGACGCGGTGCTCTACTTCCCCGACGCCGTCTACGTGTTCGAGCTGAAATTCGACGGCTCCGCTGAGGAGGCCATCCGACAGATTGACGACAAGGGCTACCTTATCCCCTACACAGCCGACGGCAAGCGCCTGTATAAGATAGGTGTAAACTACGACAGCGAGCAACGTACCATTGACAAGTGGATTATCCGGGAATAGGTACAAATACAAGCATTCTTGGGGCTAACATACAACTTTTGAGCCGACACTGCGTGTGTTGACATCTTTCACTTGCTCTCCACAACGAAGGTGGTGGAGACGGTGTTGCCGGTCTCGTCCACAGCGGTGAGGGAATGCTTGCCTGTGGAGGGCGAGAAGGTGACCTTGTGGAAGTCCTCGGTCTGCATGAGGTAGTGGTCGTCGAGATGCCAGAAGACAGCGGCGTGGGGGTTGCTGTGGGCTAGCTCCACGGTGAGCTGTCCCTCGCTGCCATCCAACTGACGGGGCAGACGGATGTGTGCGTTCATGGGGGGATAGATGAACTGCATGAGCGTGCCGCCCTCGTCGACCAAACCTCGCCGCAAGGGCGGCAGGGGACGGTACTCGGGGTGATGTTGGCGGTAGTACCACTCCCACACGGGCGGCAACACGAACCACGACTTCTGCACCACGGGCTCGTCGCTGCCACTGTCGGCATAGACGCGCCACTGCCCATCCGCCGTGACGGTGACAAGTCGGTGGTAGGGACAGGCAGCGGAACGCAGACCTGTGGGTACAACGTAGATGGTGTCGACCTCGTCGCAGAAACGGCCCTTCAGACAGCCGGACTGGTGACAGGTCTCCACCTCTGTCAGTCCCTCATCCGGGCGGGTGAACCAAGCGGACGACGGCAGGGTGTTGAACACGTCGAACATCACCGGACCGGCAGTGCGGGCGCCCACCAACTCCGGCTTGCCCTCACCGGTGGCATTGCCCACCCACACGCCTACGGCATAGCGGGGGGTAACGCCCACGGCCCAGGCATCGCGGAAGCCATAGCTGGTGCCGGTCTTCCACGCCACGGGCTGAATGGAGGAGATGGACTTCCAGTCAATTTCCTCCGGGCGGTTGAGCTCGGTCAGGGCCGACAGCGTGAGCCATGCAGCCCCAGCCCATTCGGCCCGATACTGCCAGTCCTTCCCTTGACTGATGAAAGAACCGCTTTCGTCGTAAGGCACCATGGCATCGGGGTCTTCGTCCTCCAGCCAAAGCAAGGAGGCCGGTTCTTTGCGCTGCGAGAGGGAGGGCGACAACAGCTCCGCCAGACGTTTATAGGCATTGGTGACCTCCCACAGGGTAGTCTCCGCACCGCCCAGCACCAGCGAGAGGCCGTAGTGCGACGGCGAGCGGTTGATGCTGCCGAAGCCGAACTGACGGAGCAGGTGGTGGAACTTGGGCACACCATACTGCTGCAGCATGCTGACGGCGGGTATGTTGAGCGAGCGCGCCAAGGCTTCGGAGGCGGGCACGGCCCCTTCGAACTGGAGGCTGAAGTTCTGCGGCGCGAAGCCATTGACGTTGATGGGGATGTCGGGCAACAGAGTGTGGGGCAACAGCTCACCCTCCTTCTGCATGGCGGCATAGAGAAAGGGCTTGAGGATGCTGCCCGTGCTGCGGGGCGACTGGATGATGTCCACCTGGTTACCTTCCTGAGAACGGTTGTTCTGCACATTGCCGCAATAGGCCACCACCCGATTGGCGGGGATGTCGAGCACCAGAATGGCGAGGTTGCGGATGTCGCTCCGGCGGAACTCACTGCTCCACCGCTCGGCGATGGCCTCCACCCGTTGCTGCACACCCACATCGACAGTGGAGCGGGTGGATAGGCCGCCACGGGTCTTGTAGAAGTAGTCCACCAGGCAAGGGGCTATCTGAGGCAGTGCCAGCGGCTCGCCAGGCAGAGGTTCGGCCACGGCCAGCTCGTAGGTGGAGGCATCGATGGCTCCGGTATCCAACAGCCGTCGGAGCAGCCGGTTGCGCTTGTCCAGCAGGCGGGGACGGCCTTTAGCCAGGTGTATCATGGAGGGGGCGTTGGGCAGCACAGCCAGCGTGGCGGCCTCAGCCCACGAGAGTTCGTCGGCATCGTGACCGAAGTAGCGCCAGGCCGCGGCATCGAGTCCCACCACGTTGCCGCCAAAGGGGGCGTGGGAGACATAGAGGGCCAGCAGCTCGCGCTTGGAGGCACGGAACTCCAGCCGGGTGGCGAGCACCATCTCAATGAGCTTTTCCTTGACGGTGCGCGGGTTGCCCCGCATCAGTCGCACCACCTGCATGGTGAGGGTGCTGCCACCGCTCACCACCCGTCCGGCACGGAGGTTCTGGTACATGGCACGGCAGATGGCTGCGGGGTCCACTCCCCAATGATAGTAGAAGTGACGGTCCTCGAAGGCCACCAAGCAACGCTCCACCTTCTCGGGCACATCCTGACGGGGCGGGAAGCGCCACTGCCCGTCCGCTGCGATGCGGGCACCCAACAGCGTGCCGTGGCGGTCGGTCACCACGGTGGAATAGGATACCATGAAGAGCCGCCGCGGCAGACAAAAGTAATAAGCTACAGCCAAAAGGACCGCCACCACGAGGGCGACCCTTTTGGCTGTAGAGAGAGAGTTCCAGTAGCGCAGAAGCTTATTCATCCGAACGTGTCACTTACTGGAGGTATGGGATTACTGCGTCACCTCGGTGCGACCGGCACGGCTGCGGGCGGTGACGGAGGCATCGTACATGTCCTCGCACTGCACGGCAGGCAGGATGTAGTTGCCCACATAGTTGGCCTGCAGGCGGACGACGAAGTGCTTCGTTTGCGACGGGAGCAGACCGAAGTAGGTCAGCACCCGGTCGTCGCGCACATCCTGGTAGGTGAAGTCACCCCCACGGCGCTCGTCGTAGATCTCCCATCCCGACGGCAGTATGTGGGTCAGCGCCAAGGTATGGAGCGACTCGGTGGCCGAGAGGTTGGTGACGGAGACTACGGCATAGAAGTCGGTGCCTTGCTTCACTTGACCGATGCTCATCTGATGGCGGGCGGCATCGGCGTAGGTGACCGCGAGGCGGACTTTGTTGGCTATCTCGGGCAAGGTGTCGTTGGTGAGCTGCACACGCGACACCACGTTGGCATAGAGGGTGCCGTCGCCCTGGTTGCTCACGGTGAGGGTGCCCTCGCCGGACTTCTTCGTCTCGACGGGCAGCGTGTAGAGCACCTTGGCGGACTTCACGGCGGACTGTTTCTTGCCGTTCATGGTCCAGGCAAAGCTGAGCGAACCGGACTGCTTCTCACTCATGCGGGCCAAGGCCATGATGGCGAAGGCTGTGGACTGGGTGGTGAAGCCGTCCTCCTTGGACATCTGTTGGGTCAGCTTGGTGGCCAGCGTGTAGGCCTCCTTCTGGTGACCGGTGAGCACGAGGTCCTCCAGTATCATCGCCTCGTCGCGCACCTCGGAGCCAAAGATTTGCCAGTAGGTGTGGAGGGAATCAGCCTGAGCCTTGCCTTGGAATATCAGTTCGTCGGCCGCCTTCTGTTTGCCTGCCACGGCATAGCTGGCTGCCAGGCGGTACAGTGCCTGCTTGGGCAGGTTCTTCTGCTCCTTCAACCGGTTCATGGCACCATACTCGGGCACGTTGGCCAGGGCGAGGGTGTAGAGGCGGAAGGCCTGCTGCATGGCCGAGCTCTCCACCCGCCAAGCCTCAGCGCCCTTCTGCGGGGCACGCCAGTTCTGCGCGAGTGTCTTCTGGTAGCGACGCCAGCCCTTCAGCACCTTGCTGTGCACAGCGTAGCCTTTCTCCTGGGCCAGGGTGAGGAACATGCCGGCGTAGGAGGTCACCCACTCGTCGGCAGCGATCTGACCGGGCCAGTAGACGAAGCCTCCGGTGGACGTCTGACGGCTGTAGAGCTGGCTGATGGCCTCCTCCACATTCTGCTTGATGGTGGCCTCCTCGTCCTTGTCCACATCCTTCAGTTTATCTATAAAGAGGAGCGGCAGGCCTTTGGAGGCGAGTTGCTCGGTGCAGTGGTGGTTGTAGTCGTAGAGGTAATTCAGGCGTCGGGTGACGTCGAGCATCGGCAGACGGGAGACTTCGAGTTTCACATTGTCGCCCATCGGGTAGTTGATGGTGGCCTCAGCACCCTTCTCCACCCACGCGTCGCGGGTGAGGTTGACGGTCGGGTTGGGGTTGCGCACCTCTATCTCCACCGTCTCCTGGGCTTTGTTGCCGTTGCCCGTGGCGGTGATGTGGATGGTGGCCTTGCCGGTGTGGCGGGTCTTCAGCTTGAAATAGACGATGCGGTCCTCCGGCTCGGTGAAGCTGAGGGTCTGCTTGGCCGGTGTGATGGTCACCTCGCCCGACGAGGCGCTGACCTCCACCTGTTTCACAGTCTTGTCCATCACGAAGAGGTTCACCGGCAGGGAAATCTCCTCGTTGACGCTCAGCACGCGCGGCAGGGAGGAGAGCAACATCAGCGGGGTGCGCACATAGGCACTCTTCTCGGCATTGCCATAGGCACCGTCTTGTCCGGCGACTACCATCACACGGACGGAGCCCACGTACATGGGCAGCTTGAAGTTGTGTTTCTTCTGCTCGCCCTTACCTATATAGAATGGTCCGACAAACTTCACCACGGGCTTGAAGCGGTTGGCCTTGGCGTCCGCCGGCTTCAGCTCGGCATCGCCGCCCACACCGAACATGCCGCCGAACTTGCCGGCGAAGGCACCCAGCACATCGTCGTACATGTCCCACGTGCGGATGCCCAGCGCCTCGCGGGAGTAGAACTCGTTCCACGGGTCGGGTGTCTTGAAGTTGGTGAGGTCCAGCAGACCGTCGTCCACAATGGCCAGCGTGTAGGTCATCGGCTTGCCGTTCTGCTCGCTGACGGTTACCTGGAAGTTGGTCTCTGGCTTCAGCTCGTCGGGCATGGAGATGCGCGGCTGCAGTTTGGTGGCCTTGTTGTTGACCAGCACGGGCACCACGCCATACATGCGGATGGGCAGGTCGTTCACGGTCTGGCCATGGGGTTGCAGCAGGGTGACGTGCAGATAGACGTTAGGCGCCATCTCCTTGGTGACGTCGAAGGTGTACTTCACGTCCGTGCCCTCGGTGACGCTCACCCACTCCTGCTTCAGTACCGTCGAGCCGTTCTCGATGGAAACCAGCGCGCGTCCGCCCACCGAAGCGGGGATGATGGCGGTGGCCTTCTCCCCTATCTCATACGAATCCTTGTCGAGCGAGAAAGTGAGCATCTTCACGCCACTGGGGTCTTTGCGGGCCGAGCGACCGCGCCACGAAGGCCAGTCGACATAGATGACGCCGCCCGTGGCATGCTTGCTGTCGGTGTCCTTCACATAGACCAGATAGCGGCCCCAGTCGGGGTAGCTCACCTTGAAGGTGAAGGAGGTCTTGCCGCCGTTGGTGCTGAGACGGCCGCTGGCAACGGGGGTGACGGAACTGTTGTTCACGTAGGTACCGAACGACTTCTGGTCGCTCTCCCACCACCAGTCCCAGTCTATCTTGTAAATCTTATACTCCAGGTTGGTGCGGCTGGTCGGCTTGCCATTGGCATCCACCGTCACCACGTCGAAGGTGTGGTCGGTGTCCGTCTCGATGTACTTGCCAGTGGGTTGGTTGAGGTTGATACCCACATAGGAGGTGTAGGGCGAGAAGGGCACCGTCTGAGTGTGGAAGCTCACGTCGCCGCCACTCTCGAACACGCGGGTGGTGAATGTGGCGTTGAGCATGCCCGGAGCCTGTGTGGAGGCGGGCAGCTTCAGGGTGAAGTTGCCGTTGCCGTTGGAGTCGAGCGTGCCGCTATAGACCTCCGCCTTGTTGCTGACGAACTCCGAGGCAGGGTCGTTGAAGATGTACTGGCTATACTTGCTGAACTGTGTGTTCACCTTGGCCAGCTGCATCTCCACGGTCGTCTTCAGGCCCGATGCCTTGGCACCCATGAGCCACGAGGCGGACAGGGGCACGGCGACTTGCTGTTGCTCGGCCTTCAGCACCGAAGGCAGGGTGATGTTTATCTTCAGCCGGTTGGGCTTGATGGTCTCTATGCGCAGGCTCTTGTGGAAAGCCGAGCCACCCACCTTCACGTAGGCGTTCCACTGTCCCGTGGGGTCGTCCTGCCGGGTGGGGATGGCGAAGGTGTAGAATCCGTTCAGTCCCTTGGTGGATATCTGTTTGGTGTAGAACTGTCCCTGCGGGTTGTAGAGTTCGATGGAGACGGGGTGATTGTCGGGGATGCGCTTCTCGCGGTCCTCCATGATGAAGGAGACGTGGAGCGTGTCGCCCGGGCGCCATACGCCGCGCTCGCCATAGACAAAGCCCTTCAGCCCCTTCACAATCTCCTTGCCGCCCACGTCGAAGCGGCTGGTGGACTGTTCCTCGCCGTCGACCACACGTACGTAACCTTTCTGCCGGTCCTTGCAGGCCACCACGATGAAGGGCTTGCCGGTGCAGGCGATCTCCGCCAGTCCGTCGCCATCGGTCTCGGCACTGCCCACGGGTTGCAGCTGGTAGTTGTAGGCGGTCACCTTCACATCGTCCAGGGGCGAGGTGGTGAGGATGTCGGTCACAGCCACCCACAGGCGGTTGAGCGAGTTGCGCTTCACCACGATGCCGAGGTTGGAGGCCAGCACGTTGCACGAGGCGAAGCGGTCGCTACCCATATAATAGGATATGTGGCAGGGGTTGTCGCGCTCGCGCCAGTCGTAGAGGCTCCAGTCCATGTTGCCCGAGTCGTAGTAGTAAGCCTCGGGGGTGTCCCACACGGCCTCGTCTGCGTCGGAGAGCGCGCCGCCGTCCACCTGCACGAGGCTGCCGTCGTCGTCCGCGGAGCTCTGCGAGACGCTGCTCTCCGCTCCCGAGCAGGGATAGGCGGAATACTCTTGCTTGAAGGAGAGCACCACGCGGTAGATGGCACCGGGCTCCTGCTTGATGAAGTTGGAGAGGTCGATGGAGTAGTCCTCCCACTGGTGCACATCCTTGGTGCCGTCCTTGGTGAGCCAGAGGGTCTTCTTATAGATGAGCCGTCCCGAGCGACGCAGCGAGCTGGTGCCCGACAGCTGGTTGTCCTGCATGAAGGTGAGCACGTTGCTCTCGAAGATGCGGATGACCTTCAGGTCCACGGCATAGAGGTTGACCGCCCGGAAGGGAACGATGAGGTTCTTCGAGTCGGGCAGGATGGCGGCCTGCACGTCCATCGTCACCTGGGGCTTCAGATTCTCCTCGGCAATGGAGATGGTCTGGTCGTCGCCCAGCTGCTGGCCCTGCTCGTTCTGCAAAGCGGCGCTCAGGTTCAGCGTGAACTTATCGAGTTGTGTGGCGTTGAAGTAGACGCGCACTGCGTTGTTGGTCACCATGGTGACGTAGTTGGACAGCTCGGCAACCTCCACCAGACCGCGGAGGTCCTGTGTGTTGGAGACGGGGTCAGAGAAGATTATCTCCACTCCGTTCTCGGGCGAGTGGATGCGTCGGGCGGAGAGCAAGCGAAACTTGCCCTTGGCAGGTATGGTCGCCTCCTGGGTCTGCTTGCTGTCGATGTCGGCCCCGCTGCCGTCCACCGTTATCTTCAGGTTATAGTCCTCGGCCTTGCGGGGTATATTCATAAGGTAGTATTTGAAGGTGGTGGAGTTGCCCGAGTCCTCTATCCTCACGTCGGACTGATAGCCCTCCACGGTCACCATCTTGCGCACCGCGTCGGCCTCCATCCTGCAGTTGAAGCGTACCGTACCTGAGAGGCTCACCACATCGGGGTTCTCGGCGGTCACGGAGATGGGGTCCACTTCTGTCACGAAGCTATGCTCCTGCACGCGGAAGGAGAACTCGAAGTTCTTCAGGCTCTTGTCCACCTCCACATAGTCGCCCAGGCGAAACTTCGCCTTGTAGAACTCACCCGGCCGGAGTGCGCCATCCTCGGGCACAAACTCGATGGTGTTGCTGCTTATCCAGTAGGCCTTGCCCTTCAGCGAGGGCGAGAAGTCGAAGGGCTCACCCTCCACCTCCTGGTTGAGCGTGACCATGGGCAGGTCGTTCTTCAGCTCCACCCTGATGGTAGACTCCTGAGTGACGACGCCACCCGTGTAGGCATTCACGTAGGGCAGATAGTCCGACGACGGGACGATGTCCTTCCGGCTGCCGGCGCACGAGGCGAGACCCATCACCACTATCAATGATAAAGCGAAGAGACAAACGGCAGAGATGCCGCGTGTAGGGACAGAATGTTTCATGTTCTCCTGTTTTAGGTTATATAATAGAGCAAATATACCTATTAGTTCCGTTCGTCTGTGTATAGCGCACCAATAATTAAGATATATTTGCAGAGGGAGTTATCCCTGTAGGTTAGTGGGGGCGAGAGGTGGCGGCCGGTAGCCGGCCGTCGGCCCTGCATCATGGTCATACGGAGCAATGGATACGCCCCACGAGGCAGGACAATTCGTCAGACGGGGAGTAAAATATCCGGTCATTTTGTCCGCTTGCGGGTGTGGCAAGCGATTTGAGGCACAGAGGGTGTAAGTCATAGAACGAAAAGAAAGAAAGGAGACTACGATATGAACTTTAACAACTTTACAATCAAATCGCAAGAGGCTGTGCAAGAGGCTGTGAACCTTGTACAGAACCGCGGGCAACAAGCCATTGAGCCTGTTCATTTGATGGCAGGCGTGTTGAAGGTCGGCGAGAACGTCACCAACTTCATCTTCCAGAAGCTGGGCATGAACCAACAACAGCTGACGCTCGCCATCGACAAGCAGATAAGCACGCTGCCCAAGGTGCAGGGCGGCGAGCCTTACCTGAGCAGGGAGAGCAACGAGGTGCTGCAGAAAGCCAACGACTACGCCAAGGAGATGGGCGACGAATATGTGGCCCTGGAGGAGTTGCTGCTGGCATTGCTCAACGTGAGCAGCAGCGTGGCCACCCTGCTGAAGGACGGAGGTATGACCGACAAGGAGCTGCGGACCGCCATCGCCGAGCTGCGTAAGGGCGACAAGGTGACCTCCCAGTCGAGCGAGGACACCTATCAGGCACTGAGCAAATATGCCGTCAACCTGAACGAGGCCGCCCGCAACGGCAAGCTCGACCCTGTGATAGGCCGCGACGACGAGATCCGGCGGGTGCTGCAGATACTGAGCCGGCGTACGAAGAACAACCCTATCCTCATAGGTGAGCCGGGTACCGGCAAGACCGCCATTGTGGAGGGCCTGGCACACCGCATCCTGCGTGGGGATGTGCCGGAGAACCTGAAGGACAAACAGATCTACTCACTCGACATGGGTGCGCTGATAGCCGGTGCAAAATACAAAGGAGAGTTCGAAGAGCGACTGAAGAGCGTCATCAACGAGGTGACGAAGTCCGACGGCAACATCATCCTCTTCATCGATGAGATACACACGCTGGTGGGTGCCGGCAAGAGCGACGGTGCCATGGACGCCGCCAACATACTGAAGCCTGCGCTGGCCCGTGGCGAACTGCGGTCCATAGGCGCCACCACCCTGGACGAGTACCAGAAGTACTTCGAGAAGGACAAGGCCCTGGAGCGACGCTTCCAGACCGTGATGGTGAACGAGCCGGACACGCTGAGCTCCATCTCCATCCTGCGCGGACTGAAGGAGCGCTACGAGAACCACCACAAGGTGCGTATCAAAGACGATGCCATCATAGCCGCCGTGGAGCTGTCGAACCGTTACATCACCGACCGGTTCCTGCCCGACAAGGCCATCGACCTGATGGACGAGGCCGCCGCCAAGCTGCGTATGGAGCGCGACTCGCTGCCCGAGGAACTCGACGAGATTTCCCGCCGGCTGAAGCAGCTGGAGATTGAGCGCGAGGCCATCAAGCGGGAGAAGGACGAGGAGAAGCTGGCCCAACTGAACAAGGAGATAGCCGAACTGAAGGAACAGGAGACCTCGTACAAGGCCAAGTGGCAGAGCGAGAAAGCCCTGGTGAACAAGATTCAGCAGAACAAGCTGGAGATAGAGCGACTGAAGTTCGAGGCCGACAAAGCCGAGCGCGAGGGCGACTATGGGAAGGTGGCCGAGATACGCTACGGCAAACTGCAGGCGCTGAACAACGAGATCACTACCATACAGGCAGAGCTGAAGCAACAACAGGGCGACTCGGCCATGATAAAGGAAGAGGTGACGGCCGAGGACATCGCCGACGTGGTGTCGCGCTGGACAGGCATACCGGTGAGCAAGATGCTGCAGAGCGAGCGTGAGAAGCTGCTCCACCTGGAGGACGAGCTCCACAAACGGGTGGTGGGCCAGGACGAGGCCATCACCGCCGTGGCCGACGCTGTGCGCCGCAGCCGTGCCGGACTGCAAGACCCGAAGCGGCCTATCGGATCGTTCATCTTCCTGGGTACCACCGGTGTGGGTAAGACCGAGCTGGCGAAGGCCCTGGCAGAGTATCTGTTCGACGACGAGTCGCTGATGACGCGTATCGACATGAGTGAGTATCAGGAGAAGCACTCCGTCTCGCGTCTGATAGGAGCGCCTCCGGGCTACGTAGGCTATGACGAGGGTGGACAGCTGACCGAGGCCGTAAGGCGCAAACCTTACTCGGTGGTGCTGTTCGACGAGATAGAGAAGGCTCACCCGGATGTGTTCAACACCCTGTTGCAGGTGTTGGACGACGGCCGGCTGACCGACAACAAGGGACGTACGGTGAACTTCAAGAACACCATCATCATCATGACATCTAACCTGGGCAGCGCCTACATCCAGAGCCAGTTCGAGAAGCTGACCGACCAGAACAAAGAGGCCGTGACAGAGGAGACGAAGAAGGAAGTCCTCTCCATGCTGAAGAAGACCATCCGTCCGGAGTTTCTGAACCGTATCGACGAGACCATCATGTTCTTGCCGCTGAACAAGGAACAGATACAGCAGATTGTCACCCTGCAGATCAACGGCATCCGCAAGATGCTGGAGGAGAACGGTGTCACCCTGCAGATGACCGACGCCGCCCTGCAGTTCCTGGCCAACGTGGGCTACGACCCCGAGTTCGGCGCCCGTCCCGTGAAGCGGGCCATCCAGCAGTATCTGCTCAACGACCTGTCGAAGAAGCTCCTTGCCCAGGAGGTGGACCGCAGCCAACCCATCATCGTGGACGTAGCCGGCAGTGGCTTAGCCTTCAAGAACTGATGCCCCGCAGGTTACTCAAAAGTATAAAAAGTCTCTCATAGATAATAGATATTGATAAGTACTGACTACGGTAGAGCGCCCGAGTCTTTCCGAGAGGAAAGGCCCGGGCGCTTAGCTGTTTCTGACCTTACCCGATAAATGGTTAAACTATCGTTCATTACCTCCTTATCCATAAAGCCAATCACACCTCATCCATTTTTTGCTTGTCAATACAACGGAGGAAACTATCCACTACTTTGGGCGCGGTCTGGCGACAACTCTTCAATTGAGAGTCAAAGTCGGCCTCGGACATATCCGAGTTGAACGACTCCACCAATTCGTTTTCACCCGACGAGCGAAGCAGGATTCCCCTACGCTTCATCAGCAGGCGCAAGGCATGGATGCCGTGGTCGTACCGGGGACGAAGCCCGACCAAAATACGCATGATGCCGACACCCGGATCGCCGATGTGCAATTCGTTGAGCATCGCAACCATATAGAGAACTTTTGCATCCGGGGTGCTCATCTCGAAGGCATCGCACATGAGAACGTTCACCTCGTCGGCCTCCTTGTACCGCTCCAGCATGGCGAGCGCACGGGACTTCACATACAGTGCTTCCTGACATTGGTGGTTGACCAACACCTCGTCAGCATATCGCAAGGCCCTCTCATATTGGTTGGCGTAGAGGCTAAGCAGTGCGACCAGAAACTTGGGAGCCCAATGATTGGCGCTCAGCAACTCCTCAGGCAAAGAAGCGCTCTCGATGCACCCCATCAGCGAGTCGTCGCACACGATGGTGTCGAGAAAGCGCTTCGCTAGATGCATCGCATCTTTAAGTTCTCCTGCGAGAGTCTTCTTGCTTGCCAACAAGAGATATTGCCGTGCAGCCTCGTCGTAGTCGTTCCTTTGTAGCGCACCGTAGGCAGCCTTGCCACTCTCTATCTCGTTGAGGATAAGGTGTTCATCGTTGTAGTCGTTCGAATAGGCAATGACTTCACGACTGGTACGGGCAAACCCCGGATCGACCTCCTTCGAAAGAAATATGCCATCCAACGAACGTACTCGGCTCAAGGCCACATAGAGTTGCCCGGCCGCAAAAATATTCCGGCTGAGGTCTAGAGACATCTTGTCGAATGTCATGCCCTGGCTCTTGTGGATTGTAATCGCCCACGCTAACTTCAGCGGATACTGGGAGAATGTCCCCGTCACGGTCTTCTTCAGCTTGCGCACCTCACGGTCGTACTCGTAGCTGACAGCGTCCCACGAACTGCATGGAACCGCATACGTGTTGCCGTCTTTCAGCGCCACCTGAATCTCGTCTTTCGACAGGCTCACCACCTTTGCCAATGTTCCGTTTGCCCAGCGTCTAAGCTGATCGTTGCGGGTAAACATCACCTGTGCGCCGACCTTCAGACAGAGGGTCTTCTCCACGGGCAGCTTTGCGTTCTCATATTTTCCGGTGACAGTACCTTCATACGTAAACTCTTCCGCATCAATCTCAGCCAAACGTTGTCTGTTGATATTGTCTGCTGTATAGTTGACCGAACAGAGAGTGATGACCATACCGTCTTCCGGTTGCGGAGTGGCTACACGGCTATTGAGGAGCCTCAGGTCCTCTCTGGTCACCTTGTTCATCCGCACGTCTTCGAGGATTCGCAGAAAAGGTTTGTCATCCTCTTGACGGTACACTTTTTGGAATTCTATCTTCACCAGTGGCATCCGTTTAATCGCATTTGCCTTGTAAAAGAAGCAGTCATCCGCCTGGTAGATGTCGTGAAGCATCTCCCTCTCGGCACCTTTTTTCACCACAGGAGGCAGTTGGAACATGTCACCGACAAACACAATCTGCTTTCCGCCGAAAGGTTGCATCGTCTTGAGAGCCTTACGGAGCGTGTAGTCCATCGCGTCCACGATATCGCATCTTACCATCGACACCTCATCGACGATGATGGTGTCAGCATGACATATCGCTTGGAGACGAGCCTCATTAAGGTTGCCGCAGGTCCCGGGAGTGCAGACTTCCAATGGCAATCCAAAGAAGGAATGGATGGTATCCCCCTCTGCCAAGAGAGCGGCCACGCCTGTGGGAGCAAGCGTGACGAACTGCTTGTCAACCATCTTCTGTACGTTACGCAGAAATGTAGTCTTACCTGTCCCTGCACGTCCTGTGAGGAAGAAACTGCTGTTGGTGTTGGCAATAAGCTCGTATGCGAGCACCTGCTGAGGGTTCTGTGTGTCTATTTGTATCTGTTCCATTGTCATTTCTGTTCTATTAAGGGGAGTATTCGGGTTAAACGGATATCATAGTCACTATCGAGGAAACTCTTGTAGCTCCTTTCAACGAGACTCTTCGCTTGATTCTCTGTCTCTTCCTCCGAGACTGTCATGTGCTGCATTTTCACTATGGCAGAGAGATAGTCCTTGACCATATCCTCGGACTCAGTGCGAATGAACTCTTCATTCCTATAGACCTTGGTATAGTCTCGCTTCTGAATCAGCTCCGGTTTCTCGCCATTGAATGCATAGAGCTCGATGCTATCTATGTAGGTGAACGAGTGGAAGAGACCCACTTTCTCCACAATAGCCATCCGGTCGCAGAACCGTATTCCACGATAGTACCGATTGCCGCTCGAGCTTTCATGCTCGTCGCAGAGGAACATCTTCTGACCATTGTCCCATGTAGGGATGTGGGCTCTCGGGTTACCGAAGGCTGGTAAGAAGTTGTCGAACATGCTTTTACTGATAGCTTTATCAAATGATGCCATAGTTTTCTATTTTAATGGTTTTATACTGTTTTCATTACTCTCGAAAAGTGTAAGCAACCCTAAACGAGCTGCTTACGTTGCGTTTCCTCCACCATCTCGCGTGAGAATGACAGCAACTGTTGTTCACTGACAGACTCACCGAGAGACTTCACCTGACCTTCCAGATAGTCCTTCAGCATGAGGATGCTTTGCTCCTTTGCAAAAGACTCAGAGAAGTCACGCCAGTTGTCGCCACCCCAACTCTTTTGGGCAATGATTCTCGCTTTCGTGCCGTCCCAACAGAAGAGGGTGATGCCGTTGAGGAATGTACGGCAATAGCCTATCCCTACGTTGTAGAACACAGCCAGTCGTTCCGAAAATCGCACGGCCCGGAAGTAGGTATTGCCAGCTGCGCTGGTGTAACCGAGCGTCAGGTACACGTTCCTCTTCGCATCGTATGTGAGAGAATCGCCCGAGAGGGCGGGAAGCGCCTTTGCGGCAACAAGTGCGAGTGAATTCTCTTGACTCTTTTTCATATCTATATACCTATTTATTTCCCGCCGAACTTCTTCAGTCCAATCACCGGGGCGGGGTTCCGATGGTGGACATTTCAATAAAAATGGGCCCTGCTGTTGTGTGCCGGCTTGTATGCCAATGGCTTCATCTCGATGAAACCATTGGTACGGGCCCTTCTGCTCACGGAGTTACTTCTTCGATGCAAAGTAGCCTGCTATTGCAGTCCCTATTGCAGTCGCGATTACTCCGATGAGCTGCCAGCGTTCTTTCTCTGAATCGTTCATCCTTTTATCTGTTTTTTAAGTTAGCCTCCATGTTCAACCGTGGAGGTTTCGGTGATGCAAAGGTAAGTACGTTTTGGCAGGTGGAAGAAGATTCTTCCCGGAACAATGGTTCCTTGCATCTGGAACCATTCCGCTCCTTCGCTACCTGGATGGAGACATCACTACCACTACAGATTTGCCTTTACCCACCACCTTTATATGGTAGTTCTTGTGAATGGCATATCCACCAAGCACTCCGACAACACCAAGAACCATCGCCAACTCCGCTGTTGAAAGCGTGATAGTTCCTGCTGTGGCCATAGCAGCCATCCCAACGGCACTTCCGGCTAAAGACGCGCCTCCCGTGAAGGGAGCTGCCGCGAGTCCACCCAGTATAGCCAGTGCTCCTCCAACTACGGCAAGCTTTCCCGCTTGTTTTCTTAAGCGTATCTTGTTCGCGAGAGTTTGGGCATAAGCACCTTCCACCCGGATGCAAGCACCTTTATTGCTCTTAAGGGCCTGCTCCAATTCCGATTTGCTTGTTACTGTAATCATATTCATTCTGTATTTAGTTTTTTATTGTTAATATTACTTTCGTCCACGCTTCGCCACAAGGCACGACTCCGGTAGACGAAATTATCTATTCGAGCACAAGGGGCTTTACAGGTGCCCATGTGTGCGGTCAGACACACATTTGGTAAAGCCTTAGTGCTTTCATGCTTGCACTGACGCAGTGGCGCGACACGTGGCTAGAGAACCGATTCTCTGTTCTGCCCACGTTGTGATGCGCCTGCTGCGCTTGACGTTTCTCTACGATACGACGAAGGACACGCTTCTGCACGCTGTACGACTTCTGGCCGTTCTTTCCCTGGAGGTTCATCAGAATGCCCTCGAAGAGTTCGTCCTTCAATTGCGACGTAACGCGTCTGCAACTCATGCGGGCTGTAGCCTTCCGGTATTTAACACCTCTGGCCAGTACGTCCCAGTTCTTCGCCACCTTGCGACGGGCATTAGCCTCGGCATCTCTACGGGTGGCATTCTTCTTTCTGTCGGACCGAATCGTTGTTGACATTGTGTTGTTCTTCATATTCTTCTTCTGTTTAAGGTTGCTACAAAAACATTTTTGCAGCGCCAATCACCGGAGTATTTCCGATGTTTGACGCTGCAAAGATAAGCTGTATTCTACGGGCCGGAAAGGAATTTTATCATTCTAATGGTACCACGGGCATTGGAACCATTCCACCACCCGAATGCCGCGGCGCAGTTAGTCGGATTTATATCGTTCAGCCATTTTCAGAATCCGATTCTTTATCTTATCTCTAACATCTTTTGGGGCAACCACCTCTACGCCATTTCCCAGTTGAAGGATGCAGCCGATGAACTCGTTGTTGTATTCTACGTTGACGACAAACTCTCCGTATTTACCGTCATCATGTTCACCAAATGGCACCGATTCTTTCCGGCTTGGATGAATCTGTTTGGTTTCAATCAGCTTATACATGTATTCGTCGTGTACCCGTATGTGAACAGGTTGAGCCTCGTAGCCTTCCAGATGTGTAACTCCGACTATATCCTTGAAATAATCGTCATAGAATCCACGAGGGGCAGACATATATTCGCGATTTTCTTCGTTAAATGAACGGATTCTGTCGAGAGCAATGTTGTACCCGAATTCCGGATTCTTTCCTTCAGCATGTCCGAACAAGAACCATCTTCCGTTGAATTCCTTCAGATAATGAGGATGGAATGTCAGAGTGTGTTCTTCCTCCATATAAGGTTTATACGTGATGGACAACACTTGTTTACTGACAATCGCCTCATAAAGATGCGGAAGATACTCAATGTTGGTCAACATTCTATCAAAGCTTGTGGACAACACTTGTTCACCCCTCTTTCGTTTGGTCTCAATATCCAGTAAATCCATAGTGTTCTTAAAGAAATGTTCCAACCACGATAAGGGGAAGAAGCTTGCTGAATTCTGGCAAAACTGCCAGTATTCCTTCAAGTCATTAATCACTCTGGCATCGCGCATTTCAGAAAGCGGATTATCATCGGTACCAATATACCGGAATCGCTTATTGCGGTTGTTTCCATCTTCTTCAAGACATTCTTGTCCTATCTTTTCATTGATAATTTTTCGGACATCACAGAACGCCTTCTTCATTTCACCATAATGGTCACATTTTGACACGTTATATGGCAGTTCGCTTGACGATTTTTTGCCAAGATGGTCTGCCATAATATCTGCATAGGTAAACCACTCACGGCTAATCAGCCGTGTATATATTTTCAATGCAAATAGTGTATAATAGCTATCCCCGAAAAAGATGTTTTGCTTCATAGTCTTCTTATATCTTTATGGTTTGATTTGACAAACGAGACAGCGCCAACGTACATCACACTCTTGTCTTTGCCTTGTCGCTAAAAGGAGAAGGCTGAAAAGCGACGCAAGCAGAAGCAATGCAATGCAGAGAATGAAGGTTATGATAAACTGTGTCATAGTTCTCCTTGTCGTCGTTTACGCCGATGTATACGCGACCGCCTTGTGCGTTTGCAAATCCGCAAATCCACTGCAGGTATTTGTCGTTCCACGACTCCTTGTATTCTATATTTTGGCTTTCACCCAACATCTTGTTTGTCGTTTGTTTATTCTTTTTAGGGTATAACAACCCAACATGCCGCAAATATACGGAAAAGTGGCGACATCCTGTTAAATCAACAAAAATCTTATGTTTTTAGCGGGATATTAGTGGATAATGATGCGAAATCCGTAATTCTGCAGCAATGGGCGAATGTTTGCTTACGGATGCTTATTTCAGAATTTGCAGCACGTTTGCAGCACATCAAGGCTAAATGGCTTATAATGAGCGTTCATGCATTTCGAAGAGGTGAAGTAATCTAGTGTTAGGCACAGAATTGATAATAAAGCGCGAGGTTCAT
>CAVINS010000064.1:0-17108 GCA_963643925.1 Bacteroidaceae bacterium
ATTGACGATGCTAGAATCCGAACAAAATGATGGTGTGGCAATTGTCAAACACGTGTACGGCAATTGTCAAACACGTGTACGGCAATTGTCAAACACGTGTACGGCAATTGCCGTACGTGCTACGAGTCTTGGTTCTCGCATCATCACAACGGCATTCTGCAACGGTTACGGCAGGGGGGGGCATACGCGAAACGGTTTATTCCAGTTCAGGCCATATGCACTCCACGATTGCCGTATCACCCGATAGGTAGGATGAGTTGTTTCGAAGAACCCTTAGGGGTCTGTCAACACTGTCTTACACAAAACAAGAAGCCGCCCCTGCAGGAACGGTTCGGTTCATGCAGGGGCGACATTCTTCAGGTTCGTCAGTTCCCGATGTCGGGGAGGGCGACACTTTATTTCTTCTGGCTCTTGTTGACGCTACCACCCAAGGTGCGTACATCCTCCACGGCATTGCGGTCGGGCCATTCGCTCCGTTTCAGGAAGTGGATGGTGGAGTTGACAGAGCCGTCCTTCGGAGCGACAATTTCAATCTCACGGTTACGCAACAGGCGAATCATCTCGGCACCGGCATAGAGCACTACGCCATAGCCGTGTGTAGCGTAGATGGTATGACCGCGGTGATAGTAGTAGCTGTTGTCGTGGGCGAAGGTGGTACCTTCGGCCGTCCAGTCCACTGCACCGTTCTCGCGCACGGCACTGCGGGTGGCGTTCCAACCGGTGATGGCTACGGGACCGTAAACGTGGCTGATCCAACCCTCGTTGATGCCTTTGGCAATGGCGTAAGTGAACATGGCCGTGCAAGAGGTCTCCTCGAAGGTATCATTCTTGTCGAGCAGGTTGTGCCAGAAGCCGTTGCCGCCCTGCAGGTTGGCCAATTTCTGCACCATGGTGCGGTAGTAGTGCAGAATCTCGTCGCGACCTTTATAGTCCTTCGGCAAGCGGTCGAGCACCTCGGCCATAGACATAAGCACCCAGCCGTTGGCGCGTCCCCAATAGAAATGGGGGTCATAGTCAGCAGAGTTCACGTTCCATCCGTGGTCGAAGATGCCCATCTGCGGGTCAAACAGTCGCTGTCCCATCTGCAGAATCTGACGTACGGCATCGTCGGCATAGGACTTCTTGCCCGTCATCACATACATATTTATAAGGAAGGGCACGCTCATGTACATGTCGTCGGCCCACACTGACTCGTATTGGGGCCGGTGACGCGACAGTGTTCCGTCGGAGAGACGACACTGGTCGTGCGACACATGTTTGTCCACGCGCTCTATCAAAGGCAGGTAAGCCTTGTTCTTCGTCTTCAGATAAGTCTTCACCATGGCAGCACCGATAGCACCGCAGTGGTCCAACGCGGACATGTTGGTTATTTCGCGCCAACCCTTGAGGTTGTGCTCGGCAAAGTAGGGCTGCCACTTGGACACGAAATCGTAGAAGGCCACGTTGTTGGCGAAGTAGCTCTTGTCGTCGAGGATGTTATCGATATAGTCGAAGGCGGCGAGCACAACGCCATGGGTGTAGCTCCACTCGCTGGCAAAGCCTTTCTTCACCACGGCGTTGGGACACTCGGTGTTGGTGTCGGTAATCTCTTCGCCAGTCTTCTCGTTGATGATGGTCCGTTCGGTAGTTCTCTCGTAATAGCCTTTCACCGCCTGAAGAACCTCGATGATGCCGGCTTCGGTAGGAACCTGATAAGGAATAGCGTACGCGGGGACGCGCTTCTGCGAGTCGTTCCGGTAGTCCGCTGTCTGCGCTGCAGCCGTCTGCGACACGAGCGAGCAGGAGAATGCGGCAAATGCGAACACGCCGCAGGTGGTCAGTAAAGTGTGTGACATATTTATATGGTATTTAGTATAAGTTTCCAAGCCGGAGCGATATGCGGTCGCGCCAATTGCGAGCAAAAGTAAGCATTATCGTCCAAACCGCCAAGCTTCGCCTCCACTACATTACAGAGCAGAGGAGGCAAAGCGCTCGTAGCGCCGGAAGAACCACAACAGCATGATCAGTCCAATCACTGAAATCGGCACGGCATAGAGGGCCGGATAGCGATAGCCAAGTCCTGCTTCGATAGGCAATCCGCCGACGTAGGCCCCCAACGCATTGCCCAGGTTGAAAGCCACCTGTATAAGGGCAGCACCCAACAGCTCACCCCCCTTGGAGAATCGCAGGATGGAGACTTGCAGCGGACCCGAGACGGTGAACAGTCCCGTGGTGCAGACACACATCAGTAAAGCGGAGAGCCAGTTGACCTGTGCGGTGAAAAAGATGGCCACCAGGGCAAAGAATACGATGAAGTGTGTGGTGAAGGCCACACGTCCCGGCGAGAAGCGGTCGGCCAACTTACCTCCGGTGAGGTTGCCCACCACCATGCCGAAGCCAGCGAGTATCATCAGCAACGAGATGCTCTCTTCGGCAAATCCGGAGACATCGGTCAGCAGAGGATTGATGTAGCTGTACCAGCAGAAGATGGCACCATTGCCAAATGTGGTGCCGCCCAGTATAAGCCATGGAGCGGGCTTCTTCAGGAACCGGAACTGTCCCTTCAACCCCGTGTCGGAGAGTCCCTCCACATGGGGTACCCATTTCCATATATAGTATATGACGAGCAGACTCCCGAAGGCAACCAGCAGGAACGTGGCGCGCCACGAGAGCAAGGTGCTGAGCGAGGTGCCCAACGGCACGCCGAAGAGGTTGGCGACAGTCATGCCGGCTATCATGATGGAGACAGCCTCGGAGCCCCTGCCCTTATCGGCCACCCGTTCAGCCACGATGGAGGCCACACCGAAGTAACCGCCATGCGGCAAACCGGAGATGAAGCGTGCCACCATCATCACCCAATAGTTGGGGGCTAGGGCCGCAAGCAGGTTACCCGCCAACATCACCACCGACAGGCCCAGCAACAGATGTTTCAGCGGATACTTGCGCGCGAACACCAGCAAGGGTGCCCCCACACATACACCCAATGCGTAGGCAGAGATGAGGTGGCCCGCCTCCGGGATACTGATGTCCAAACCTTCGGCGATATAAGGAAGAATCGCCATCATCACATACTCGGCAATACCCAATGCAAGTGTGCCGAACGCCAAAGCAATCAAACTCTTTTTCATCTTTCAAAAAAACCAAAAGCGCATACCTAATATATTATAGCGCAGACCTTTCCCAGCAGGAAAATGTCCTTCGGCCAAGTCGGGCGCAAAGATAGAGAAAACTCTGATGCATAGGCAATAGAGAAAAGTGAGAAATAAAAAAGATATTCCATTTACATTTTTTAGCACAAAACATTTCTCCATACCAAAAGAAACAGGTTACTTTGCAGCGTACAAATGAAGTACAGGTTTGATTTAACTCTTTAACAAGTATGCTAATAGGAACGTTCATCGCCAAATGATGAACAAGGTGTGCGCAGGAGAAATAGCGACATCTAGATTTTTGGTTAACACAAGGCCACTATGGGCTTCGATTAAATAATCCAGACAGCATACTTTATAAGACGTGAATCACACCAGATGAATGTGAATCACACATTATATACACACATATATTGCTTTCCTTTTTATTACATTTGCCCTTGGCTCACTGTGAAGCGCGCCAAGGGTTTTTTATTTCCCCCAGACAGAGAGATCCAATTACCTAGTTAGGACAATACATTTTCCTAGTCAGAGAAATATATTTCCCTCCCAGACAACTTCAAGTGCCGAGAATGTGTATCTTTGCACTAAAGAGGCACCAGAAATGTGTGCAGCATCACATTTTCGGCACTTAATTACTTCTATAAAGGAATCCCGTAGAGGTAAAGTCCGGAACGAGCGTCACCGGCCGTAGTCTGATAGAATACGACAAGCGCTACTCCCCCTCGCTGCGCATCCGGTTCTCACTCCTCAATCTGAAGCGGGACGGGAATCTCATCAACATTCCACTATTCTTGGCGGACAGACTGAAAGAGATTGTGTTTGATAAAGCATAACAGAGCCGTATCAGCCGGCCTTCCACACTATAGAAACCATATAGTAGCAGAAGGCATAAGACAGGATGTACCTTATATATATAATTAGGTATAGTCAGAACATACGGCTTACGCGCTCAATGCCGGCTATCAGCACGTCAATCTCTTCTTTGGTATTGTAGAGGGCAAAGGAGGCACGGACAGTGCCTTCGATGCCCAGGCGCTGCATCAAGGGCTGTGCACAATGATGACCGGTGCGGACGGCAATGCCCAGACGGTCGAGCAGAGTACCCATGTCGAAATGATGGATGTTGCCCACCAAGAAGGAGACGACGCTACCCTTGTCATCTGCCTCACCAAAAAGGCGCATACCATCGATAGCGCGAAGTCGATCCATAGCGTATTGCGTCAGCTCATGCTCGTAGGCGGCAATCTGGTCCATACCCAAAGCGGATACATAGTCGAGGGCCTTGGCAAGGGAGGTGGTGCCGATGTAATCGGGGGTGCCGGCCTCAAATTTATAGGGAAGTTCGTTGAAAGTGGTCTTCTCGAAGGAGACAGACTGTATCATCTCGCCACCACCCTGATAAGGCGGAAGTTTATCGAGCCAGACTTCCTTTCCATAGAGCACACCCACACCAGTGGGACCATAGACTTTGTGGCCACTGAAGGCAAAGAAGTCGGCGTCCAAGTCCTGTACGTCGACAGGCATGTGGGGAACGGACTGCGCGCCATCCACCAGAACGGGCACCCCATGTGCATGGGCCGTGGCAATCATCCGTTTCACGGGATTGACCGTTCCCAATACATTGCTCACGTGGGCCACACAGACAATCTTCGTTCGGTCGGAGAAGAGTCGTTCGTATTCATCGAGCAACAGTTCACCCCGATCGTTCATCGGTATCACCTTCAGAGCAATGCCTTTGCGGGCAGCCAGCAGTTGCCAAGGGACGATGTTGCTATGGTGTTCCATCACAGAGACGATAACCTCATCGCCCGCCTGCATGAAGGCATCGCCGAAACTGGCAGCAAGGAGGTTGATGCTCTCCGTGGTGCCTCGGGTGAAGACTATCTCGCTGGTAGAACGGGCATTGATGAACCGACGCACCGTCTCGCGCGAGGCTTCGTGGAGCTCAGTGGCTTGCTGTGAGAGGAAATGCACACCCCGGTGCACATTGGCATTCACGGAATAGTATTCGTTGGTGATGGCCTCCACCACACAGCGGGGCTTTTGGGTGGTCGCCCCGTTGTCGAAATAGACGAGAGGTTTGCCATAGACCTCGCGTTGCAATATGGGAAAATCTTCCCTTACCTTATTTATATCATACATGACAGTTCCTTCTATTTACAGATGGTGCATCCTTGACATTTATTGAGTTCGCCCCGGAAACGCTTCTCCACCAAGTGGCGCAGACGTTCCTTCAGTGCTTCCAGGCGGATGCTGTCGAGCACATCGTTCACGAAGGCGAACATCAGCAACATACGAGCCTCACGTTCGTGGATGCCGCGTTGGCGCATGTAGAACAGGGCATCGTCATCAAGCTGTCCTACCGTGGCGCCATGACTACACTTCACGTCGTCGGCATAGATTTCCAGTTGCGGTTGGGTGTACATGCGGGCATCGCGCGTGACACAGAGGTTGCAGTTGGTCTGTTGCGAGGAAGTGCGCTGTGCACCTTCGCGCACGAGCACTTTGCCTGCAAAGGCTCCCACGGCGTTGTCGTCCACCACATATTTGAACAGTTCGTTGCTGGTGCAGTCTGACACCATGTGGTCGATGAACGTGTGATTGTCCACGTGTTGGTGTTTGTCCTCGATGGCCATGCCCATCAAGTTAATCTCAGCACCACGTCCGGCAAGCGACACCTCCACGGTGTTGCGGGTGATGCCGTTGTGCAGCGTCATGCCGTTGAGGAGCACGTTGCTGTCGGCCTCTTGCCGCACAAAGAGGTTGCTGCAACGTACCGTATCGTTGTGGGTCTCCTCCAGCTCATAGAGGTCGAAGCGCGAGCCGGCACCGGAAAACACTTCGGTAACCTGTGTGCCCAAGAGCTTGTGGGCATCCATGGCATGGTCGCATACCAACAGGCTGGCCTCAGCCCGTTCGCCAAGAATCACCAGTAGACGGCGGTTGGCCATAAGGTCGACATCGGCATGCCAGATGTTGACCAACTGGATGGGCTTGTTCAGCACCACCCCGTCGGGCACGTAGAGAATGAATCCATCCTGGGCGAGCATCGTGTTGAGTGCCACCACCCCGTCCTTAGAGGTATTCGCCAACTTGCCGTAGTACTGTTCCACCAGAGCCGGATGTTGCTCGGCCATCTCCTTGAGGCTGCCCAGCAGGACGCCCTCAGGCAGCTGGCCTTTCGGCAACGCCGCGGAGCAGAACATATCGTTCACCATGAAGTAGAGCTGTGTGCTCATGTTGGGCACGTCGCACTTGAACACCTCGTAAGGATTGACGGGTATCTGCAGGCGATTCAAGTTCAGCCCATAGTCTGGGGCGAAGAGTTCCGCCATGTCGGTATATTTGTACTGTTCCTGCTGGCGTGTGGGGAATCCCAGCCGACAGAAGTCATCGAAGGCACGCTTGCGGGGTGCATTCATCACGGCCGCACTGTGTCCGTTGAGGGCTGCCTCGCACTGGCGGAACAGGTCGATGTATTGTTGTTCTGACTTCATCTTACTCTCCCAACTCTTTCTTTATCCAATCATATCCTTTCTCTTCGAGCTCCAGGGCCAGTTCAGGGCCGGCGGTCTTCACGATGCGCCCCTTGTAGAGCACGTGAACGATGTCCGGCTTGATGTAGTCGAGCAGGCGCTGGTAGTGGGTAATCACCATCACGCTGGTCTCGGGGGTCTTCAGTTTGTTGACGCCCTCGGCCACGATGCGCAGGGCATCGATGTCGAGGCCCGAGTCTGTCTCGTCGAGGATGCTGAGCTTCGGCTCGAGCATAGCCATCTGGAAGATTTCGTTGCGTTTCTTCTCGCCACCGCTGAAGCCTTCGTTCACCGAGCGGTTGGCCAGCTTGTTGTCCAGCTCCACCACGGCCCGCTTCTCACGCATCAGTTTCAGAAACTCGCTGGCGTTCAAGGCAGGCAGTCCTTTATACTTACGCTGTTCGTTCACAGCGGTACGCATGAAGTTGACCATACTCACGCCGGGAATCTCCACCGGATACTGGAAAGAGAGGAACAATCCCTCGTGACTGCGGTCCTCGGGACTCATCTTCAGTAGGTCCTTGCCGTCGAAGGTGACGGAGCCTTGTGTAACTTGGTAAGCCGGATGGCCCACCAACACGTTGCTGAGCGTACTCTTACCGGAGCCGTTGGGACCCATGATAGCATGCACCTCGCCGGTCTTCACCGTCAGGTTGATGCCTTTCAATATCTCTTTGCCATCGATGGTGGCATGCAAATCTTTTATCTCTAACATTGCTTTGAATTTTCAGTGATACGTTAATAGATTATCCTACGCTGCCCTCGAGCGACACGGAAAGGAGTTTCTGCGCCTCCACGGCAAACTCCATAGGCAACTTGTTGAGCACTTCCTTGGCATAGCCGTTCACTATCAGTCCGATGGCAGCCTCAGTGGGGATGCCCCGCTGGTTGCAGTAGAACAACTGGTCCTCGGATATCTTCGAGGTGGTGGCTTCGTGCTCCACCACGGCGGTCTCGTTGTGCACATCCATGTAGGGGAAGGTATGTGCGCCGCACTGGCTGCCCAGCAACAGGGAGTCGCACTGACTGTAGTTGCGCGCATTGTCCGCCCGCTCGCCCACCTTCACCAGGCCCCTGTAGGAGTTCTGGCTTTTGCCGGCCGAGATACCTTTACTGATGATGGTACTGCGGGTGTTGCGTCCCAAGTGTATCATCTTCGTGCCGGTGTCGGCTTGCTGGTAGTTGTTGGTCACAGCCACGGAGTAGAACTCGGCCTGCGAGTTGTCACCGCTGAGGATGCAGCTGGGGTACTTCCAGGTGATGGCGGAGCCCGTCTCCACCTGTGTCCACGAGAGTTTGCTGTCCACGCCCTTGCAATGACCGCGTTTGGTGACGAAGTTATAGACTCCACCCCTGCCCTCGGCATCGCCTGGGTACCAGTTCTGCACGGTGCTGTACTTCACCTCGGCCCGGTCGTGCACCACAATCTCCACGATGGCGGCATGCAGTTGGTTCTCGTCGCGCATCGGTGCGGTGCAGCCCTCCAGGTAGGAGACATAGCTGTCGTCGTCCGCCACGATGAGGGTTCGCTCGAACTGTCCGGTGTTGGCAGCGTTGATGCGGAAGTAGGTGGAGAGTTCCATGGGGCAACGTACACCCTTGGGGATGTAGACGAACGATCCGTCACTGAAGACGGCCGAGTTGAGGGCGGCAAAGAAGTTGTCGCGGTAGGGTACCACAGAGCCCAGGTAGGTCTTCACCAAGTCGGGATGTTCGCGCACGGCCTCGCTTATGGAGCAGAAGATGATGCCCTTCTCCATAAGCGTCTTCTTGAAGGTTGTCTTCACCGAGATGGAGTCCATCACGGCATCCACAGCCACGCCGCTCAGTGCCATCTGCTCCTCCAGGGGGATGCCCAGCTTGTCGAAGGTCTTTATCAGCTCGGGGTCCACCTCGTCCATGTTCTTCGGTCCCTCCTTCTTCGCAGGAGCAGCGTAGTACGAGATGGCTTGGTAGTCTATCTCGGGGATGGTGAGGTGAGCCCATGTGGGCATTTCCAGGGTCTGCCAGTAGCGGAAGGCCTTCAGGCGGAACTCCAGCAACCACTCGGGCTCGTTCTTCTTGGCCGATATCAGACGGACCACCTCTTCGTTGAGTCCCCGTTCGATGACGTCGGTATGCACGTCGGTCGTAAATCCGTATTTATATTTCTCCTGAGCTATCTGCTTCACCAACCGGTTCGGTTCGTCCGTTCCCTGGGCGTTGCGCGACAGTTCAGCTCTATCGTTATTCAGCATAGCTTACTTTATAATTTGTTTGGTCATGTCCTTGATAGCCGGGAAGAAGACATCGGAAATCTCCTGGATAGGTCCGTAGAAGAACGACTCCTCCTTCAGTTCCTTACCGATGAGCGCATCCTGGCTATCGACAAATTGCAGTATGTGCATCAGCAGACCTATCCACAAGATGCACAGGAGCATACCCAACAGGGCACCACCGAAGCGGTTGACGATACCCAGGTGCACAATGTCGAGTGCCTTGGTCAGCATATTGGCCGCCACATAGAGCACCAGGGGCACCACGGCCCAGATGATGAGGAAGGCCAGTATTTGCGCCACCGACTCCGATGTGCCGAGGTGAGGAGCCAAATACTCCCCTACCATCACATAGAGCGCGCGGGCCACGAAGAGGCCCACCACCAGTCCGAGCACCGAGGAGAGTTGCTTGAAGAACCCCTTGCGGTAGCCCAATATCATCCCGGCAGCCAGGATGACCAGTATCACTATATCTATTACTGTCATGTCTTTCGTTATAGGCTAAACATCAGTGTGCCAATCACACAAACATTCCTATTCGGCAATTGACACACTGCGGTTATCATTCTGTCTATGATGCCTTGGCGGCATATCTCATCACTAAAGGCTGGCTTTCACCTCCACCTCCTGGAACGTCTCGATGACATCGTCCACCTTCAGGTCGTTGTAGTTCTGCAGGCTGATACCGCACTCGAAGTTGACGGCCACCTCTTTCACATCGTCCTTGAAGCGTTTCAATGCATTGATCTCGCCGGTGAAGATAACGATACCGTCGCGTATGACACGCGCCTTGTCGGAGCGCTTCACCTTTCCTTCCTTCACCAGCGCACCGGCGACGGTACCCACCTTGGTGATGTGGAACACCTCGCGCACCTCCAGTGAGGCGGTCACTTCCTCCTTTACCTCCGGGGCAAGCATGCCTTCCATAGCGGCCTTCACATCCTCTATGGCATCGTAGATGATGGAGTAGAGGCGGATGTCCACGCCTTCCTGCTCGGCAGCCTTACGGGCCTGTGCCGAGGGACGCACCTGGAAACCGATGATGATGGCATTGGAGGCAGCGGCCAGACTGACATCGGACTCCGATATCTGACCCACAGCCTTGTGGATAACGTTCACCTGGATGTTGGCGGTGGAGAGTTTTATCAACGAGTCGCTCAAGGCCTCGATAGATCCGTCCACATCGCCCTTGACGATGACGTTCAGCTCGTGGAAGTCGCCCAAAGCCAGACGACGGCCCACCTCGTCGAGGGTAAGCATCTTCTGCGTACGCAAGCCCTGCTCACGCTGCAGCTGCTGACGTTTGTTGGCAATCTCGCGGGCCTCCTGCTCGGTCTCTATCACGTGGAAGGTGTCGCCTGCCTGCGGCGCACCGTTCAGTCCCAGCACCAGCGCGGGTTCTGCCGGACCGGCCTCCTTGATGCGTTGGTTACGTTCGTTGAACATGGCCTTCACCCTACCATAGTTGGTTCCGGCCAGCACGATGTCGCCCACCTTCAGGGTTCCGTTGGCAATGAGCACGGTGGCGATGTAGCCACGGCCCTTGTCCAGGGTCGACTCGATGATGGAACCCGTGGCACGGCGGTTCGGATTGGCCTTCAGGTCGAGCAACTCAGCCTCCAGCAGCACCTTCTCCATCAGTTCGGGCACTCCGACACCTTTCTTGGCCGAGATGTCCTGCGACTGATACTTGCCGCCCCATTCCTCCACGAGGAAGTTCATAGCCGCCAACTCCTCCTTAATCTTGTCGGGATTGGCCGCGGGCTTGTCTATTTTGTTAATAGCGAACACGATAGGCACACCAGCTGCCATGGCATGGTTGATAGCCTCCTTGGTCTGGGGCATCACGTCGTCGTCGGCAGCCACGATGATGATGGCCACGTCGGTCACCTTGGCACCACGGGCACGCATGGCTGTGAAGGCTTCGTGTCCCGGTGTATCGAGGAAAGTGATGTGTCGGCCATCCTCCAAAGTCACGTGATAGGCACCGATGTGCTGTGTGATACCTCCGGCCTCGCCGGCAATCACGTTGGCCTTGCGAATGTAGTCGAGCAGCGAGGTTTTACCATGGTCCACGTGACCCATCACGGTGACGATAGGTGCGCGCGGCTGCAGGTCTTCCTCATTGTCCTCCTCCTCGGTGATGGCCTGTGCCACCTCGGCACTCACATATTCGGTCTTGAAACCGAACTCGTCGGCCACCAGGTTGATGGTCTCCGCGTCGAGGCGTTGGTTGATGGACACCATGATACCGATGCTCATGCAGGTACCGATGACCTTGGTCACTGGCACGTCCATCATGTTGGCCAACTCGTTAGCGGTAACGAACTCGGTCAGTTTCAGTATCTTGCTCTCTGCCTGTTCCTGGTCCTCCAGCTCCTGCTGACGGTTGAGCACGTTCTCGCGTTTCTCCTTGCGGTACTTCGATGCCTTGGTCTTGCCCTTGTTGGTGAGGCGGGCCAAGGTCTCCTTCACCTGCTTGGCTACGTCTTCGTCGCTCACTTCGGCCTTCACGAACGGTTGCTTCTTGTTGAAGCGGTCCTTACCGCCATGTTTGCCAGCACCGTTATTGTTGCCGTTGTTGTTATAATTGTTGTTGCCGCCCTGGAACTGTTGGTTTCTGTTGCCACCTCCGTTGTTGCTGCCATGGCGACGGTTGCCGCCATTGTTACCCTGGCCGTTGTTGCCACCGTTGTCCACGGTGCTGATGTCCACCCGTTCCTGGTTGATGCGGCTCCGTTTCTTCTTGTTACGTTTGTTCTCGTCGTCAGCATTATCGGCTGGTTTCGGCGATTTGTCGTCGGTCTTCCGTATCTCCTTGATGATGGCGTCTTTCATCTGACGCTTCTGTTCCATACGGAATTTCTCCTTCTCCTCGCGCTCCTTACGTCTCTCCTCCTTCGACTTCTTCTTCGGACGTGTCGACTGGTTCAGTGCGGCCAGGTCTATCTGTCCCACCACATTGATTTTGGACACAAACGCGGGTTTGTTCAGATGGAACACTCCGTCGTCCTGCTTATTCTCAGTCTCCGTTGCTGCCGTCTGGGCGGGAGCTTGTGTTTCCGGTGCCTTTGGCTGCAGTACAACGACAGGCTCGTCCGATTGCTTTTCCGTTGACTCTTCTGGTTTCATATCCGGTTTCTTTGTTTCCTCCGAAGCTGTCGCTGCCTTCTCCGCTACCACGGACTGCTCCTTCGGGGCAGGCTGGGGTTTAACGGCGAACTCTGGCTTGGCGGCAGGCTGCTGTTCAACTGTCGGTGCTGCGTGAGGTGTTTCTTCTTTCTTCTCACTCTCCACCGGCTGTGCAGGCTCGGCCGCCTTCTGTGCCGGCTCATCCTTTAACACCATAGCGGTTTTCTTCTTGTTCAAGCTGTCCAGGTCTATCTTGCCTATCGGTTTGAACTTGGGCCGATTATCTTCGGGTGCAAACGTCTTCTTTACGTCTTCTTTCTTTGTCTCCGCTGCGCCTTCGTTCACAAAGACGGTTCCCTTCACACGATCCTTGATCTGGCGTTCGCGCAAGATATCCGATGCAATCTTCAGATTCTTGTCCTTGCTGAACTCCTTCACGAGTAAGTCATATTGCTCTTCCGAAATCTTCGTGTTCGGATTTGCTTCTACGGTGAATCCCTTCTTCTGCAAAAACTCGACGACAGTCGTTATTCCTACATTTAAATCTCTAGTTACTTTGTTTAATCTAATCGTCATACTTTACTCCTCAAATTCTGCCTTTAATATTCTCAATACTTCATCTACTGTGTCTTCTTCCAGATCCGCCTTTTCGATGAGCATTTCACGAGGAGCATTGAGCACGCCTTTCGCGGTATCTATGCCGATACCCTTGATGGCGTTGATGACCCACTCATCTATCTCGTCGCTGAACTCGTCGAGGTAGATATCCTCCTCCTCGGCAACGTTATCCAGTTCACGGAACACATCGATCGTATAATCGGTAAGCATGCTGGCCAGCTTGATGTTCATGCCGCCCTTACCGATTGCCAGAGACACCTCCTCAGGTTTCAGATAAACCTCCGCTTTGCGGCTCTCTTCATCCAGTCGGATGGAAGAGACTTTAGCAGGACTCAATGCCCGCTGGATGAAAAGCGAGACATTGGAAGTGAAGTTGATCACGTCAATGTTCTCGTTGCGCAACTCGCGCACGATGCCATGGATACGTGAACCCTTTACACCTACACACGCTCCCACCGGATCGATACGGTCGTCATACGACTCCACGGCAATCTTCGCGCGCTCACCCGGGAGGCGGGCTATTCGCTTGATTGTTATCAGTCCGTCGTTAATTTCGGGAACTTCCATTTCGAACAGTCTTTGCAGGAAGGCCGGAGACGTACGGCTCAGGATAATCTTCGGGTTGTTGTTCTGATTGTCCACCCGTGCCACCACAGCGCGCACTGTCTCGCCTTTGCGGTAGAAGTCGCTCGGTATCTGCTCGGTCTTGGGCAGCAGCAGTTCATTACCCTCGTCGTCGAGCAGCAGGATTTCCTTCTTCCATATCTGGTAGACCTCGGCGCTTACCACATCACCTACGCGTTCTATATATTTATTGTAAAGACTGTCTTTCTCCAATTCCAGTATCTTCGATGCCAAGGTCTGACGCAGGTTCAGGATGGCACGCCGGCCAAAGTCGGCGAAGTGCACTTCGTCAGTAACTTCCTCGCCCACCTCATACGAGGCGTCTATCTTCTGCGCTTCGGACAGGGCTATCTGCACGTTGGGGTTAGTCAAGTTTTCATCTTCCACCACTTCCCGGTTTCTCCATATCTCGAAGTCTCCTTTGTCGGGATTGACAATCACGTCGTAGTTCTCGTCCGTTCCGAACATTTTAGCTATCACGCTACGGAAACTCTCCTCCAGAACATTGACCAGTGTTGCGCGGTCGATGTTCTTCAACTCCTTAAATTCCGAAAATGTGTCAACCAAGCTGACCGTTTCCTCTTTCTTCGCCATAATTCTATTTAAAACTAATAAGGTATTTAGTATATTTTACATCGTTATATCCCAGCACCACGTCGGTCTGCACCAGTTGCGGCCGTTTGGCGCCTTCTTTCTTCTCTTTCTTGCTGACAGCCAACACGAACTTGTCCTCACCAGCCTCCTTCAGCACCCCGACAAGCTTGCGGCCGTCGTTGGTCAACGTCTCCACTTCCTTACCGATGTGGTTCTTGTATTGCTGGAGCACCTTGAAGGGCTGGCCTATTCCGGCAGAGCCTACCTCCAGTTCAAAGTCTTCCTCCTCGCGGTTCATCTTCGACTCGATGAACCGGCTCAGTTCCACGCAGTCCTCAATCCACACGCCTTCGGCATGGTCAATCTCCACCACGATTTTGTCGTCGGGGCTGACGGACACGTCCACCAAAAAATAGTCTTTGTCTTGCAGCCATTCAGCCACAATGTTCTCAACAAGATTCTTGTCTATCATTCAAATACTGTTTATAGAATAAAAAAGGGGCTCTTACAAGCCCCTTCACATTTTCATCCATTTCGATTGCAAAGGTAGGAATATTTCCTTACCCTACAAAGTTTCCTCGAAAAAATATTATTTTTGCCGCGATATTCATCTTCATCAAAGGGAATTAGCCGTATGAACAATACACATCGCAATCCAAACCGCTCGTTTATGGTAATCACGGGAGTGTTGGCTTTCGCCGTCATCTTCGTCGTCATCCTTTTCACCGTCCTGTCGCTGCAGCTGAGCAACCGCAAGCAGCGTCACATTGTCTACTCCGAGGTGTACCAAGTGGAGTTGGCCAACGGACTCCGGGGCGACTCGCTCGCCGTCTACATCAACGACAGTCTGCTTTGGAACGGCACCGTGCCCGCCGACAGCTTCCGCCTCGCTCCCGTCAACCGTTACGAGGAGGAGAACGCCCTGCTGGTGGTGGACGGATGCACGGACGAGGTGTCCACCTTCAACCTCAGCAAGGAAGGCGGCCACATCTTCGTCACGAAGAAGGATGGGGCCGTGTCCGTCCAGGTGAACCGTTAGTCCGCTATTCCTTCGGACTCAGTATCTTGCGATAGGCCACCGTGTCGCACAGGATGGCACGGGCGTCTTTCAGTCCCGGGTCGAAGCGCAGGGAGTAGATGACTGTGCCGCGTTGGTGGTAGTAGTTCTTCACTATCTCTCCGGCCACCAGCTCGCGTATGTCTTCCGAGAAGTGGTCGAGGTCGCGGTCCAGGTTGTGCGACAGTTTCTTCTCCAGTGCCTCGAACTCCGACTTGGCATCGTCCATATACCCCTCTATCTCGGCAATACTGCGCAAGGCCTTCAGGGCTTTTTCGCTCTCTTTGTCGTAGGTGAAGTCTGACTTCTTCACCTGCTGCTTGAAGATTTCGTACTCAGCGTCGGACAAGGTGAAGTGTGCGGCGTCGGCTATGGTGTCGTGGCGCAGACAGAAGTCTACCACATAGTCGAACACCACGTCGTGGACGTCGAGATAATAGAGCATCGTGGGAGCCTTCTCGACTTCCACCTTCTTGTCCGGTGTCACGCCTCCGCCATCGCGCACCTCACGGCCGGCGGCGGTATGGAACACTGTGGTCAAGCTGTCGGGCACACGCTCGGCACGACCGGAAGCGTCCCTATGCTGGTAGTTGATGGCCTGCACGCAACGGCCGCTGGGGATATAGTATTTCGAGGTAGTTACCTTAAGATTGCCGTTGTAGGGAAGGTCGCGGATGACCTGCACCAGTCCCTTGCCGAAGGTGCGGGTGCCCACGATGACAGCCCGGTCGAGGTCTTGCAACGATCCCGCCACAATCTCCGAAGCAGAGGCCGACTCACCATCTACCAGCACCGCAAGAGGCATCCGCGTGTCCAGCGGCTCCTTCGTGGTCTTCGTCACCGAGGCGGCTTGCTTCATCTTTCCCTTTGTGGAGAGCACCTCCAGCCCCTTGGGCAGGAACATGTTCAGTATCTCCACCGCCTCGCTCATCAGTCCGCCGGGGTTGCCGCGCAGGTCGAGCACCAGCGAAGTGATGCCTTGTTGCTTCAGGTCGATGAAGGCGCGGCGCACGTCGCGCGAGCAGTTCTCAGTGAAGCTGGTCAGGTAGATGTAGCCTATCCCGTCGCCTACTATTCCATAATAAGGTATGGTGGGTGTCTGTATGTTCTCGCGTGTCACTTTAAACTCCAGCGGTTCCGTCGTTCCGGGGCGTTGCACGCGCAGCAGGAAACTCGTGCCCGCCTCGCCGCGCAGCTTGTCGCTCACCACGGAGGTCGACTTGCCCAGCATGTCCACCCCGTCGATGTCGAGGATGACGTCGCCCGGTTTCAGCCCCACCTTTGCAGCAGGCAGGTTCTCATACGGTTCGGCTATCACCACGCGGTTCTTCCCTTTATGGAAGCGTATCACCGAACCTATGCCGGCGTACTTGCCGGTGGTCATCATCTTCAGCTCTTCCGTCTGGCTCTCGGGATAATATACGGTATAGGGGTCCAGCTGCTGCAGCATGGCTTCGATGCCGGTGCCTATCACCTTCTCCGCATCGATCGTATCCACGTAGAAGAGGTCCAGTTCCTTGAACAGTGTATTGAACACATCCAGGTTCTTCACGATTTGGAAGTTGCGGTCATCATCCTTGAAGCTCAGCAAGCCTCCCGCCACGGCCACAACCACGGCAGCCACCATCAGTTTCTTAGTCAAATGCTTTTTCATACGTTCATGTCTCGGCCGCACCCCACGCAGGCACGACGCTCATTGAGTTACAAAAGTATGTACATTCCATAGAATACCCACAAAACCCGCCTGATATTTAACGTAATTTCGTTGCGGGCGGGCAGGCTGTACTCGTCCACGCTTGCGATAGTTCCTCCTTAAGTACCCCCAAAAGCATAGTTAAGGAGGAACTATCGATGGTTATCCCGAGAAATCTATGTAATTACCATAAATGTTCTCCCGCAAGGCCAGCTTCCGCAGAAGGAGAGGGAGGACACAAGAGCAAATGATTACTTCTTCACAACCGCGAAGCCAGCCCTCGCAGGAGGGGATAGCGAGGGCATAGAGGGGCATGGGAGAAGAAAATGCCGTGTTGCGACATTTTTTTTGCTAAAGTTGTTGCGTATATAAAATATTCGCCGTACTTTTGCACCGCATTTGAGAAACGAATGTTGCTTCAATAGCTCAGTTGGTTAGAGCACCTGACTGTTAATCAGGGGGTCGTTG